>NZ_JACCAS010000001.1:3161235-3477358 GCF_013409255.1 Paraburkholderia bryophila
CGTGTTGTTGAATGCCAAGCTCGAACCTATTGGCACCCGTATTTTCGGGCCTGTCACGCGCGAGTTGCGTAGCGAACGATTCATGAAGATCGTTTCGCTGGCACCTGAAGTGCTGTAAGGAGTCGCGATGAACAAGATTCGCAAAGGTGACGAAGTTATCGTCATCACCGGCAAAGATAAAGGCAAGCGCGGCGTCGTGCTGTCCGTTGGCGAAAGCAAAGTGATTGTCGAGGGCATCAATCTCGTCAAGAAACACGTCAAGCCGAACCCGATGAAGGGTACGACGGGCGGTGTGGAAGCCAAGACGATGCCGCTGCAAATTTCGAACGTCGCATTGGTCGACGCGAATGGCAAGGCGTCGCGTGTAGGCATCAAGGTCGAAGGAGACAAGAAAGTCCGTTTCCTTAAAACGACCGGTGCCGAGCTGAGCGCCTGACGCTGCGGAGTAAAAAAATGGCTCGTTTGCAAGAGTTTTACAAAGAAAAGGTTGTACCCGGCCTCATCGAGAAGTTCGGTTACAAGTCCGTAATGGAAGTGCCGCGGATCACCAAGATCACCCTTAACATGGGCCTTGGCGAAGCGGTTGCTGACAAGAAGATCATCGAAAACGCCGTTGGCGACCTGACGAAGATCGCAGGCCAGAAGCCGGTGATCACTAAAGCACGCAAGGCAATCGCTGGCTTCAAGATCCGTCAAGGCTATCCGATCGGTGCAATGGTGACGTTGCGTGGTCAAGCAATGTACGAATTTCTGGACCGTTTCGTGACGGTTGCGCTCCCCCGTGTGCGCGACTTCCGTGGCGTCTCCGGTCGTGCGTTCGATGGTCGCGGCAACTACAACATCGGTGTGAAAGAGCAGATCATTTTCCCCGAAATCGACTACGACAAGATCGACGCACTGCGTGGGCTGAACATCAGCATCACGACGACTGCGAAGACCGACGACGAAGCAAAGGCTCTGCTCGCCAGCTTCAAGTTCCCGTTCAGAAACTGAGGTTACCGTGGCTAAACTGGCACTGATCGAACGTGAAAAGAAGCGTGCTCGCCTCGCTGCTAAGTACGCTCCCAAGCGTGCGGAGTTGAAGGCGATCATTGGCGATATGAGCAAGTCGGACGAAGAGCATTACGCAGCACGTCTGGAACTGCAACAACTGCCGCGCAACTCTAACCCGACCCGTAAGCGCAATCGTTGCGCAATTACCGGTCGTCCGCGCGGTACGTTCCGTAAATTCGGGCTGGCGCGTAACAAGATTCGCGAAATCGCGTTCCGCGGCGAGATCCCTGGCCTGACCAAGGCGAGCTGGTAATAGGAGAAACGTAAATGAGTATGAGTGATCCTATCGCCGATATGCTGACTCGCATCCGCAATGCGCAGATGGTTGAGAAAGTCTCGGTGACTATGCCCTCGTCGAAAGTCAAGGTTGCGATTGCGCAAGTCCTTAAGGACGAAGGCTATATCGATGATTTCGCAGTGAAGTCCGAAGGTGCGAAGTCTGAATTGAACATCGTGTTGAAGTACTACGCTGGCCGTCCGGTGATCGAGCGCATTGAGCGCGTCTCGAAGCCTGGGCTGCGTGTGTACCGCGGCCGTAACGACATCCCTGTGGTCATGAATGGCCTCGGCGTGGCAATCGTGTCGACGCCGAAGGGCGTGATGACGGACCGCAAGGCGCGTGCAACGGGCGTTGGCGGCGAAGTCATCTGCTACGTCGCTTAAGGCCGAAAGGAGAGAAACATGTCTCGAGTAGGTAAAAGCCCGATCGCGCTGGAAGGCGCAGAAGTGGCCCTGAGCGACGAAAGCATTACCGTCAAGGGCCCGCTGGGTACGATTTCGCAGGCTGCTAACAGCCTCGTGAAGGTGGTGAACGACAACGGCACGCTGAAATTCGAGCCGGTTGACGAAAGCCGCGAAGCGAATGCGATGTCGGGCACGATGCGCGCACTGGTTGCGAACATGGTGAACGGCGTGACGAAGGGTTTCGAGCGCAAGCTGACGCTGGTTGGCGTCGGTTACCGCGCACAGGCGCAAGGCGACAAGCTGAACCTGTCGCTGGGTTTCTCGCACCCCGTGGTGCACCAGATGCCGGAAGGTGTCAAGGCTGAAACCCCGACGCAAACCGAAATCGTGATCAAGGGGATCAATAAGCAACAAGTTGGCCAAGTCGCTGCAGAAGTGCGCGGCTATCGTCCGCCGGAGCCCTATAAGGGCAAAGGTGTGCGTTACGCCAACGAGGTTGTGATCCTCAAAGAAACGAAGAAGAAGTAAGGGTGCGCAATCATGGATAAGACTCAATCTCGCCTGCGCCGCGCTCGTCAGACGCGTATCAAGATCGCTGAGCTGCAGGTCGCCCGTCTCGCCGTGCATCGCACGAACACGCACATCTATGCGCAAGTGTTCTCGCCGTGCGGCACCAAGGTGCTCGCTAGCGCGTCGACGCTCGAAGCCGAAGTGCGTGCGCAACTTGCTGATCAGACGGGCAAGGGCGGCAACGTCGCTGCTGCGACTCTGATTGGTAAGCGCATCGCAGAAAAGGCTAAGGCTGCCGGCATCGAATCCGTCGCCTTCGACCGTTCGGGTTTCCGTTACCACGGCCGCGTGAAAGCGCTGGCTGATGCGGCGCGCGAAGCCGGACTCAAGTTCTAAGGGAAGAATTCGTCATGGCAAAGATGCAAGCGAAAGTTCAGGCTGACGAACGCGACGACGGCCTTCGTGAAAAAATGATTTCGGTCAACCGCGTGACCAAGGTCGTGAAGGGGGGCCGGATTCTCGGCTTCGCCGCTCTGACCGTGGTTGGCGATGGTGATGGCCGCGTCGGTATGGGCAAGGGCAAGGCGAAGGAAGTGCCCGTCGCTGTTCAGAAAGCGATGGAACAAGCTCGCCGCAACATGTTCAAGGTGCCGTTGAAGAACGGTACCCTGCAACACGAAGTGCACGGTAAGCACGGCGCATCGATGGTTCTCCTGGCTCCGGCCAAGGATGGTACCGGTGTGATCGCTGGCGGTCCGATGCGCGCAGTGTTCGACGTGATGGGCGTGCAGAACGTTGTGGCCAAGAGCCACGGTTCGACGAACCCGTATAACCTCGTTCGCGCAACGCTCGACGGTCTGCGCAAGCAGTCGACGCCGGGTGATATCGCGGCGAAGCGCGGCAAGTCCGTCGAAGATATTCTGGGCTAAGGTGGACACCATGTCTGATAAAACTGTCAAGGTCCAGCTCGTCAAGAGCCTGATCGGCACCCGTGAAACGCACCGTGCAACGGTGCGTGGCTTGGGCCTGCGCCGACTCAACTCGGTTAGCGAGTTGCAGGACACGCCGGCTGTGCGCGGCATGATCAACAAGGTTTCGTACCTCGTTAAGGTCATCAGCTAAGCGGCTGACCAGGACTCAAGGAGTTGATAATGGAATTGAATAACCTGAAGCCGGCTGAAGGTGCGAAGCACGCAAAGCGGCGCGTTGGTCGCGGCATCGGCTCCGGCCTCGGCAAGACCGCTGGCCGTGGTCACAAAGGTCAGAAGTCGCGTTCGGGCGGCTTTCACAAGGTTGGTTTCGAAGGCGGTCAAATGCCGCTGCAACGTCGCCTGCCGAAGCGTGGGTTCACCTCGCTGACGAAGGAGTTCGTCGGTGAAGTGCGCCTCTCTGATCTGGAGAAGCTGCCGGTCGACGAAATCGATCTGTTGGCTCTGAAGCAAGCCGGCCTGATTGGCGAGATGATCACGAGCGCCAAGATCATCAAAACCGGCGAGTTGAAGCGCAAGGTCGTTGTGAAGGGTCTGGGTGCGACGAAGGGTGCGCGCGCTGCTATCGAAGCAGCCGGCGGCTCGTTCGCCGAGTAACGCGCAAGTCGATTTTGCCGTCACTAGCATTAGCATCGGAGAAGGTACTTGGCTAACAGCCCGAGTCTCGCAAAACCCGGTCGCGGCGCGGCGAAGTTTGGCGATCTGCGTCGGCGAGCAATGTTTTTGCTGCTGGCGTTGATCGTCTACCGTATCGGCGCGCACATTCCGGTGCCGGGTATTGACCCGGACCAACTGGCAAAATTGTTCCAAAGCCAGTCGGGCGGCATCCTAGGCATGTTCAACATGTTCTCGGGTGGCGCACTTTCGCGGTTCACGATTTTTGCGCTGGGGATCATGCCGTACATTTCGGCGTCGATCATCATGCAGTTGCTGGCGATTGTATCGCCGCAGCTGGAAGCGCTAAAAAAGGAAGGGCAGGCGGGACAGCGGAAGATTACGCAGTACACGCGTATTTTTACGGTTCTGCTGGCAACGTTCCAGGCATTCGGCATTGCTGTCGCACTGGAAAATCAGCCGGGCTTGGTGATCGATCCGGGTATGGTGTTTCGTTTGACGACGGTCGTGACGCTGGTGACTGGCACGATGTTCTTGATGTGGCTAGGTGAGCAGATCACGGAGCGCGGGCTTGGCAACGGTATCTCGATCATCATTTTCGGTGGTATTGCGGCGGGCTTCCCGAACGCGATCGGTGGTCTTTTCGAACTGGTGCGAACCGGCTCGATGAGCATCATCTCGGCGATTATTGTGGTCGCACTGATTGCTGCAGTGACGTATCTGGTGGTGTTCATTGAGCGCGGCCAGCGCAAGATTCTTGTGAACTACGCGAAGCGGCAAGTCGGTAACAAGATTTACGGCGGACAGTCTTCGCATCTGCCTCTGAAGTTGAACATGTCGGGTGTGATTCCGCCGATCTTTGCATCGTCGATCATTCTCTTCCCGGCAACCATCCTGAACTGGTTTAGTTCAGGGTCGCGTACCAGCTGGTTCGCAGACACGTTACATAACGTGGCCGAAGCTCTTAAGCCCGGTCAACCCGTGTACGTGTTGTTGTACGCGTTGGCGATCGTCTTCTTCTGTTTTTTCTACACCGCATTGGTGTTCAACAGCAGAGAAACGGCCGACAACCTGAAGAAGAGTGGCGCGTTCGTCCCTGGCATCCGCCCGGGCGATCAAACGGCGCGATACATCGACCGCATCCTGACGCGTCTGACGCTGGCCGGTGCGATCTACATCGTGTTTGTTTGTCTGCTGCCCGAGTTTCTGGTACTGCGCTGGAACGTGCCGTTTTATTTTGGTGGAACGTCGCTGCTGATCATTGTCGTCGTCACAATGGATTTCATGGCGCAGGTGCAGTCGTACGTTATGTCGCAACAGTATGAATCGCTGCTGAAGAAAGCTAATTTCAAAGGCGGCGGCGTCCCGATGCGTTGAAAGGACTTATGGCCAAAGACGATGTTATCCAGATGCAGGGTGAAGTCATCGAAAACCTGCCTAACGCTACCTTTAGGGTGAAGCTGGAAAACGGCCATGTCGTATTGGGACACATATCCGGCAAGATGCGGATGCACTACATCCGAATCTTGCCGGGCGACAAGGTGACGGTTGAATTGACGCCTTACGATCTGTCGCGTGCGCGGATCGTGTTCCGGGCGAAGTGATTTGAAAAAAGGGTAATATCATGAAAGTGATGGCATCGGTTAAGCGCATTTGCCGCAATTGCAAGATCATCAAGCGCAAAGGCGTTGTGCGCGTGATTTGCAGCTCTGATCCGCGCCACAAACAGCGTCAAGGCTGAACGCCGCGCTTTTTGCTAGCGCTTTTTGTTTGAGGAAAAACAATGGCTCGTATCGCAGGGGTTAACATCCCGAATCACCAGCATACCGAAATCGGCCTGACGGCTATTTACGGTGTCGGCCGCACGCGCTCGCGCGACATTTGCGTCGCTGCTGGTGTGGCATTTTCGAAGAAGGTCAAAGACCTGAACGACGCAGACCTCGAAAAGCTGCGTGAAGAAGTCGGCAAGTTCATCGTTGAAGGCGATCTGCGCCGTGAAACGACGATGAACATCAAGCGCCTGATGGATCTCGGCTGCTACCGTGGCGTGCGGCATCGTAAGGGCTTGCCCCTGCGCGGCCAACGTACGCGTACGAATGCCCGTACGCGCAAGGGTCCGCGTCGTGCAGCGCAATCGCTGAAGAAGTAAGCGGAACTGACAGTTACAGGAAAACGTAATGGCTAAGGCTTCGAACAACTCCGCGGCGCAACGCGTTCGCAAGAAGGTCAAGAAGAACGTCGCCGAGGGCGTGGTTCACGTTCACGCGTCGTTCAACAACACCATCATCACGATCACTGATCGTCAAGGCAATGCACTTGCTTGGGCAACGTCGGGTGGTCAGGGCTTCAAGGGTTCGCGTAAATCGACCCCGTTTGCAGCCCAGGTGGCAGCCGAATCGGCAGGCCGCGTGGCGATGGAATACGGCGTGAAGAACCTCGAAGTGCGGATCAAGGGCCCCGGTCCTGGCCGCGAGTCGGCGGTGCGCGCGTTGCATGGTCTTGGCATCAAGATCACCGCGATCTCCGACGTGACTCCGGTCCCGCACAACGGCTGCCGTCCGCCGAAGCGTCGTCGTATCTAAGACGCCGATTTTACGAGCGCCTGTTGCCGCCCTGCGCGGCGGCAGGCCGCTTGTGCTATTTAATTGACTAAGCCCACCGTTCGGTCCAAAGGGTTCGAACTAGCGTAAGTGCGAGCACCTGCGTGATTAATCATAGAAGGAATCAACGTGGCACGTTATATCGGCCCTAAGGCCAAGCTGTCCCGCCGTGAAGGCACTGACCTCTTCCTGAAGAGCGCCCGTCGTTCGCTCGCTGACAAGTGCAAGCTTGATAGCAAACCAGGCCAGCACGGCCGCACCTCGGGTGCACGCACGTCCGACTACGGCACGCAGTTGCGCGAAAAGCAAAAAGTGAAGCGCATCTACGGCATTCTCGAGCGCCAATTCCGTCGCTACTTCGCTGAAGCCGACCGCCTTAAGGGCAACACGGGTGAAAACCTGTTGCAGTTGCTCGAATCGCGTCTGGACAACGTCGTGTATCGCATGGGCTTCGGCTCGACGCGTGCTGAAGCGCGTCAGTTGGTCAGCCACAAGGCGATGACGGTGAACGGCGTCGTGTCGAATATCCCGTCGATGCAAGTGAAGGCAGGCGACGTCGTTGCCGTGCGCGAACAGAAGAAGAAGCAAGCGCGTATTCTCGAAGCGCTGTCGCTGGCTGAGCAAGGCGGTCTGCCGAGCTGGGTCGCTGTGGATTCGAAGAAGTTCGAAGGCACGTTCAAGTCGAAGCCGGAACGCAGCGACATCGCTGGCGATATCAACGAAAGCCTGATCGTCGAATTGTATTCGCGGTAATCGGATTAATGGCCGGGGCACCCCGATTGCGTTGCGCAAGGGGGCGTCTCGGCTGTTTATTTTCAGGTTGTTACCGGTCAGCCTTATCGGTGTAACGAGCCGAGGGTATTGAAAAGGAAAACCTATGCAAACCAGTTTGTTGAAGCCCAAGATCATCGCAGTTGAATCGCTTGGCGAGAGCCATGCGAAAGTGGTCATGGAACCGTTTGAACGCGGTTACGGCCACACCTTGGGTAACGCGCTTCGGCGCGTGCTGTTGTCGTCGATGATTGGCTACGCGCCGACCGAAGTGACGATCGCAGGCGTCGTACATGAGTATTCGACGCTCGACGGTGTGCAAGAGGATGTGGTCAACCTGTTGTTGAACCTGAAGGGCGTGGTCTTTAAGCTGCATAACCGTGACGAAGTGACGGTTACGCTGCGCAAGGAAGGCGAAGGCGTTGTCACCGCTGGCGACATCGAACTCGCACACGATTGCGAAGTGGTCAACCCGGATCACGTGATTGCGCATCTGTCGAAGGGCGGTAAGCTCGACGTTCAGATCAAGGTCGAAAAGGGCCGCGGCTATGTGCCGGGTAATGTGCGTCGTTATGGCGAAGAGTCGGCCAAGATCATCGGCCGTATCGTGCTGGACGCGTCGTTCTCGCCGGTTCGTCGTGTGAGCTACGCCGTTGAAAGCGCTCGCGTCGAACAGCGTACTGACCTCGACAAGCTTGTGATGAACATCGAAACGAACGGTGTGATTTCGCCGGAAGAAGCGATCCGTCAATCGGCTCGCATTCTGGTCGATCAACTGTCGGTGTTCGCTGCTCTGGAAGGTACCGAAGCAACGGCGGAAGCGCCGTCGCGTGCGCCACAGATCGATCCGATCCTGTTGCGTCCGGTCGATGATCTCGAACTGACGGTTCGTTCCGCGAACTGCCTGAAGGCCGAGAACATTTACTACATCGGCGATCTGATCCAGCGCACGGAAAACGAACTGCTCAAGACCCCGAATCTGGGTCGCAAGTCGTTGAACGAAATCAAGGAAGTACTGGCGTCGCGTGGTTTGACGCTTGGCATGAAGCTCGAAAACTGGCCGCCGGCAGGTCTGGACAAGTAAGTCGAGAGTCATACCGGGACAGAACCCGCTGCTGGACTGGCAAAGACGCGGATTTTCCTTTAAAATCCGCGTCTTGTCTTTTTTTACTACCGGCCCGTGCACTCACACCTTGTGGTGAATCGAGTGCGATAGAAGAGCTGGACCAAAACTCTGAATCAAAGGAATTAACATGCGTCACCGTCATGGTTTGCGGAAACTGAACCGCACGAGCAGCCACCGTCTGGCAATGCTCCGTAATATGTCCAACTCGCTGATCGCGCACGAAGTCATCAAGACCACGCTGCCGAAGGCAAAAGAACTCCGTAAAGTTGTCGAGCCGCTGATCACGCTCGGCAAGAAGCCGTCGCTGGCAAATCGTCGTCTGGCGTTCAACCGTCTGCGCGATCGTGACTCGGTCACGAAGCTGTTCGAAGTTCTGGGCCCGCGCTACGCTACCCGTCCGGGCGGCTACCTGCGCGTGCTGAAGTTCGGCTTCCGCAATGGCGACAATGCGCCGATGGCACTGGTCGAACTGCTCGACCGTCCGGAAGTTGAAGAAGTTGAAGTGCAAGAAGCTGAGTAAGCTTTTAGCATCAAAGAAAAGCCAGGCGCCTAGCCTGGCTTTTTTGTTTTTGGGAGCCGAAAGCATGCTCGATAAATATCCGCCTATCCGCCGCGACAAAACGCCCGAGGTAGTCTGTTCGCCGTGGTCTCGTCTGCGAGAGCATGGGGCTAGGTGATACGATAACGGCACCTGAATCGTGCGTCGCCGGAGTCTGTTGTGAGCCTGAGTGTGACCTTAATTCTGACCACGGTTCCGGATGCGGCCGTCGCTCAGAAACTTGCTGCGGATGCGTTGGCCGCACGGCTATGCGCCTGCGTCACGCAACTAGGCGCTGTGCAGTCCAGTTATCACTGGCGGGGCACGATCGAGACTGCGCAAGAGATCCAGCTGCTGTTCAAGACCAGCGCCGCACGTGCGTGGGAACTTGAGCAATACATTCACGCGCATCATCCCTACGACACGCCGGAAATCCTCTCGTGGCAAGCGGCCGCATCGGCCGCGTACGGCCGGTGGATCACCGCTGAAACCCAACGTCCCCTCCATGTTTAACGGTCTTGACCGGCGTGCGCGCGTGGCGCTGCGCACCGTATTTCTGCTGCTCGCCAGCCTCATGCTCGCGCAGTTCGGCACGCTCGCCCGCGCCACGGACGACTTTCTTGACCCTGCGGTTGCCTTCAAATTCAGCGCGACGGAGAAACCTGGCGAAGTCGACGTGACCTACAAGATCGCGGACGGCTACTACATGTACCGCGAGCGCTTCGCCTTCGTGACCCGCAACGGGACGGTCGCGCTTGGTGAGCCGCAACTGCCGGCCGGCCATGTCAAGTTCGATCAGACTTTCAACAAGAACGTCGAGACGTATCGTAACGAACTGACGATCCGAATTCCGATCAAGCAAGCGGCCGGCCCTTTTGATCTGGCGGTGACGTCGCAAGGCTGCGCCGATGCTGGCATTTGCTATCCGCCGATGGAGCGCGTCTACCACGTCAGCGGCGATGCTTTGCAAGCCGCCGTGAGCACAGCGGCTCCCGCCGCTGCGCAGCAATCGCCGGCAGCCGGCACGCCTTGGTATGAGCGCGCCACGAGCGCCGACTACGCGCAGTCGCTGCTGCAAGGCGGTGGGTTCTTCGCGATCATCGGGCTCTATTTCGTCGCCGGCGCGGTGCTCAGCTTGCTGCCGTGCTCGTATCCGATGATTCCGATCCTGTCGGCGATCATCATCGGTGAAGGCGCGCGGGTCACGCGTGCCCGCGGTTTTGCTTTGTCGCTGGCGTATGTGATCGGTATGGCGCTTGTGTACACCGCGCTGGGCGTTGCCGCTGCGATGGTCGGGCAGAGTCTCGGCGCGTGGCTGCAGAACCCGTGGGTGCTCGGCGCGTTCGGCGTTCTGTTGACGATTTTTGCGCTGACGCTGATCGCGGGCTTCGACATCGCGTTGCCGCAGCGTTGGCAGGACGGTGTGTCGCGCGCATCGACGGGACGCTCCGGCGGCAAGTTCGCCGCGGTCGCTCTAATGGGCGCGTTGTCGGCACTGGTGGTCGGCGCCTGTATGACGGCGCCGCTGTTTGCCGTGCTCGCGTTCATCGCACATACCGGCGACGCCGTGCTCGGCGGCGCCGCGCTGTTCTCGATGGGCCTCGGCCTCGGCGTGCCGCTGCTGATCCTCGGGTTGGGCGCCGGCACGCTGTTGCCGCGTGCCGGCGCATGGATGGACGGCGTCAAGGTCTTCTTTGGCGTGGTGCTGCTCGCGGCTGCGCTGTGGATCGTCTGGCCGGTGCTCGGCGCGACCGCGACCATGCTGTTGAGCGCGCTCTGGCTGCTGATTGCCGCGGCGTCGCTCGGGTTGTTCTCGGCGCCGGGCGTTGAGGCGTCGGTCTGGCGTCGTTTGGGGCGCGGTTTCGGTGCGGCGCTTGCCATCTGGGCCGCGGTGCTGCTGGTCGGCTTGGCGGCCGGATCGTCCGATCCGCTGCGGCCACTTGCCGTGTTGGCCGCACGCGGCCAGGAGGCGTCTGTCGCTAATGCCTCCAATAAGCCCGGTACGGCGTCGCAGGACGATCTGACGTTCGCGTCGGTCCGCTCGTCGACGGAGCTCGACCAGGCCGTTAAAACGGCTGCCCAACCCGCCATGCTCGATTTCTATGCGGACTGGTGCGTCAGTTGCAGGGAGATGGAGAAATTCACCTTCAGCGATCCGCGTGTGCAGGCGAAATTAAAGCAGATGAATCTGCTGCGCGCCGACGTTACCGCGAACAATGCGGACGATCAAATGCTGCTCAAGCGTTTCAGCCTGTTCGGGCCGCCCGGCATTATTTTCTTCGATCAGGGCGGGAAGGAAGTGCTGCGGGTGGTTGGGTACGAGTCCGCGGATAAGTTCTTGCGCAGTCTTGACCGGGTCAGCGCGCCGGGGGCGTGAGCGAGACTGGCTTAGCTTGATGCGTGCTCGAGCGTGACGTAGCAGACGAGGCGACGACACGCCCGGGCGCTGAGTTACCTGAGGCGTAGTCCAATTCGACTCGCGTGGCGCGCCCACGAATTCTGTTCAGGGCAGCCGCATCACGCAGAATCTGAGCACGTCAGCACGTCAGCACGTCAGAACGTCAGAACGTCAGAACGTCAGAACGTCAGAACAAGAAAGCAACTGCGTCAGCCAAAAAAGGACGAACCGGTGCGATCCACGAAGATGAACAACGCCGAGCGTTACAACCGCTTCGAGAACTCATCCAAAGCCGCAGGGATTCTGATCGCCACACTTCTGCTGACGCAAGTGCTGTTTACGTCTCATGCTTTCGCCGCAAGCGAATCAACCGAACCGCAAAGCGCAACCACTTCCACGTCCGAAGTAACTCAGCGCGACGGCAAGTATTACCTCTACCAGAACGGCAAGTCCCTCAACGCCACCGGCTACGACGATCTGGAAATCGAACAACACGACAATTTCCCCGATCTCGCCGAAGCCCGGCTCGGCTCGCAATACGGATTGCTGAACGCGAAAACGGGCAAAGTCGTGCTGCCGTTCGTGTACCAAAGCGTCGAAACCGGCACGCTCGACACCATTGGCCTGATTCAGGTGCGCAAAGACGATCGGATCAGCTTCGTCCAGAGCGATGGCCGTCCGGCAAAATCTCCGAGCTACGACGCGATAGGCGAGTTCGACGAATCAGGCCAAGTCCTCGCCGAACGCGACGGCAAGTTGTTTATGCTCACGTTCAGCAATGGCCAGTTGCGAGGCGAGGACGCCGCGCCGCGATATCTGCCGAGCATCGTCTTGCCGCCCGGATTACGCGAACGCGCCACGAATCCGAATGGTCCGTTGAACGGCACCTACGTGGCGTCGCCTTATCCGAATCTGAAAACGGCGTGGGACGCTTGGCGCAAAGGGCAGTTGCTCGAGCCCGCGCAACCGGCAGTGGTGGTGAAGGGCGATATTGCCTACGTGTCGCTCGGCATTCTGGTCGGTCCGCAGTTGCCTGCCATGCCCAATACATTGCGCGCCTGCCAGAGCGAGCATGGCCTGATGCTGCGTGATACGTCGCAGGCACGGGGATGCGCGTCGACTGCCAAGCCGCTGTTCCGCTTCCAGCGCCAGGCGGATGGTTCGCTGCGGTGTACCAACTGTGACAGCGGTATGCCCGACAAATGGCTGCGTCTGCCGGCGGCGACGCAATCGCTGGTTGGCATCGGGATTGGCATTGCCCGGCCGGTGAATGACACGGGCGCGTTGGTGCGCGCTGTGATTCCCGGCGCGCCGGCACAACTCGCCGGCGTGAAGCCTGGCGATCGCATCACGAGCATCGACGGCCAGTCCACAGCGGAGATGTCGCTCGAGCAGATCACCGCGTTGATTCGAGGTCAGCCTGCCACCACGGTGAAGCTGGGAATCGAGCGCGAGACCAAACAATTGGAGTTGAGTGTCGAGCGCAAGGCGATCGTGGTCGAGGCTGACTAGCCCCCGTTCTTTTCACCGCCTTACCTCACGCCAAAAAGCGCAACCGCATCAACTCACTTCTGCGAGCGCAAAATCTTGGCGGCATCCAGCGCGAAATACGTCAGCACACCGTCGGCGCCAGCGCGCTTGAACGCCAGCAGCGATTCCATCATCGCTTTGTCGTGATCGAGCCAGCCGTTCTGCGCGGCCGCCTTCAGCATCGCGTACTCGCCGCTCACCTGATACACGTACGTCGGAAACTGGAACTCGTCTTTCACGCGACGCACGATATCCAGATACGGCATACCCGGTTTGACCATCACCATGTCCGCACCTTCGTTGATGTCCGCTTGCACTTCGCGCAGCGCTTCATTCGAATTGGCCGGGTCCATCTGGTAAGTCATCTTGTTGCTCTTGCCCAGGTTCGTGGCGGAGCCGACGGCGTCGCGGAACGGGCCGTAAAACGCCGAGGCGAACTTGGCCGCGTAAGCCATGATCCGCGTATGGACATGGTCTTCGCTCTCGAGCATTTCGCGGATGGCGCCGATGCGCCCGTCCATCATGTCCGACGGTGCGACGATATCGACGCCCGCTTCAGCCTGCACACGCGCCTGTTCGACGAGGATCTCGACGGTTTCGTCGTTGATCACGTAACCGTTTTCGTCGAGCACGCCGTCCTGGCCGTGGCTCGTGTACGGATCGAGCGCCACGTCGGTCAGCACGCCCAGCTCGGGGAAGTGCTTCTTCAGTTCGCGAACCGCGCGCGGAATCAAACCGGCAGGATTGGTCGCTTCGCGGCCGTCAGGCGTTTTCAGCGTGGGGTCGATCGCCGGAAACAGCGACAGCACGGGCACGCCCAGCTCGACGCATTGCGCGGCCACGCCCATCAGCAGATCGACGGACACGCGCTCGACGCCCGGCATCGACGGTACGGCTTGCCGTACGTTGGTGCCTTCGACGACAAACACGGGGTAGATCAGGTCGTTGGTGGTGAGGATGTTTTCCCGCATCAGGCGACGCGAGAAATCGTCACGGCGCATGCGGCGCGGACGGTAGTGCGGATAAAAGCTCATATCGACTCGAAGATCGTGGATGTGTGGAGTGGGCAAGTAACGCCTGCCTCCGCTCCCGGAAACTTTTCGAGACAATGGTATATCATACCGATCGAGCAAGGCGCCATGCGCTGACCTCCCCGCTTCTCCTCCCTGAGCGGGTGCCTGTCGTTTTTTTCGATTAGGCTGTTTGACCCGCCGTTAAAGCGGCGGGTTTTTTTATGGGCGGCCGGAAATGCCGTCTGGCCTTGCTCCAGCAGCCGCAGGGCTCGCAGGAGTTATTGCGCCGCGTCCGCTTCGCCCGCCGCATTGGGGATCAGCCAGCTTTCAACCAGCTCGTGCGCTTCGTCGATCCCAACGCGTTTGAGCGCCGAGAACAACTGGGCGGTCAACTCGCCCCGATAGCCGGCGGTGCGATATTCAGCCAAGCCTTTCTGCGTCGCGCGCAACGCGTTCACGCTTTCCTGACGCGTCAATTTGTCGCATTTCGTGAGCAGCGTGTGGATCGGCTTGCCGGTCGGCGCGAACCACTCGATCATGCGTCGGTCCAGATCCGTCAAAGGGCGGCGCGAGTCCATCATCAGGATCATGCCGCGCAATTGCGAGCGCGATTGCAGATAGGTAGACAGCAGCGCTTCCCAGTGCGCCTTGGCCGCGCCCGGCACTTCCGCGTAGCCGTAACCCGGCAGGTCGACCAGGTACGCGGTCGGCTCGTCTTCCTTGCCCACCGAGAAATAATTGATGTGCTGCGTGCGGCCCGGCGTCTTGCTGGCGAACGCGAGGCGCTTCTGATTGCACAGAATATTGATGGCCGTGGACTTGCCCGCGTTCGAGCGCCCCGCAAAGCAGATCTCGGGTTGCGCGGTGGCCGGCAGATCACGCAAGTGATTGACGGTCGTGAAAAAGCGGGATTGGTGGAGCAGGAAGGACATGATCAGGCCGGTATTCGAGACGCCGGGGAACCCGGAGTGGGGACGGGTCAAGCCCGACTGGCGTCTTAGCGATTAGCGAGTTATTGTACAATACGATGGTTTACTGAAAACCTGAGGGGGCCAGCCCGCGTGCCTTGGCGGCTCTTCACGGGTCTGTCGGTCGCTGTCGTAGTTTGCAAAATCTTCAAGAAAACGCTGGGCTGTCCCAGGTTTTCCGCCCCGAAGAAAGTCCCCATAGGGGCTCTCTAAAAATCCCACAAGACGAGACAGGGTGTGCGAATGAATCGACTGAGCAAGACTCTGATGGTGCTTCATGTAGCTGCAGGTCTTTCAGGTTTGGCAATTCAGGCACGAGCAGCAGATCCGGCAAAACCGGACATCAATCGGGGGCAGGCAATCGCGGTGCAGGTGTGCGCGTCATGCCATGGGGCAGACGGCAACAGCGCCGGCGGTGCGTATCCAAAGCTGGCGGGCCAGCATCCCGAATATCTCGTCAAGCAGCTCAAAGACTTCAAGACCCAGGCAGGCGCGAAGCAGCCCGCACGCAACAATGCGATCATGGCGGGCATGGCGGCCGCGCTGTCCGATCAGGACATGGTCAATGTCGCCGCCTATTTTTCGACGCAGACGCCTAAGCCCGGCTACGCGCACAACAAAGACACCGTTCCGCTCGGTCAGAAGATTTATCGCGGCGGGATCGCGGACAAGGGTGTGCCGGCGTGCGCGAGCTGCCACGGCCCGACCGGTCAGGGGATTCCGTCGCAGTATCCGCGTCTCTCGGGGCAATGGGCCGAGTACACGGTGACGGAGTTGCTGGCGTTCACGCAGGGTCCGGGCGCACGCAATAACAATGAGCCGATGCATGCCATTGCCACACGGTTGTCGGATAGTGAGATCAAGGCAGTCGCCGATTACATCGCGGGCCTGCATTAAAGGGTTCGCACGCAAATGCAACCGGCCCGTCGAGGCCGGTACAAAACAAGAAAAGGGTGGGGGCGTCGTGCCTACGACAGCCCTTCACCCTTTTTTGCTGTTCAGTCGGAGTATGAATGAGCGTCACCACGTCGGGTTTGCAGTCGAAGTCGGGCAATCGTATTGCGCGCAACATCATCGAAGTAATGAGTTCGATGCGTTTCGCCATTTCGCTGCTCGTGGTTCTGTCGATCGCCAGCATCATCGGCACCGTTCTCACGCAGGACGATCCGTATCCCAACTACGTCAATCAGTTCGGCCCGTTCTGGGCGGACATCTTCCGCTCGTTGAGCCTGTACACGGTGTACAGCTCGTGGTGGTTCATGCTGATCCTCGGTTTCCTGATGGTGTCGGTGTCGCTGTGCGTGATCCGCAACGCGCCGAAGATGGTCGCCGACGCGAAGAGCTGGAAGGACAAGGTTCGCGAAGGCAGCCTGCGCGCATTCCATCACAAGGGCGAATTCGCGGTGAACGGCACGCGCGCGCAGACTTCGATGGTGCTCGCCACGCTCTCGGCCAAGCTCGGCTACAAATTCGTCACGCGTGAGTCGGAAGGCGCCACGCTGATCGCCGCCAAGCGCGGGGCGTTGACCAAGTTCGGTTATATCTCGGCTCACGTCGCGATCGTCGTGATCTGCCTCGGCGGTCTGCTCGACAGCAATCTGCCGATCAAGCTGCAAATGTGGCTGTTCGACAAATCGCCGATCCGCGCCAACACGGTGATCAACGACATTCCGCCGGAACACCGCATGTCGCAGTCCAACCCGACGTTCCGCGGCTATGCGTGGGTGCCGGAAGGGCAGCACGTGTCCACGGCGATTCTGAATCAGCCGGACGGTTCGTTGATCCAGGACCTGCCGTTTTCGATCGAACTGAACAAGTTCATCGTCGACTATTACTCGACGGGCATGCCGAAGCTGTTCGCGAGCGACATCGTCGTAGTCGATCACAAGACCGGCGCTCGGGTGCCGGCGCGCGTCGAAGTGAACAAGCCGTTCACTTACGACGGCGTGTCGATCTATCAGTCGAGCTTCCAGGACGGCGGCTCGCAGATGCAGATGACCGCGTACCCCATGAGCGGCGCGAGCGCGAAGACCGCGCCGTTCGGCGGCACGATCGGCGGCAATGCGCCGTTGAGCACGGCCACGCCGCTGGCCGACGGCAAGACGGTGGAGTTCACCGATTTCCGCGCGATCAACGTCGAAAACGTGTCGAATGGCAGCGGCCAGAACGACGCGCGCGGCGTCGCCGCGCATCGCACGTTGAAAGAGGCCTTCGACGAACGGCTCGGCTCCGGCGCGAAGTCGTCCAAGCCGCTCGATCTGCACAATGTCGGCCCGTCGGTGCAGTACAAGGTGCGCGACACGGACGGCCAGGCGCGCGAGTACAACAACTACATGCTGCCGGTGGACGTCGCCGGCGAAAAGATGTTCCTCGCCGGCATGCGCCTGAATCCGGACGATCCGTTCCGCTATCTGCGGATTCCCGCCGACAGCGGCGGCACGGTCAAGGAATGGATGAACCTGCGCGCCACGCTGGAAGATCCGGCCATGCGCGCCGCGGCCGCGCACAGCTTCGCGCTGCGCTCGGTGCCGGGTTCGAACACGGAACTGCAGCAGCACCTCGAAGAAAGCGCGCTGCGCGTGCTGACCCTGTTCGCCGGCGCGGACAACAGCATCAAGCTGCCGAACGGCCAACCGGTTGGCGGCTTTCAGGGGATCGCCGGGTTTATCGACCATTCGGTGCCGAAGGGCGAGCAGGAAAAAGCCGCTGGTCTACTGCTGCGCATGCTGGAAGGCTCCACCTGGGACTTGTGGCAACTGTCCCGCCAGCAACTCGGCGAGCCTGCGGCTACGGCCAATGCGGACGCGAGCCGTTTCATCCAGAGCTCGATCAACGCGATTTCCGACAGCTTTTTGTATGGTTCGCCGGTCTATTTACAGCTCGACTCATTCAAGCAGGTGCAAGCTTCGGTATTTCAGTTGACGCGCGCGCCGGGCAAAAAAGTCGTGTATCTTGGCAGCCTGCTTCTCGTGTTGGGCATCTTTTCGATGTTCTACGTCCGCGAACGGCGCCTCTGGTTCTGGCTTAAAGATACCGATCGCGGCACGAATGTCGTGATGGCCATGTCGAGCGCACGTAAAACGCTCGACTTCGAGAAGGAGTTCGTCCAGACGCGCGACGCTGTCGGCGCCGCACTGGGTGCCAAACTCACTGAAGCATCCGGCGGCTCCGACAAGCCCGGCCACCCCGGCGCGCCGTCCGCAAGCTCACAAGATTCGACCCGGTAAGATCATGGACTTGACTCAGGTTTCCTCCTCCTCCTCACCCGCACGCCCGAAAAAGGTCAGCGCGGAAGAGTCGTTCAACGCGCTGAACGTCGCGCAGTACGACGAGCGGCCGTTTCTGAAACGGCTCGGCGTCGTCGACTGGCTGTTCGCCGTCGCGATGGTCGCGGGCGCCGGGTTTGCGCTGTCGCGCTATCACCCGTTCATGAATTACTACGACAAGCTGGTGCTGGTGTGCGCGGTGCCGGTGTTCATGGTGCTCGGCTGGCGCTGGAAACCGGTGCGTCTGCTGATGGTGGGTATTGCGGCGCTGTCGCTGCTGGCCATTCAGATTTACCACGGCGACCTGAGCCGCGCGGATAACGCGTTCTTCCTCAAATACTTCCTGTCGAGCCAGTCCGCGATTCTGTGGATGAGTGCGCTGTTCGTGTTCGCCACCGTGTTCTACTGGATCGGGTTGCTGTCGCGCTCGCCGACCGGCGCCGCGATCGGCTCGAAGATGACGTGGGCCGCGGTGCTGATGGGTTTCGTCGGCCTGATGGTGCGCTGGTATGAGTCGTACCTGATCGGCGCGGACGTCGGCCATATTCCTATCTCGAACCTGTACGAAGTGTTCGTGCTGTTCAGCCTGATCACCGCGCTGTTCTATCTGTACTACGAGCAGCACTACAACACCCGCGCGCTCGGCGCGTTCGTGCTGCTGGTGATCGGCGCGGCCGTCGGCTTCCTGATGTGGTACTCGGTCGCGCGTGACGCGCAGCAGATCCAGCCGCTGGTGCCGGCGCTGCAAAGCTGGTGGATGAAGATCCACGTGCCGGCGAACTTCATCGGCTATGGCAGCTTCGCGCTGTCGGCCATGGTCGGTGTCGCGTATCTGTCGAAAGAGCGCGGCGTGCTGGCGGACCGTCTGCCGCCGCTCGAAGTGCTTGACGACCTGATGTACAAATCGATCGCCGTCGGTTTCGCGTTCTTCACGATCGCGACGATTCTCGGCGCGCTGTGGGCTGCGGAAGCCTGGGGCGGCTACTGGAGCTGGGACCCGAAGGAAACGTGGGCGCTGATCGTCTGGCTGAACTACGCGGCATGGCTGCACATGCGCCTGATGAAGGGCCTGCGCGGTGCGGTCGCGGCATGGTGGGCGCTGACCGGCCTGCTGGTGACGACCTTCGCGTTCCTCGGCGTCAACATGTTCCTGTCGGGCTTGCATAGCTACGGCAAGCTGTAAGATCTGCCGCTTCGAGCCGACTAAAAACCGCCGCGTGCTTCGCACCGGCGGTTTTTTTATGGCTGGCGGAATATTTGCTACATCTAGGGTGTTCGTCCTGAGAGTACAGGCCGGCGGACCGGCAAGGAGCTGCACGATGTGGATCAAGCGAAGCGACAGAATTCAACTCAGCGGCGACGATATCGCGCGCAGCGAAATCACGCCCCGGCGCGTGTTCGAGAATCGGCGGCGCGTGTTGCAGGCGGCCGGCGCGATGGCGCTCGGCAGTCTGATCGGCGTGAATGGCGAGGCGTTGGCGGCGTACTCATCGCCAGATCCGAAGGCGCAGAAACTGGCGGCGAAGACCAACGCCAAATTCGTCGCGCTCGACAAGATCACGCCGTTCAAGGACATCACCACGTACAACAACTTCTACGAGTTCGGCACCGATAAAGCCGATCCCGCGCAGAACGCGGGGACGTTGCGGCCACATCCGTGGAAGGTGAGCGTCGAGGGCGAGATCAAGAATCCGAAGGTGTACGACATCGACGAACTGCTGAAGCTCGCGCCGCTCGAAGAGCGTGTGTACCGGCTGCGCTGCGTCGAAGGGTGGTCGATGGTGATTCCGTGGATCGGCGTGCCGCTTGCCGAGCTGATCAAGCGCGTGCAGCCGACCGGCAATGCGAAGTACGTGCAGTTCATTACGCTGGCCGATCCGTCGCAAATGCCGGGACTGTCGACGCCGGTGCTCGACTGGCCTTACTCCGAAGGTCTGCGCATGGACGAGGCGATGAATCCGCTCACGCTGCTGACCATGGGGCTTTACGGCCAGGTGCTGCCCAATCAGAACGGCGCGCCGGTGCGGATCGTGGTGCCATGGAAATACGGCTTCAAGAGCGCGAAGTCGCTGGTGAAGATCCGCTTCCTCGACAAGCAGCCGAAGACCAGTTGGAACACGTACGCGACGAACGAATACGGCTTCTATTCGAACGTGAATCCGAATGTCGATCATCCGCGCTGGAGTCAGGCGACGGAGCGGCGCATCGGCGAAGACGGGTTCTTCACGCCCAAGCGCAAGACGCTGATGTTCAATGGCTACGGCGATCAGGTCGCGTCGCTGTATCAGGGCATGGACCTGAAGAAGAATTTTTAAGCGAACGGCTTCGACGATATGGCTTCCGATACGCAACCTGTCACTCAGATCGAACCACGCAAGGCGGCCCGTTCGTCGCCTTCTGCTTCAACGGCGTCAAGACGTCCCGTGAGCGGCGCGCGCTGGATCGTGCCTGCGAAGATCGCGGTGTTCATCGCCGCGTGGTACCCGCTCGCGCGCATCGTGCTGTTCGGCGTGACCGATCGGCTCGGTGCCAATCCGATCGAGTTCATCACGCGCTCCACGGGTTTATGGACGCTCGTGTTCCTCTGCATCACGCTGGCGGTGACGCCGTTGCGCAGGCTGACCGGCCTGGCCGCGTTGGTGCGTTTTCGTCGCATGCTCGGGCTCTACGCGTTCTTCTACGCGACGCTGCATTTCACCACTTACCTCTGGTTCGACAAGTGGTTCGACGTCGCCGCGATTCTGAAGGACATCGGTAAGCGGCCGTTCATCACCGTAGGCTTCGCGGCGTTCGTGTTGCTGATCGCGCTGGCCGTGACGTCGCCGCGGGCGATGGTGCGTAAGCTCGGGCGACGCTGGCAGATGCTGCATCGTTCGATCTACGCAATCGGCGCGCTCGCGATCCTGCATTTCTGGTGGATGAAGGCGGGCAAACACGATCTGGTTTTGCCGAAAATCTACGGGGCCATCATGGTGGCGCTGCTGGGCTGGCGGTTGATCGTATGGTTGCGCGAGCGGAGAGTGAAGGTGCGATAACCGGCGAGCTTCGCGTTCATCGGCACAGCGCGCCAAAATAAAAAGGGCGATGCCGTTTCGCGGCATCGCCCTTTTTTCATTGCTTGTGACTTATATCGTAATGACGCCGACGTTTACGCCGGCAAGATCGTTTCACCCGCAAACAACTGCGTGACCTCTTCGCGTGCACGAACCAGATGCACCTGTGTACCATCCACCATTACCTCGGCCGCACGCGGACGGGTGTTGTAGTTGGAGCTCATCACGAAGCCGTACGCGCCGGCCGAGCGAATCGCCAGCAGGTCGCCGGGTTCGACCGCGAGCAGGCGCTCGCGACCCAGCCAGTCGCCGCTTTCGCACACCGGACCCACCACGTCGTACACATGAGCCGGCACGTCGCGCTTCAGTACCGGGTCGATGGCGTGATAGGCCTCGTACATGGCGGGACGCGCGAGATCGGTCATCGCCGCGTCGACGATGGCGAAGTTCTTTTCCGCGCCCGGCTTCAGAAACTCGACGCGCGTCAGCAGCACGCCCGCATTGCCGACCAGCGAACGGCCCGGCTCGAAATACACTTCGCGATGGCCGTGACCACGCGCTTCGATACGATCCAGCACCGTGCGCACGAACTCGCCGATTTCCGGCGGCGTTTCGTTGTCATACGTAATGCCGAGACCGCCGCCCACGTCGATGTGGCGAATCTTCACGCCGTCCTGCTCGATCTGCTCGACCAGTTCCAGCACCTTGTCCACCGCGTCCAGATAGGGCGCGACTTCGGTGATCTGCGAACCAATATGGCAGTCGATGCCGACCACCTCGAGATTCGCCATCGCCGCCGCGGCTTGATACGTGGCGCGCGCGTCGTCGAAAGCGACGCCGAACTTGTTCGACTTCAGTCCGGTGGAAATGTACGGATGCGTCTTCGCGTCGACGTCGGGATTCACGCGCAGCGAAACCGGCGCCTTCTTGCCCATTGCCGCAGCCACCGCATTCAGACGATCAAGCTCGGGAATCGATTCGACGTTGAAGCATTTGACGCCGGCCGCGAGCGCGTCGCGCATTTCGTCCGCATGCTTGCCGACGCCGGAAAACACGGTGTTTTCCGCTTTGCCGCCGGCTGCCAGCACGCGCGCCAGTTCGCCGCCCGACACGATGTCGAAGCCCGCGCCGAGACGCGCGAACACATTCAGCACCGCGAGATTGCTGTTGGCCTTAACGGCCACGTGCACGGTTGCGCGACGGCCAGCGCAAGCGCCTGCGTACGCGTTCCATGCTGCGGTCAGCGCGGCACGCGAATAGACGTACAGCGGCGTGCCGAACTGCTCGGCGAGGGAGACGGCGGACACGCCTTCGGCGTGCAGCACGCCGTCGACGTAGTCAAATGCGGATCGAGTCATGCGAAAGTCTTATTGAACGGGTGTGGCGGCAGAGGCAGGCAGCGGTGCCTCCGTAGCGGAAGCAGCGGAAGCGGGTGGCGTGGCGAGTTCGGTTTCGGGCGCCAGCGAGAGCGGCGAGCCCGACGTGTCCGGCACCTCGCCCATGGGGCTTGGCGTGCCCGGATTCACTGTGGAGTTGGTAGCGGCCGGCGGTGCCTGCGTACGATCGGCCGGCTTGGCCGGTAGCGGCGGTACGGCCGGCAAATAGAGCGAACCGCGTTGTCCGCAGCCGGCGAGTGCACAACCTGCGAGAATGGCTAAACCCGCTACAATCGCGCGGCCGGACGTCGCCGCGCGCATCCGAGATACGACTCGCATGACTGTCCCTGAATAAATAATCGATGGAGTTTAGCATGTCCGATAGTGATTACCTGACCCGCGCCGAAGCCGCGCTAGCCGCCATCGAACGCGCGGTTGACGACATCGCCGCCGACATCGAACTCGAGCGCAGCGGCAACGTGCTGACCCTCGAATTCGAGAACCGCACGAAGATTATCGTCAACCTGCAACCGCCCATGAGCGAGATCTGGATCGCCGCGAAAGCGGGCGGTTTTCACTTCCGTTTTATCGACGGCGAATGGCGCGATACTCGCAACGGCACGGAATTTTTCTCCGCGCTGTCGGAGTACGCGACGCAACAGGCCGGCGAGCCGGTTCACTTCGAAGCGTAAGCGCGGCATCAACGTGACTGCGTAAACGAAAACCGCCGCGTATCGAACGCGGCGGTTTTTGCACTTCTGGCGGGCTAAAAAAACCAGCAAGCCAGGAAGAAGCGGCCTCAGTGCCCGCGGAACAGATTCATGATGTCCTGCTTTTCCTGTTCTCCGACCTGCTCGGGCGCGGCCGCTGCGGCGCTCGCGTCGGCGTCGAGCGCGGCCTGACTGATGCCGACCGTCGAAACGAAACCGTTGCCCGGCGTGAAGTCGTCGAAATACAGTTCCGAGCCGATTTCGGTGATGCCTTCCGGCATCGGCATCCTGTAGTCCGGCACGCCCTTGAGCGCGCGGCTCATGTACTCGATCCACACCGGCAGCGCCAGGCCGCCGCCGGTTTCCCGGTCGCCGAGACTGCGCGGATTGTCGTAGCCGATCCACGCGATCGCCGTGAGCGTGTGCTGATAACCGGCGAACCACGCGTCGCGCGAATCGTTGGTCGTGCCCGTCTTGCCGCCGATGTCGGTGCGTTTCAACACGTTGGTCTTCGCGCCCGTGCCGCGTTGCGCGACGCTCAGCAGCAGGCTGTTCATTACGTACGCGTTGCGCGGTTCGATCGCGTGCGGCGCGCTTTGCGCGGCCACCAGCGGCTGCGCGTGCGCGACCACGATGCCACGCTGATCGGTGACTTCGGCGATCAGATACGGATTGACGCGATAGCCGCCGTTGGCGAACACCGAGAACGCGCCCGCCATTTGCAGCGGCGTGACGAGACCCGCACCGAGCGCCATCGGCAGATAGGCGGGGTGACGGTCCGCGTCGAAGCCGAAACGCGTGATGTACTGCTGCGCGTACTTCGTGCCAATCTGGTTGAGGATCCGGATCGACACCAGGTTCTTCGACTTCTGCAGCGCGGTGCGCATGGTCATTGGGCCGTCGAAACCGCCGCCGTAGTTCTTCGGCTCCCACGCCTGGCCGCCGGTCTCCGCGGCGCTGAAAAAGAGCGGCGCATCGTTGATGACGGTAGCAGGTCCAAGACCCTTTTCGAGCGACGCCGAATAGATGAACGGCTTGAAGCTCGAACCCGGTTGACGCCACGCCTGAGTCACGTGGTTGAACTTGTTCTTGTTGAAGTCGAAGCCGCCGACCAGCGCGCGAATCGCGCCATCTTGCGGGATCACCGAAACGAACGCGCCTTCCACTTGCGGCAATTGCGTGATCGACCAATTGCCGTCGTCGTTCTTGATCAGACGGATGATCGCGCCGGGCCGCACCCGCTGATTCGGCTGCGCGCGCGGACCGAGCGCGGCTTGCGCGAAGCGCAGGCCGTCACCCTGAATGGTCGCGACATTGCCGTCGATGAATGCGGCCTGCACCTGTTTCGGATTCGCCGAGGTCACCACCGCAGCGATGATTTCGCCGTTGTCCGGATGTTCGAGCAGCGCGTCGTCGATGGCCTGTTCGCGATCGTCCGCGTCGGACGGCAGATCGATGAACGCCTCTGGGCCGCGATAACCGTGACGCCGTTCGTAGTCCATCAGCCCTTTGCGCAGCGCGCGGTAGGCGACATCCTGATCGGCCGAATCGATCGTGGTCACCACGTTCAGGCCGCGCGTGTACGCCTCTTCGCGATACTGCGCATACATCATCTGCCGGACCATTTCCGCGACGTACTCCGCGTGCACGCTGAATTCCTTGCCCGCGCCCTTGACCACGAGCGGTTGCTTGCTCGCTTCGTCGTACTGTTCCTGGGTGATGTAGCGCAGCTCGAGCATGCGCTGCAGGATGTACTGCTGACGTATCTTCGCGCGCTTCGGATTGACCACCGGGTTGTACGCGGACGGCGCCTTCGGTAGGCCGGCGAGCATGGCCGACTCGGCCAGCGTCAGATCCTTCAGGTCCTTGCCGAAATACACCCGCGCCGCGCTCGCAAAGCCGTAGGCGCGCTGCCCGAGATAGATCTGATTCATGTACACCTCGAGAATCTGATCTTTGGTCAGCTTCGACTCGATCTTGTACGCGAGTAGCATCTCGTAGATCTTGCGCGTGTAGGTCTTCTCGCTCGACAGGAAGAAGTTGCGCGCCACCTGCATGGTGATCGTGCTGGCGCCCTGCGTGGCATGGCCGTTAGTCAGCGCGACGATACCGGCGCGCGCGATACCGGTGAGATCGACGCCGCCGTGATCGTAGAAGCGCGCGTCTTCAATGGCGAGCACCGCTTTTTTCAGGCTATCGGGCACGTCCTGGATATGGACGATGTCACGCCGTTCTTCGCCGAATTCGCCGATCAGCACGTGGTCCGCCGTGTAGATGCGCAGCGGCACCTTGGGCCGGTAATCGGTCAGTGCATCGAGTGACGGCAGGTTAGGCGTGGCCACGACCAGCGCATAGCCGAGCACCAGCAGCACGCACAGAATGCCTGCGACGATCAGACCGACAAAGCCGATCATGAGCTTCAGCCACAACGGGCGTTTGCGCTTCTGCGGCGCGGGCGGCGGGGACGTAGGAGACGTGGATTGCATAGTGGCACCAAAAAACAGTCCCGCGATTATAGCCGCCTCGCTTTTCAGCTTTCGGCCGGCTTACGAGCGTTGCCCGATAAGCCGGCGCGCCACACGCGGGATTGACTTCACTGTAGACGCTTTGATGCCGCGTGGGGCGTGCGTCACGCAACGTTAGCCATTCGGCTGAGTGTCGCTCGACGCCGCGCTTGCGCACAATTCTTCCTCGTTACTCGCGTTCGAATGGTTCGCAGCGCGAGTCTGAGGGAGGGCATATGACGGTAAAAAAATCCTGGTTTGAGGTCTTGCAGGCAGGCTCGCTGCGTTTCGCCGCAGGGATCGATGTCGGTTCGCAAAGCGTGCGTCTGGTCGTGATCAGTCATCGCGCGTTGCCGGCTTCGGTGCTGAATATCGAATACGTGTCGACGGTGCCGCTCGCGCCGGGCGCGATGGCGGGCACCGAGATCGCCGACCGGCACGCGGTGGCGCGCGCGTTGCGCGAAGCGTTCGCCGGTCTGCCGCGCGCGTGTGCTGTGCAAGCGTTGCGTTGCGCGATGGCGGTGCCCGCGTCGGCCACGGTCATGACCACGGTGTCGCTCGCGCGGCTTGCCGCGCAAAGCGGCTGCGCGGAAGACGGCGGGCATGAGCTGGCCGAACTGGAACCGGCGGTGATGAACGAGGTCGAGCGGATCGCGGGGCTCGAACGGCATGCGCTGGCGGTCGACTGGTACGTCGACGAAAGGCCCGGCGCGAGCCGCTCGGTGACGATTGCCGCGACCGCGCGCCAGCATCTCGAGGCGCGTATGGAATGCGCGGCGGCGGCCGGCATTTCACTGACCGCCATCGACGGCGAGCCGCAAGCGGCCCTGCGCGCCATGCGCTATGCGGCGAGTCATGAACTCGATCCGCACGAGTCGTACATCGCGCTGTGGATCGGTACGGACGGCGTGTACGGATGGCGTTTCGCCGAGGACTGTCTGGTCCGCGAGATGCGCTATCCGGCGCCCGAACACACGGATCTCGCCGACGCGTTGCGCGACCTGAGTCATGACGCCGCGGTTCGTTGCGCGTTCCTGAGCGGCGAGGTCGATCTGCTCGACGGGGTGGGCTTTTCGATGGTGGATATCGCGGATGTATTGAGTTGCCCGGTACTGCCCTTCGACCTGGCGCTGCTCGGCAGCGTTGAGCGGCCGCAGACCGATGCGTTGTTGCACGAACCGGAAGGCGCGGTGGCGTTCGGGCTGGCGTTGCGCGGGGTATTCGAATGATGGGCGGTCTGTTACTGGGAGCGGGCTCGCATCCGCCGGTGTTTTCGTCGTCTTCGTCATCGTCTTCGTCTTCGCGCGGTGTGCGCTTCGTGCGGTCGTGGCTCGGTGGTTTCAATCTGCTGCCGTACCGGCAGCGCAATGCCCGGCTTGCGCGTCGGCGTCGGCTACTTGAATGGACTGCCGCCGCATTCGCCGGCTGCGCCGCCGTGCTGCCAGTGATCGGGTGGCAGGCGTTCGAGCGCATGCAGCTCGATGCGCGGCGCGCATCGATCGATCAATCGTTCACGCGTCTGAGCGCACCGCTCGCGGAGCACGCGACCTTGCTGCGTACGAGAGACGAGCAACGCAAAAACACCGCGCATGCCAAGCGTTTGTCCGACCCGCTCACGCATTTGCGCGATCTGATCGATGCGCTGAGTTCCGAGCCGGGCGAGGGCGTGGTGTTGCAGCAGATGCGTCAGCGTGAACACGAGACCCAAATGCTGGCGACGTCGCGTGGACATGCGGCGTCGGCGGCGTGGCTCAAACGCTTGAGCGGCATTCGCGGCGTGAAAGGCGCGGAGGTGAGCGACCTGCATAGCTCGGCGACGCGGGGTGCAGGGCGGCCGGGTGCTGGCGCGGGCCTTGGCCTTGGCGCTGGCGTGGCTGGCCCGGTTGAGTTCGGCGCGCATTTGCGTTGGGACGACGTGGTGTTGAAGACGGCCGGCAAGACGGGCTTCGCTTCATCGCTTCCCGTTAAGTCCGAACTATCGAGAGGTGTGAAATGAGCACGACATTCGTTGAGTTTGGCGGCGCGGCCAGCGTGCGCCCGTTCGTCTCGCATTGGATAAAGCGTGCGCGCTTGCCGTTCGATGCGTGGAGCAGACGTCGCCGCTGGGTGGTTGCTTTGCTGATTGCCGTGACGGTTTTCGCTCTCGGCACGCATGGCTGGATCGTGGCTGATTTCTCCGGAGTCGACGCGAGCCGGTCGGCGTTGGCGGCGAGCGTGCGACGCCTGGCTGACGCGCGGCATTCGCTCGGGCAGTTGCCCGCGCTGCGGCGGGAAGTTGCGGCGACAGGCGCGGTGCGTTCAAGCGCGTCATGGACCTCGGCAGACGACGTGCGCATCGTCTCCGAACTGGCCGCGCAGAACGACGTCACGCTGTTGAGCCTTGAACCCGGCGCCGCCAGCGGTGCGGGCGCTGAAAGCATGCGCCCGCTGCAGTTCACCGCGCGCACCGATTTCGTCCACCTGATGGCGTTTCTGCGTGGGTTGTCGGATTTGCCGGTGCTGACCGTTCCCGTCGACGTGACGGTTAAACGCGATGCCGTGTCGCTCGTGGTGAACGCGACGCTGAATATGTTCAGCGCGCTGCGGCCGGCGCCGTTGAATGCGTCCGCGGACGCGTTCGTCGACGCAAGCCTCGATTCGGACGACGACGAGGATCTCGTGTTCTTCGATCCGTTCTCGCCGCCGCAGATGTTCGCCGCAGGTGGTGTGTCCGATGGTTCGGCGTTGCGACTCGTTGGACTGCTGCGCGATCGCACGCGTGGTTTGGCGTTGCTCGATACGGCGGATGGCGCGACTACGGTCGTGGCCGGGCAGCAGATCGGTGCCGAGCGCGTCACGAGGCTCGACGCGCTCGGGATTACGCTCGCGAGAGGCGATGAGACGCGCACGTTGTCGTTGATGGAGGCTTCATGATGAGCGCGGCGAAATTAGCGCGGATCGCGTGGTCGTATTGGGGCGTGGGACCGTTGTCGGGAGCGTGCGTTTTGCGCGGGGCTCGCTTGTCTCGTGTATTTCGCGTGTCTTGCGGCGGTCGAGTGTCCTGCGCATCATCTTCTACTGGTGAACGGGTAGCGGGCGTGTCTCGCTCGCTGCTTGCGTGCAGGCTGCAGCGCGGGCGTCGCGCGTGTCTCGGGCTGGTCGTCATCAGTTCGGCGTTGAGCGTCGGTATCGCGCGGGCTTCGCCGCCACCGTTGCCGCCGCTACCGGACTATATGTTGCGGGATGATCCGGTCGGGTCGCCGGACGCGTCGCACAACGCACCGCCGTTGCCGCGCGAGGTTGCCGTCGAAGTGCCGAACCCGTTTCGCGACGACTCAGCGGAGACGACGGATGCGTCGAAGGCGGCAGCGTCCGCTGCGGCTGGTGGCGCCGACGGCATGGGCACGGTTGATGCGGCCACCGCCGACGCCGCAGCCGGCGCCACCGCCTCCCCGCTGCCCAAGCAACCCTTAATCCCAACCCGCGACGTCGCCTCCGCCTCCGCGCTCGAAGGCCCACCCACACCGCTACCGCCGGCCTCACGCCTCAGCGACGCCCCGAAAACCGCCGCCGACGCCAATCTCGCAGCCGACGACAAAGCGATCTCGCTGAACTTCCAGCGCGCCGAACTGGGCGCCGTGCTCAACGCGTTCGCGCAGTTCACCGGGCTGAACATCGTCGCGAGCGAAAGAGTGCGTGGCGCCGTCTCGTTGCGGCTCGACAAGGTGCCGTGGCGCACGGCGTTCGATACCTTGCTCGACGTCAACGGCCTCGCGATGGAGCGTCGCGGCAACGTGATCTGGGTCGCGCCGCAGGCCGATCTGGCCGCGCGCGAGCGGCAACGCTTCGAAGCGCACGCCCGCAGCGCCGATCTCGAACCGCTCGCCAGCCGCACGTTCCAGTTGCACTACGCGCGCGCCGAGGACGTGCGCCGCCTGCTGACCGGCTCCGGTAATCAGCGCGTGCTGTCCAAACGCGGCGCCGCCACCGCCGATCCGCGCACCAACCTGCTGTTCGTGACCGACCTCGAGGCGCGCGTCGCGCAGATCGCGGCGCTGCTCGGCTCCGTCGACCGGCCGACCCGCCAGGTATTGATCGAAGCGCGCATCGTCGAGGGCGAACACGGGTTCTCGCGCAATCTCGGCGTGCGGCTCTCGATGGCCGCCACGAGCGAAGACGGCTCGGCGCGCGGCCTGACCGGCGGCAAAGACGGCGCGGTTTATGATCTGTCGGCGCGACCCATCGCCGGTTTCGACGCCGCGACCGCCGGCTTGACGCTGTTCGCGGCTGCCGCGACGCGGCTCCTGAACATCGAGCTCAGCGCGCTGGAGGCCGAAGGCCGCGGGGAAATCGTCTCCAGTCCACGGGTCGTCACGGCCGACCGGATGAAGGCGGTGGTCGAGCAGGGCACCGAGCTGCCGTACCAGGCGAAGGTGGGGCAGGGCGTGTCGGGCGTGCAGTTCCGTCGCGCGACGCTCAAACTCGAGGTCGAGCCGCAAATCATGCCCGACGGCCGGGTCGTGCTGGACCTCGACGTCGCCAAAGACAGCGTCGGCGAACAGACCGACGCCGGCCCCGCGATCAACACCAAACACGTGCAAACGCGGGTCGAAGTCGAGGATGGTGGTACGGTGTCGATCGGCGGAATTTACGCAACCGACGACCGGGACGATGTGACGCGGGTGCCGCTCCTGGGCAAAATACCGCTTTTGGGGGCGCTTTTCCGCCATCGGGCACATCGCGACCAGCGCAGCGAACTGGCGGTTTTCATCACGCCGCGCGTCGTGCAGATAAATTAGGGGCATGGCGCCGCCGCTCTCCAGCGGCGGCGCGCAGGCTCGACAAGGCAGCCGCTTTGCCAGTAAGCTGCGGCACGACCTATACCGGATTAGCCAGAGGACACCGTTGCAAGCGCGGGACGCACACGCCAATGTATTTTTTGTAGGGCTCATGGGGGCAGGAAAAACCACCGTGGGCCGGGCCATTGCGCGCCGTCTCGATCGCCCGTTCTTCGATTCCGACCACGAAATCGAAGCGCGCACGGGCGCGCGCATTCCGGTGATCTTCGAGCTGGAGGGCGAAGCGGGCTTTCGCGAGCGCGAGGCGAGCGTGATTTCCGAGCTCACCGGGCGCGAAAATATCGTGCTGGCCACCGGTGGCGGCGCGGTGCTGCGGCCGGAAAACCGTGAATCATTGCAAAATCGCGGCGTGGTGATCTACCTGCGAGCCAATCCGCATGATCTCTGGCTGCGCACCCGGCGCGACAAGAATCGCCCGCTTCTGCAAACCGAAGACCCCAAGGCGCGTCTCGAAGCGCTCTACGAAGTGCGCGATCCGTTATATCGGGAATGCGCGCATTTCGTCATCGAAACCGGCCGGCCTTCGGTCAACGGCCTCGTCAATATGGTTCTGATGCAGCTCGAGATGGTCGGCGTCGCCAAACACCCTGCGTCATAATGGACCGTATGATTACCGTCAATGTCGAACTGGGCGAGCGCGCCTACCCCATCCATATCGGTGCCGATCTGCTCGGCCAGACCGCGTTGTTCGCACCGCATATTGCCGGCAGTTCGGTCACGATCGTCACGAATACCACCGTCGAGCCGCTTTACGGCGACAAGCTGCGCGCCGCACTCGCGCCGCTCGGCAAGCAGGTTTCCACGGTCGTTTTGCCGGACGGCGAAGCGTACAAAAACCTCGAGACTCTGAACCTGATTTTCGACGCGCTGCTCGGCTCGCGCGCCGATCGCAAGACCACGCTGATCGCTTTGGGCGGCGGCGTGATCGGCGATATGACGGGTTTTGCCGCGGCCTGCTACATGCGCGGCGTGCCGTTCATTCAGGTGCCGACTACGTTGCTGTCGCAGGTGGATTCGTCGGTGGGCGGCAAGACCGGCATCAATCATCCGCTCGGCAAGAACATGATCGGCGCGTTCTACCAGCCGCAAGCCGTGATCGCCGACATCGGCGCGTTGCGCACGCTGCCGGCGCGCGAACTGGCGGCGGGCGTCGCCGAAGTGATCAAGACCGGCGCGATTGCCGACGCCGGCTTCTTCAGCTGGATCGAAGCGAACGTTGCGGCGCTGAACGCCTGCGAGCCCGCGGCGCTGATCGAGGCGGTCAAGCGCTCGTGCGAGATCAAGGCGTCGGTGGTGGCGCAGGACGAGCGTGAAGGCGGACTGCGCGCGATCCTCAATTTCGGTCACACCTTCGGCCACGCGATCGAAGCCGGGCTCGGCTACGGCGAATGGCTGCACGGCGAGGCGGTCGGCTGCGGGATGGTGATGGCGGCGGATCTGTCCGTCCGCATGGGCTATCTCGACGAGACCGCGCGCAAACGCCTGGTCGACGTGATCGTCGCCGCGCATTTGCCGACCCGGGCGCCCGCGCTCGGCGAGTCGCGCTATGTCGAACTCATGCAGGTCGACAAGAAGGCGGAAGCCGGCATGATCAAATTCATTCTGCTGAAGCGTTTCGGTGAGACGCTGATCACCCAGGCGCCCGACGACGAGGTGCAGGCCACGCTGGCTGCCGCGATCTAAAGACGGCGGCTAGCCGGGCAAAGCATCACGCACCCGCGTCACGAGGCGCCGTTTATGTTTCGGAGAACCCGGTGACAGACAGGCGCAGCGACGATGTAAAGCACGACCCGGCGGAGCCGGCCGGCACGGCGGCGCTCGGCGTGCTCACCCAGGAAGCACTCGAAGCGCACCTTGCGCCGTATGCGGCGCATTCGGCGCAGTCGCGCGGCCGCCGTTATCCGGAAGTCGCGCCCAGCGCCCGTACCGAATTCCAGCGCGACCGCGACCGCATCGTCCACTCCACGGCGTTCCGCCGGCTCGAATACAAAACGCAGGTCTTCGTGAATCACGAGGGCGACCTGTTTCGCACGCGTCTCACGCATAGCCTCGAAGTGGCGCAGATCGCGCGGTCGGTAGCGCGTAATCTGCGGGTCAACGAAGACCTCGTCGAAGCGATTTCGTTGGCTCACGATCTCGGCCACACGCCATTCGGCCATGCCGGTCAGGACGCGTTGAACGAATGCATGCGCGAGCACGGCGGCTTTGAACACAATCTGCAAAGTCTCGCGGTGGTCGACGATCTGGAAGAGCACTACGGCGCGTTCGACGGCCTGAACCTGTGCTTCGAAACGCGCGAGGGGATTCTCAAGCACTGTTCGCGGGAAAACGCGCGGCGCCTCGGCGCGCTGGGCGAACGCTTTCTCGAAGGCCGCCAGCCGTCTATCGAAGCGCAGATCGCCAACGTCGCCGACGAGATCGCGTACAACAACCATGACGTCGACGACGGCTTGCGCTCCGGCCTGCTCACGGTCGAGCAGCTTGCCGAAGTGGAGTTATGGCAGACGCACTACGAGGCGGCGCGCCGCGATTTTCCGCAGATCGAAGGACGCAGGCTGATTCACGAGACGGTGCGGCGCATCATCAATACGCTGATCGTCGATCTGATCGATACGACCAAGCTGAATCTGGTCCGCTACGCGCCGAACTCGCTCGACGCGGTGCGTGCCGCGCCCGTACTGGTCGCGCATAGCGACGCGATTGCCGCGCAGGCCGCGGTGCTCAAGCGTTTTCTGTTCAAGAACCTGTACCGCCATTACCGCGTGATGCGGATGGCCAACAAGGCGCGGCGCGTGGTGATCGGCCTGTTCAACGCGTTCACGGAAGATCCGCGGCTGCTGCCGCCGGGTTACCTCTCCGCTGACGGAGCGCAGCAAGCCCGTCTGATCGCGCATTACATCGCGGGGATGACGGATCGATATGCGCTGAAGGAGTATCAGCGGCTGTTCGTGATCGAAGACAACTGATTGCGGCACGGCGCCGGCGTGGACCGGCGCCGCAACCTGCCCGCCGCAAACTACTGCAGGTTAGCGCGCGCTACCGCAAGCGCGACGCGAACAACGCCCCGGCAATCAGCGCAACGCCGCCGACGATCGCAATCGTCTGCCACGGGTTTTCATGCACGTAGTCGTCGGCGTCGGCGATCGCGACTTCAGCGCGCTCGCGCACCGCTTCGCGCGTGTCGTTCAAACGTGCGCGCGCGGCTTCCAGCTGTTTGCGCAGTTTGCCGCGCAGCGCCACGGCGTCGGCCTGGGTGCCATCGGCCAAAGTGGATTCGAGTTCGGACATCAGCGTGCGCAGTTCGCCCGCGATATCTTCGGCCGCGTGGCGGCCGTGGCGTGCGATACGTTTTGCACGGCGGCTCGTGCTGGTCCAGGATTCGCCGAGGGCGTCTCGCGTATTCGGAAGTGCTGTCATGGTCGCTCCGTCGATGAGGTGAAAGGTCCCACGCCTCGTCACACAGACGCACATCACGTCCACGACGCGGGAAACACCCTGCGGACGCAACTTTGGTGCCAAACCCGCGAGCGCGGCCCGATTGCCGCGCAGCCTTATTCGCGTCGCGCGGACGGCGGTCTCGCCGACGGCTATTCGTCAGCAGATATTGCACGAGCCGGTGCGATTGCGGGTCAAATTTACAAACGCTCGCACCGGCCCGGAAATAGGGCGCACGCGGCCAGCGTGCGGCCCCGGAGCACACACGAAACGAAAAACGCCGTCACTGGATATATGACGGCGTTGTCCAAGCCACGAAAATTCGACTACCCTAACTAAACGCGTCCCTATTTTCGCGAAGCGTTAGAAACGGTAACCGATGTTGACGTAGGAAACGATCGGGTTCAGCTTGATCTTGGTTTGCGACGTGGCGGTCAGCGTGCCGACCGGCGTATTTGCGGCGGTGGTCAGCTTGGCGGTCGTGCTGAGCGGCAGGTACGAGATCGAGACGCCCGCGAACCAGTGCTGATTGAACGCGTAAGTGAAACCGGCATTAAACACCGGCTCCCACGAACTATCCGTACTGACGCTGGTCGGACCATGCAGAACATTGGCTTCAAACGCACCGTTGGTGATCTTCTGGTCGGTGAACCAGATGCGACTCACGCCAACGCCGAGATATGGGCGGAACGTAGCGGTCGGCGCGTTGAAATAGTACTTGAACAGCAGAGTCGGGCTCCACTGTTTTGCCGAGCCCAGCTTGCCGAATTGTTCGAGGCTGCCCGTGCCGTTCAGGTCGAAAGAAGGCGGGACGCCAATTACGAATTCGGTGGCGATGTGATCAGTGACGAAGTAGCCGGCGGTGAAGCCGAGCGTATCGGCGGAACCCAGCGATGCACCGGTGTTGGGTTCCGTAATGTTGGTGGGGCTGCCGCCAAGACTTGTGATTCTCAACGGTTCGCTGCTCGATTGAGGCGCAAGATGGAACCAGCCTGTTGTGACGAAAAAGCTGCCGGCCGATTGCGCGTGCGCTGCCGTTGACATACAGGCTAGCGCCGCGAGCCCCGTTACGGCCTGTTTTAATTTCATATGTGCTCCTCCAGAAAAGGCCCGCTCATTATGACTACAACGTTTGAAACAAACCATACGCGGCGGTTAGAGCTTTCTCCCTAAGCACCGCGCGGTTTCTGGCTCAGCCGCGCCGCGCCGAACGTAGAGCGCATGCGGCTTTTCGGACCTTCGGGTATGTACCAACGCGACTATCGGATACTCCAGCATGGCACGGCTTGCACGTCTCTATGTCCCTGACCAGCCGCAGCACGTCATCCTCCGCGGGCTCGATCAGCAGCCCGCGTTCGTCGACGACCAGGACTACGAGCTTTTCATCGACTGTTTGAAAGCGGCTTCGCGCGACCATCACTTATCGATTCACGCTTATGCGTTGATGCCGGGCGCGGTGCAACTGCTCGTCACCCCGACCGAGGAGTCGAGCCTGCCGAAGGCGATGCAGGCGGTAGGGCGCCGCTACGTGGCGCACTTCAACCGGCGTTACGCTCGTCGCGGCACGTTGTGGGAAGGACGTTACCGCGCCACGGTGATCGAAGGCGAGCGTTACTTTCTGCTGGCGAGCCGCGTCGTCGAAATGTGTCCGGTGCGCGCGCAACTGGTGAGCGCGCCGGAAGACTACCGCTGGTCGAGCTACCGTCATCACATCGGCCTGACGCTCGACAGCCTGATTACCGACCACCCGCTGTACTGGTCGCTCGGCAATACGCCGTTCGAACGGCAGCGCGCGTATCGCGATCTGTGCGAGCAGCCGCTCGACGAACGCGAAGCCAGTCAGCTTCAACAGGCCACGCTAAAAGGTTGGGTATTGGGCAGCGATACCTACCGCGAATGGGCGGCGCGGGCCGCCAACCGGCGCGTGTCGCCGCTGCCGCGCGGGCGGCCGCGCAAGGTGCGCGAGACGCCTCAGCAGCAATAAAAGCGTTTCGCAGCAAAGGGTTGCATCAAAACGGCATCTTCGCATGCCGTTTTCTTTTGCACTATTTTGATGTGGCACCAATAAAAATACACCGCAATGCACCAACTTTATAATTGGGGATCGACCATCATGTTTTATTTGCTATTCCTTTGATTCGTCGCGTATATTCCGAATTCCGGCGCTTTTTGATACGCGTAGCATTTCAGCGTGTCCCGCTCAAAGCGCCGTCGCGGTTGCGGTTGCGAGCCGCGGCAATAGAAAAATGGTTTAACGGCCTGTCCGGCCCCCTACAGACGGTGTCCCCATGAACGACCACCAGCAACCGACTCATCCGGTTCCCGCCGCGCAAGGTCTGTACGACCCGCAAAACGAGCACGACGCCTGCGGCGTCGGCTTCGTCGCTCATATCAAGGGCAAGAAAAGCCACGAGATCATCGAGCAAGGCCTGAAGATTCTCGAAAACCTCGACCACCGGGGCGCCGTCGGCGCCGATCCGTTGATGGGCGACGGCGCGGGCATCCTGATCCAGATCCCGGACGGCTTCTATCGCGAGGAAATGGCGAAGCAGGGCGTGGTGCTGCCGCCGAACGGCGAGTACGGCGTCGGCATGGTCTTTCTGCCGAAAGAACACGCGTCGCGTCTGGCCTGCGAGCAGGAGCTGGAACGGACGGTGAAGGCCGAAGGCCAGGTCGTGCTGGGCTGGCGCGACGTGCCGGTCGACCACACCATGCCGATTTCGCCGACCGTCAAGGCGAGCGAGCCGCTGATCCGCCAGATCTTCATCGGCCGCGGCAAGGACATCATGGTGACCGACGCGCTGGAGCGGAAGCTGTACGTGATCCGCAAGACCGCGAGCCACCGCATCCAGGCGCTCAAGCTGAAGCACGGCAAGGAATACTTCGTGCCGTCGTGCTCGGCGCGCACGATCGTCTACAAGGGCCTGCTGCTGGCCGGTCAGGTCGGCGTGTACTACCGCGACCTGCAGGACGAGCGCACCGTCTCGGCGCTGGCGCTGGTGCACCAACGCTTCTCGACCAACACGTTCCCGGCGTGGGAACTGGCTCACCCGTACCGGATGATTGCCCACAACGGCGAAATCAACACGGTGAAGGGCAACGTCAACTGGCTGAACGCCCGCACGGGCGCGATCGCGTCGCACGTGCTCGGCGACGACCTGCCGAAGCTATGGCCGCTGATCTACCCGGGCCAATCGGACACCGCCTCGTTCGACAACTGTCTCGAACTGCTGGTGATGGCCGGTTACCCGCTCGTCCACGCGATGATGATGATGATCCCGGAAGCCTGGGAACAGCACACGCTGATGGACGACAACCGCCGCGCGTTCTACGAATACCACGCCGCGATGATGGAGCCGTGGGACGGCCCCGCCGCGATCGCCTTCACCGACGGCCGCCAGATCGGCGCGACGCTCGACCGTAACGGTCTGCGCCCGGCGCGCTACATCGTCACGGACGACGACCTCGTCATCATGGCGTCGGAAGCGGGCACGCTGCTGATCCCCGAGTCGAAGATCGTCAAGAAGTGGCGTCTGCAGCCGGGCAAGATGTTCCTGATCGACATGGAACACGGCCGCATCATCGACGACAAGGAACTGAAGGACAACCTCGCGAACGCCAAGCCGTACAAGAGCTGGATCGACGCCGTGCGGATCAAGCTCGACGAAATCGAGCCGAAGGCCGAAGACGTCGCGACGGAACGCCGCGAAGCCGCTGCGTTGCTGGATCGTCAGCAGGCGTTCGGCTACACGCAGGAAGACCTCAAGTTCCTGATGGCGCCGATGGCGCAAGCCGGCGAAGAAGCGGTCGGTTCGATGGGCAACGACTCGCCGCTGGCGGTCATGTCGAACAAGAACAAGACGCTCTATCACTACTTCAAGCAGCTGTTCGCGCAAGTGACGAACCCGCCGATCGACCCGATCCGCGAAAACATGGTGATGTCGCTGGTGTCGTTCGTCGGTCCGAAGCCGAACCTGCTGGACACGAACAACATCAACCCGCCGATGCGTCTCGAAGTGTCGCAGCCGGTGCTTGACTTCAAGGACATCGCGAAGATCCGCGAGATCGATCAGTACACGGGCGGCAAGTTCAGCTCGTACGAGCTGAACATCTGCTATCCGGTGGCTTGGGGCAAGGAAGGCATCGAAGCGCGCCTCGCCTCGCTGTGCGCGGAAGCCGTCGACGCGGTCAAGTCCGGCTACAACATGCTGATCGTGTCGGACCGCAAGACCGACCGCGACAACGTCGCGATTCCGGCGCTGCTGGCGACCGCCGCGATCCACACGCACCTCGTGCAGCATGGTCTGCGCACCAGCGCGGGTCTGGTCGTGGAAACCGGCTCGGCGCGTGAAACGCACCACTTCGCGCTGCTCGCGGGCTACGGCGCGGAAGCCGTGCACCCGTACCTCGCGATGGAAACGCTCGGCCAGCTGGCGTCCGGCCTGAAGGGCGACCTGTCGCCGGAGAAGGCGGTCTACAACTTCACCAAGGCGGTCGGCAAGGGCCTGATGAAGGTCATGTCCAAGATGGGCATTTCGACCTACATGTCGTACACCGGCGCGCAGATTTTCGAAGCGGTCGGCCTGGCTGAAGATCTGGTGCAGAAGTACTTCGCGGGCACCTCGTCGAAGGTCGGCGGCATTGGTCTGTTCGACGTCGCGGAAGAAGCGATCCGTCTGCATCGCGATGCATTCGGCGACAACCCGGTGCTCGCGACCATGCTCGACGCGGGCGGCGAGTACGCGTACCGCGTGCGCGGCGAAGAACACATGTGGACGCCGGACGCGATCGCCAAGCTGCAGCACTCGGCGCGCAGCAACTCGTATCAGACGTACAAGGAATACGCGCATCTGATCAACGATCAGACCAAGCGTCACATGACGTTCCGCGGCCTGTTCGAATTCAAGTTCGATCCGACCAAGGCGATCCCGCTCGACGAAGTCGAATCGGCGAAGGACATCGTCAAGCGTTTCGCTACCGGCGCCATGTCGCTGGGCTCGATCAGCACAGAAGCGCACGCCACGCTGGCGGTCGCGATGAACCGCATCGGCGGCAAGTCGAACACCGGCGAAGGCGGCGAAGATTCGGCGCGCTATCGCAACGAACTGCGCGGCATTCCGATCAAGAATGGCGACACGATGAAGTCCGTGATCGGCGAAGAAGTGATCGTCGACATTCCGCTGAAGGACGGCGATTCGCTGCGTTCGAAGATCAAGCAGGTGGCGTCGGGCCGTTTCGGCGTGACGGCGGAGTACCTGTCGTCGGCCGATCAGATCCAGATCAAGATGGCGCAAGGCGCGAAGCCGGGCGAAGGCGGCCAGTTGCCGGGTCACAAGGTGTCGGAATACATCGGCAAGCTGCGTTACTCGGTGCCGGGCGTCGGCCTGATTTCGCCGCCGCCGCACCATGACATCTACTCGATCGAAGATCTGGCGCAACTGATCCACGATCTGAAGAACGCGAATCCGGTGGCCAGCATCTCGGTGAAGCTGGTGTCGGAATCGGGCGTCGGCACAGTCGCTGCAGGTGTCGCGAAGGCCAAGGCGGATCACGTCGTGATCGCCGGCACGGACGGCGGCACGGGCGCTTCGCCGCTGTCGTCGCTCAAGCATGCGGGCACGCCGTGGGAACTGGGTCTCGCCGAAACGCAGCAGACCCTGGTGCTGAACCAGTTGCGCGGTCGCATCCGCGTGCAGGCCGACGGTCAGATGAAAACCGGCCGCGACGTCGTGATCGGCGCGCTGCTCGGCGCGGATGAATTCGGCTTCGCGACGGCGCCGCTCGTCGTCGAAGGCTGCATCATGATGCGCAAGTGCCATCTGAACACCTGCCCGGTCGGCGTCGCGACGCAAGATCCGGTGCTGCGTGCGAAGTTCCAGGGTCAGCCGGAACATGTCGTCAACTTCTTCTTCTTTGTTGCGGAAGAAGCGCGTGAAATCATGGCGCAACTGGGCATCCGCAAGTTCGACGACCTGATCGGTCACGCCGAACTGCTCGATACGAAGAAGGGCATCGAGCACTGGAAGGCGAAGGGTCTCGATTTCTCGCGCGTGTTCTATCAGCCGCAAGTGTCGGCCGAGGTGGCGCGCAAGCATGTCGGCGTGCAGGACCACGGTCTGGACAAAGCGCTCGACCACGTGCTGATCGAAAAGGCGAAAGCCGCGATCGAGAAGGGCGAGCACGTCTCGTTCATCCAGCCGGTGCGCAACGTGAACCGTACGGTCGGCGCGATGCTGTCCGGCATGATCGCGAAGAAGTACGGCCACGACGGCCTGCCTGACGACACGATTCACATCCAGTTGAAGGGCACCGCGGGTCAGAGCTTCGGCGCGTTCCTCGCGAAGGGCGTCACGCTGGATCTGGTCGGCGACGGTAACGACTACGTCGGCAAGGGCTTGTCGGGCGGGCGCATCATCATTCGTCCGACCAACGATTTCCGCGGCAAGTCGGAAGAAAACATCATCTGCGGCAACACGGTGATGTACGGCGCGATCGAAGGCGAAGCGTTCTTCCGTGGCGTGGCCGGCGAGCGTTTCTGCGTGCGTAACTCGGGCGCGACGGCGATTGTCGAAGGCACGGGCGACCACGGTTGCGAATACATGACGGGCGGCACGGTGGTCGTGCTCGGCGAAACGGGCCGTAACTTCTCGGCTGGCATGTCGGGCGGCATCGCGTATGTGTTCGATCCGGACAACTCGTTCGCGGGCAAGTGCAACAAGTCGATGGTCACGCTCGAACCGGTCCTGCAAACGGCCGAACAGGAGCGCACGGTCGACAAGGGCCTGTGGCACACCGGCGCGACCGACGAAGCGCTGCTCAAGGGATTGATCGAGCGTCACTTCCAGTTCACGGGCTCGCCGCGTGCGAAAGCGCTGCTCGAAAACTGGGACGCGTCGCGCCGTCAATTCGTGAAGGTGTTCCCGACCGAATACAAGCGCGCGCTGGGCGAAATGGCCGCGAAGAAGGCGAACAAGGAAGTGCTCGCCGCCTGACCTGCCGCATCGCCGCACCGCTGGTCACGTTACCAGCGGGACGTCACCCTTAAGTCGTACCCGCCGCGCGCGGTCACCGTTAAACGGTGCCCCGTGGCGGGTGTAGATCACCCCACCTGATACAGATAGAGAAGAGAACCACATGGGCAAGGCAACCGGTTTTCTCGAGTTCGAACGTCGCCACGAGACGTACGAAGCTCCGCTCACGCGTGTGAAGCACTACAAGGAATTCGTCGCCGCACTGAGCGACGACGAAGCGAAGATTCAAGGCGCGCGTTGCATGGACTGCGGCATTCCGTTCTGCAACAACGGCTGCCCGGTGAACAACATCATCCCGGACTTCAACGACCTGGTGTTCCATCAGGACTGGAAGAACGCGATCGAAGTGCTGCACTCGACAAACAACTTCCCCGAGTTCACGGGCCGCATCTGCCCGGCGCCGTGCGAAGCGGCGTGCACGCTCGGCATCAACGACGACCCGGTCGGCATCAAGTCGATCGAACACGCGATCATCGACAAGGCCTGGGCCGAAGGTTGGGTTGCGCCGTTACCGCCGAAGCACAAGACCGGCAAGAAGGTCGCCGTGGTCGGTTCCGGCCCCGCGGGTCTCGCCGTCGCGCAGCAACTGGCGCGCGCGGGGCACGATGTGACGGTGTTCGAAAAGAACGACCGGATCGGCGGTTTGCTGCGTTACGGCATTCCGGATTTCAAGCTGGAGAAGTGGCTGATCGATCGCCGCATGCGTCAGATGGAAGCGGAAGGCGTGACGTTCCGCGCCAACGTGTTCATCGGCCGCGCGGATTCGCTGCCGGACCACATCGGCAACACGGCGAAGGAAACCGTTACGCCGGCGGAGTTGAAGGAACAGTTCGACGCGGTGGTGATTGCCGGCGGTTCGGAAACGCCGCGCGATCTGCCGGTGCCGGGCCGCGAGCTGGAAGGCATTCACTACGCGATGGAATTCCTGCCGCAACAGAACAAGGTCAATGCCGGCGACAAGGTCGCGAACCAGTTGCTCGCGAAGGCCAAGCATGTGGTCGTGATCGGCGGCGGCGATACGGGCTCGGACTGCGTGGGCACGTCGAATCGTCATGGCGCGAAGAGCGTCACGCAATTCGAACTGTTGCCGCAGCCGCCGGAAGAAGAGAACAAGCCGCTCGTGTGGCCGTACTGGCCGATCAAGCTGCGCACGTCGTCGTCGCATGACGAAGGCTGCGAGCGCGATTGGGCGGTTGCGACCAAGCGCCTCGAAGGCAAGAACGGCAAGGTCGAGAAGCTGATCGCGGCGCGCGTCGAATGGAAGGACGGCAAGATGCAGGAAGTGCCGAACTCCGAATTCGAAATGAAGGCCGATCTGGTGCTGCTCGCCATGGGCTTCACGCAGCCGCTCTCGCCGGTGCTCGAAGCGTTCGGCGTCGACAAGGACGCGCGCGGCAACGTGCGCGCCGCGACCGAAGGCGACAAGGCGTATTACACGTCGGTGGACAAGGTGTTCACGGCGGGCGATATGCGTCGCGGCCAGTCGCTGGTGGTGTGGGCGATCCGCGAAGGCCGTCAGTGCGCGCGTTCGGTGGATGCGTTCCTGATGGGGCATTCGGAACTGCCGCGTTAAACGTCTCCGGTTGGTTTTTGCTGCCGCGCTGCGGTGGAAACCGGCTACTGCTTGCAGGAAGAGGTGGAGACGACAAGGCTGGATTTTCGAGCCGTGAAAAAACAAAGCCGGGCACCTGAGAGGGTGACCCGGCTTTTTAGTGCTTTGCCGACAGCGCGTTGTTATCCGCGATACCGCGCCAACGTCAGCCCTTCCAGATCGATCTCCGGCTCACGCTGCGTAATCAGATCCGCAACCACACGCCCCGACCCCATCGACATCGCCCAACCTGTCGAACCGTGTCCGAGGTTCAGCCACAGATTGTCCACGCCGCATGCGCCGAGTAGCGGTGCGCCGTCGGGCGTCATCGGCCGGCGGCCTACCCAGAAGTGCGCGGAGCTCGGGTTCGCCGCGTGCGGGAACCAGTCCTTGAGCACTTTCATCAGCGTCTGCAATGCGTGTTCACGCAATGTGGTCTGGCCGTTGCCGAGTTCCGCCGTGCCGGCCACGCGCAGGTTATTGCCGAAGCGCGTGATCGCCGTTTTCAGCGATTCGTCCATCAGCGCGGCGCGCGGGGCTTTTTCTTCGTCGGTGATGGGCAAGGTCGCCGAATAGCCTTTCACCGGATAGAGCGGCACCTTCACGCCGAGCGGCGCGAGCAACGCCGCGCTGTCGACACCCAACGCCACCACGACCGCATCGGCCGGCACCGTCTCGATGCCGCGCTCGCTTTCCACACGCACGCCGCGCACCGCACCGCCTTGCACATCGAGCGACTTGATGGTCGTGTCGAAGCGAAACTGCACGCCATTGCGCTCGCACACCGCGCGCAATTCTCGAGTGAAACGGGCGCAGTCGCCGGCTTCGTCGTCGGGTAGATAGAGACCCGAAAGTGGCGCCTCGCGCGCCCAGCGCAAACCCGGTTCGATCTCGACGCATTGCGCCGCGCTCACTTCCCGATGTGCAATGCCCGCTTCGCGCAACACCGTCAGCGCCGGCTGCGCAAGTTCCACGTCGTACTCGCTGCGAAACAACTGCAGATAGCCTTGGCTACGGCCGTAATCGAACGGATGGCTTCTGCGAAATTCGTGCAGACAGTCGCGGCTGTAATAAGCGATCCGCTGCATCCGCTGCTTGTTGACGCGAAAGCGTTCGAGATCGCACTCCCGCAACCAACGCGCGATCCAGCGCCACTGCGCCGGGTCGAAGGTCGGCCGGAAGATCAGCGGCGAGGCTGGCTTGAACAGATATTTGAGGATCTTGGTCGGCATGCCGGGCGCGGCCCACGGCGTCACATAACCCGGCGCGATGACACCGGCGTTGCCGAAACTGGTAGAAAGCGCGACATCCGGTTCGCGCTCGATCAGCGTAACGTCGCAGCCCTGCTGACGCAGGTAAAAAGCGGTGGCGACGCCGATCACGCCGCCGCCCAGAACAATCGTTTTCATGAATGTGTGCAGCGAGGTCAGGCGGCGGGGCTAGCCGCGCCGAGTACTTTGCCCTTGGTTTCCGGCAGACAGAGCGCGGCGACGATCACCAGCAGATAACCGGAACCGGCCACGATGCCCATTGCCTTTACCAGCGTCATGGTTTGCGACAGCGTACCGACGAGTATCGGAAAGAACGAGCCGAGCCCGCGCCCCAGGTTGTAGCAGAAGCCTTGCCCCGACCCGCGTATCGCGTTCGGATAAAGCTCCGACAGATACGCCCCCACGCCCGCGAAAATCCCCTGCACGACAATGCCGAGCGGAAAGCCGAGCGCGAGCATCATGCCGTCGGTGATCGGCAGCATCGTGTAGACCATGCCGAGCACGAACGAGCCGATCGCGAACAGCACGAACGACGCGCGCCGGCCGATTTTGTCGCAAAGAATCGCACCGACGATATATCCGGTGAACGAACCGACGATCAGAACGATCAGATAACCACTGGTGTTGAACACGGAAAGGTGGCGCACGGTTTTCAGATAGGTCGGCAGCCAGGTGGTGATCGCGTAATAGCCGCCGAGCATGCCGGTGCACAACACGCTGCCGAGCAAGGTGGTCTTGAGGTGCGACGCCGAGAAAATCTGCAGGAAGTGCGAGGTATCGAAGCCGTTGTCGCGAGCGCGGCGCGTTTCCAGATAGATATCCGGGTCGCTCACGTTGCGGCGAATGTAGATGATCCACGCTGCAGGCAGCAGGCCGATCCAGAAGCAGGCGCGCCACGCAACCTGCTCGGGCAGCAGTGCGAAGAATGCCCAGTAGATGATCGCCGCGGCCGCCCAGCCGAACGACCAGCTGCTTTGCACGGTGCCGACGGCTTTGGCGCGATGCTGCGGCGAGCGGATGGTCTCGGCCATCATGATCGTCACGACCGACCACTCACCGCCGAAGCCGATGCCTTGCAACGTACGCGTGGTGAGCAGTTGCCAGAACGAATGCGTGAAGCCGGACAGGAAGGTGAACAGCGCGAAGGTGGCGATGGTCCACTGGAGCACGCGGATGCGGCCGTAGCGATCGGCGAGAATGCCGGCCAGCCAGCCGCCTATCGCCGACGAGATCAGCGAACTGGTGGCGATCATGCCGGCTTCGCTTTTCGTCATGCCCCATGTCGCGATCAAGGTCGGAATGAGGAACGAGTAGATCATGAAGTCGAAGGCATCGACTGCGTAGCCGCCGAAACCGGCGTAGAGCGTGCGGCGCTCGCGCTGGGTCAGTTCGGTGAACCATTGGAGCGAAGGCATGTTTTGTTATGGTCTCCAGGTCTTTTGGCCTGCCGGCGGCTGCATAAAGGGGTATTTGTATTCTAAGGGGATGAGGCGTCCCGAGGCCAGTTGTGGTCAAAAATGGCGTTCCAGCGTAATAGTCGATAAGAGACGCAAGATTGAGGAAATCGCTTCGGATTGCGACTCGCGGCGCATGCGCGGCGCTCGACCCACCGCAAGCACGCCCGAGCCAACCTCTCCGTTCCTTACCAACTACTACTCTGTAACGCAAAAGTTATTGTCGGCCGGTAAACTGCGCCGGCAGCGCCTATGCTGCGAACAACCCTCTCACGTCCGCGCCAGCCACGCCTAATGCCCGCCACCGCAAAAATCTGCTCGCCACTGCGCCGCTTCGCGAGCACGACCTTGTCGCGAGCGAATGGGGCTGTCCAGCGGACTGTGTCCGATGCGGATTGCGCGTCGCGCCGCACCTTCCTCAAGGGCTCGGCTAGCGTGCTGCTGATGTCGGGCCTGAGCGCTTCACTGCTGTCCGCCTGCGGTGGCGGCAATCTCGACGCCGATCAGCCGCCCACGCCGCGCCTTGCTTCGGTCGACAATTTCCGCGACCTCGCGGGCGCTGCGGCCGGCTATCCGACCGTCGACGGCAAACAGATGCGCCGTGGCGCGTTCTATCGCGCGAATGTGCTGACGCTCAGCAGCGCCGACGCCACCACGATCGACAAACTCGGCATCGCCACGGTCTACGACCTACGCACGCCGGGCGAGATCGCGCGCACCGCCGACATCCTGCCGGGCGGCGCGATCGTACAGACCTTCAACGTGCTCGGCACCGGCGACTTCGTCGCCCCCGCTTTTGATTCCGCCGGCGCCGCTACCGCGTTCATGGAAGCGCAGGCGCGCGCCTATGTCACCGGACCGGCCCAGCGCGCCAGTTTCGGCGCACTGCTGACGCATCTGGCCGACGGCGCCGGCGCGCAGTTATTTCATTCGAGCGCGGGTAAGGATCGCACCGGCTGGGTGGCAGCGCTGCTGCAGAGCATCGCCAACGTGCCGCTCGACGTCATCACGCAAGACTATCTGCTGAGCAACGTGTATCTGGCACCGTCGATCCAGACGCAGATCGAGACGCTACGCGCGCAGGACGGCGACGCGATTGCCACGGTCGAAACGCCGTTTCTGAATGTCCAGGAAAGTTACCTGCAGGCGGGCTTCGATCAGGTGCAGGCGAACTACGGCACGATGACGAACTATCTGACGCAAGGCTTGGGGCTCGCTCAGTCGACGATCGATATGCTGCACAGCCGGCTCATAACCTGAACGTTGAGCAGTGAGCAGTGAACTGCGGGGCGTGACACGCGCTACGCGGCACGCAAAAAAAAGTCCGCCCCGATAAGCGGGCGGACGGAGAAAGGGCGGCATCGAGGTTGCCGGGGCTGACTATAAGGCCGCTACCCGTGCAGCGGACCCTCCAGTAAGGGCGCGTAAGCGCACACGTCAGCTTTCCATCTCCCTCACGTCTCACGTCAACGCCGCCATCACCGGCAACTCGATCCGCACTTCCAACCCACCTTGCGCATGATTGCGCACGTGGCAGCGTCCGCCGCGATCGTGCGCGAGCCGCGCCACGATCGCGAGACCGAGGCCGCAGTGACCTTCGCCGCCCCGCGCGGCGTCGAGCCGCACGAACGGTTTCATCGCGGCGGCGATGCGGTCGTCCGGAATGCCGGGACCGTGGTCGCGCACGCTGATGACCCAATGTCCTTCGCTGCGCGCGGTCGCAATATCCACCGGCGGCGAGCCGTGTTCGAGCGCGTTATCCACGAGATTCGTGACCAGCCGGTCGAGCAGTGTGCGCGGTAATTTGAACGCCGGGCCCGCGCGCAGATCGAGCGTGAATAACGGCGTTTCGCTGCTGTCGCCGGCGAAAAACTGTTCCCGTAAAAAGTCTTCGACTTCGACCGGCGGCCCGGCGTCGGCGGACTGGCCGGCGAATTCGAGGAACTGCTGAACGATATTGGTCAGCGAGTCCACGTCGCGGATCAGACCGGCGCGCTCGCTTTCCGCGACCAGCACGCTGGCGCGCAATTTGAGGCGCGTGAGCGGCGCTTTCAGGTCATGCGCGACGCCGGCCAGCATCACGGCCTGGTCGTCGCCGGCTTCGTTCAGGCGCCGCATCATGTCGTTAAACGAACCGATCAGATCGCGCAGTTCGCGCGGCCCTTGCACGGTGACGGGCTCAGGCCGGCCACCCGAGCCGAATTCGCGAGCGGCGCCAGCCACCCGCGACAACGGTCGCTGCATCTGCCACACCGCGAGCAGCGAAAGGATTAGCGCGCCCGCCAGCATCGAAACGGCTTCGATCAGAAAGCGCGGGCGCGGCGGCACGTCGACCGGCACGACCACCCAGTTCGATTTTCCGGGGAACAGCACCCACAGTTGCGGCGGGCGTAAATCGTCGACGGCGATCCGGGTGCCGGGCGGCAGGTTGTCGCGCAGTTGCCGGCTCAAATCGGTCAGCGGATGCCGCGTCGGCTCGCCCAGATGCACGCTCGCCGGCATGTTCCAGGTCGGCACGAGATGCACGCGCATGGCGGGCGCGAGCGCGGCGCCCTTCATCGGCTCGCCGTTGACGGCCTGCAGCACCAGCAGAATGCCGCGCGCGAAACCGTCGATTTCATGACGAGGCGGTTGCATGACGATCAGCACGAACCAGCCGGCCTGAATCGCGAACAACACCGCCGTCGAGAGCAACGCCATCCTGCCGAACAGCGTGTTCAGCGGGTTTCTCATGCGGTGGAGGCGGCCTCGTCGGCGAAGGGCGTGCCGTCGGCGTCGGGTACGAATACGTAGCCTTTGCCACGCACCGTTTGCACGTAGCAGGGATTGGACGGATCTTCTTCGATCACGCGGCGCAGACGCCAGATCGGCACGTCAAGACTGCGGTCGCGGAAGGCCAGATTGTCGCGGTGCACGAGGTCGTGAATCAGCACGCGCGACAGCACCTTGTACGGATTGTTGACGAAGATCTTCAGCAGCGCGAACTCGCTGTCGCGCAGCGCGAGCTTGGTGTCGTCACGCGATAGCGAACGGGTCGCGAAGTCGAGTTCGAACGGCCCGAACCGGTACGGCTTGCGGGATTCCGGCGCGCTAGTAGTGGACGGCCCGCGACGGCGCAGAACGGTATGGATGCGCGCGAGCAGTTCGCGTGGATCGAACGGCTTGGTCAGGTAGTCGTCCGCGCCGAGCGAGAGCCCGACGATGCGGTCGGCCACCGTGCCGCGCGCGGTCACGAAGATCACCGGAATGTCGTCGCCGGCGGCGCGCAACGCGGTGAGCGCGCGCAGGCCGTCGGTGTTCGGCATCATGATGTCGAGCACCACGACCGAGGGGCGCTCGCGTTCGAGCCGCCGCTGAAGATGCGTGCCGTCATGCAGCACCGACGCGTCGAAGCCGTTCGATTGCAGAAACTTGCATAGCAGATCGCGTACGACCGGATCGTCGTCGACGATAAGGACCTGTGGATTCATGGCGAAATTCTAGACTGGCCCGCACAACGCGCGGCCGACTGTTTTCTTACCAATGCTTACGCTCGCCCGCACAGCCCGTGCCGGTCGACGCGTAAGGCCCGCTGCCGAAGGCTCGTAGCGTATTTCACACACGCCATATTTGGCAATGCGCGGCACGCCGTTCGAGCCCATTCAATTCGATAAGCATCGCCAAAAATTCCTCCGAAGAAACAATTTGCGCGTAATTGAAACCGCTCGCAACGGCTCGGAAGAACCGCCGGAAAGCGCGCTTTTCTTCGTGCATCGCCGGTGTGTGCGCGGCGCGATGATTCGTCGTGCAGTACGTTGCGCCGCAAGCCGGAAACAGCCTAACGCCTTGGGCCCACGGCAAGCGGCGTGAAATCGAAACCTAGCGCCACGCGAGGCTCATCATGACCGTTCATAACAACTTCAGCTCAACCCGCTTTTCTTCGATGGCGCCGACACCGCCAGCGCCGAAACCTGCTGCGCAAACCAACCCCGGCACGGCGATGCCGACTCAGGAGGCCGCCGCCGAAGCGCTGCCTTCGCTGCCCGCCGGACTCGTTGGGCATAACGTCAACACGACCGCCTGACGCAACGAGGCCCGTGTGTCGACCCCGAGAATCCTTGACCGTTTCATTCGTGTCGTTGCGTGGTTGACGCTCGGCGCGGCGCTGCTGCCGTTGGGCGGCTGCGCCGTTGCCGCGCTGCCGTGCCGGCTGACCTCAGCCACGTTGAAAATCGTCCCGGTCGTCGGCCATGCCGCGGCCGCCCCGTTCGACATGTGTTCATCCGCGATCGACTGAATCATGACACTCAAACGGATTGCCTGTGCGTTGGCGCTGTTCGGTGGTTTGTTTTCGCTGGCCGTTTATGCGCAACCGGTCGCGCGTGACGCGAATCCGAATGCGTCGGCAACCGCTCCGGCGCAGAAGGACGCAGCCGCCGATGCGCGCCGACGCTCGCCCAGGCAGGACGCGCCGTTCGCATTTCGTGGCGTCGCGCTCGGCATGACGCTCGACGAATTCCGCGCGGGTTCGACCGTGCGGGCGACGCCCGTCGGCAGCGTGCCGGTCTGCGAGACGGATGTGCAGGCGGGCGCGCTCGGCATGCGTTTGAAGTCGCATGAGAGCTTGACGGTGGCGTGCCGCTGGGCGCATCGCGGCAACGACGGCTGGGCCGTGTCGCAAGCGGTGGTGGACGGCGCGCCGGCGCTGGAGCATGTGCTGCGCTTCGCGCGCGTCGACGGACAAAGCGCGCTGCGTCTGTACGAGATTTCTTTTGTGATCGACGAGATCACCGCCGAAGACTTGCGCGACGCGCTCGCCGACCGCTACGGGCCGCCGCGCTTCGCGACGCGGAACGTGTCGGCCTCGGGCGCGATGCCAACCTATGTCTGGGAAAACGCGGTGAGTTCGATCACCTTGTGCTTTCTGCCGGGCACGCGCAACGGCACGCTCACCTATCTGCTGAAGGGTTCGGATGCGTGGGTGAAGTCGGTCGTGCGGCAATGGCAGGCGAGCGGCGCGGAGGCGGGTTGATGCGCGCCGTCGACAAGCGGCGCGCTCACACCATGACGCGCCGGCCCACGCGAATTCCTCTTCGTGCAATCAGGTTGCGCCGCGATCGTGGCGTTCCTTCCCAGCCAGCCGATCCATCAAGCGGAACCGTTCAAGGAGCCTGCATGACTACGCTACCTCTCACGCTCGCGCTGGGCGCGGCGTTCTGTCTCGCGGCCTGTTCGGGCGGCCGGCAGCCTTCTATCGTCGATACGCCGATGGCGCCGCCGCTCGCCTCTGCGTCGCTCAACGTGAACACGCAAGGCGCGATCTATCAGGCCGGCACGCCGCTGCTGCTGTACGAAACCCCGCGTGCGCAGCATATTGGCGATGTGCTGACGATTCGTCTGTCGGAGTCGTATAGCGGCAACAATAGTTCGACGGCGGCGGCGAGCCGTTCGAGCAGCATCACCGCCACCGCTGCCGATCAGTCGACCAACGCCGCCGCGCGGCTCGCGAGGCTGTTCAACATCGGCTCGGCGAGCACCGACTACAAAGGGCAGGGCAGTCTCACCGACGTGAGCGGCATGACCGGTACGCTGGCCGTAACCGTGATCGGCACGATGTCGACCGGCAACCTGGTGGTGTCGGGCGAGAAGATGATTGCGATGAGCGGCAACCGCGACCGCTTGCGCCTGTCGGGGATCGTCAATCCCAAGGACATCGAGGCGGGCAATTATGTCGCGTCGAGCAAGGTCGCCAACGCGCGGATCGAACAGGCGGGTGCGGGGATGGTGTCCGACGCCACAACGATGGGCTGGTTGCAGCGCATGTTTTTGAGCGTGCTGACGTTTTGAGCGTTTGAGGGGGCGAGGGTTTGAGGCTTGGCGGGTCACCTCTCATTACTACGCCAACGGCGCCGCGCTTCGCTCGGCCGCGCCGATTTCCCCGTCCGGCACGAACACATACCCGCGTCCCCACACCGTCTGCACGTAGCGCGGCTCCGACGGATCCACTTCGATCAGCCGCCGCAAGCGCCAGATCGATACATCGAGACTGCGATTGCGATGCGCCTCGCTATTGCCGTGCAGTTTCTCCAGCAACTGCGCGCGCGTGAGCACCGTCATCGAATGCGTGACGAACACTTTGAGCATGGCGAATTCGCTCGAACGCAGCGTGATGCGCTCGCCGTCGCGACGCAATTCGCGCGCTGGGAAATTCACTTCGAAACGACCGAACCGATATGGCGCGCGCTGTTCCGGCGCGCTCGGCGCAATCGTGCCGCGTCGGCGCAGCACCGTGCGAATGCGCGCGACGAGTTCGCTTGGCTCGAAGGGCTTGCCGAGATAGTCGTCGGCGCCGAGTTCGAGGCCGATCACGCGGTCGATCGGATCGGCGCGCGCGGTCAGCAGAATCACGGGAATATCGTCGCCGGCCACGCGCAACGCGCGCAGCGCACTGATGCCGTCGAGCTCCGGCATCATGATGTCGAGCACGATCAGCGCGGGACGCTCGTCCTGCAATTTGCGCTGCAGCGCCAGGCCGTGTTCGAGCGTGGCGACCTTGAAGCCGCGCCCCTGCAGATAATTGCTGACGAGCTCGCGTACGACGGGGTCGTCGTCGACGACCAGAATGGATTGGTTCATTCAGGCCATCTTAGTGATCGACACGGACCGCGCAAAGTGCGTAACGCTTTCGAATCCTTTCCCGTGTAAGAGACGGCAAGCAGCGTGCTGCGGCTAGTTCGCCTGCGAGGTCTGAATGGTCTGCATCGACTGGCGCGCGAAGTCGCTCTGATCGACCACCATCCGTTCGATCAGACCATTGAGCTTGGTCGACGCCGACGAAAAGCGGTCAGTGTTGAGCCCGCCGGTCTGATAGCGCGCGGTGACGAGAATGCGGCCGTTCTGGATCAGCGTCAGATCGATGATCGACAGGTACTGGATCGATTCGTCGCTGAACGAGCGGCGGCCGTAGTCGATCGCGGCGTTGTAGACGAGCCGCGCTTCGCAACCGGCGGGCGAGGTGCCCGGATTGTAGACATCCGAACGAATGCCGCGCCGGTCGAGCGCGAGTTGCAACGCCGGCACGAAATCGCCGACCGACACCGTCTGATTCACCTCGATGCAGACGTTGTGCACATCGGCCGGCCGGCCGTTGACGAAGGTGGGCGACGAGTAATTCGCCGCGATCGCGTAGCCGGCCTGAATCACCGAGCCGGTGGCATCGGCGGCCTGGATCAGTGTCCACGCGCAGCCGTTCAGGCCGGCCGCCAGCATCGCGCCGACGGCCAGCCGCGCGCACGGCCGCCGCGTGACGAGCCACGCGGTGCACGCAGCGCGTGAAGCTCGCGTGAAGATGGCGGCGCGCATGCTCGGCATGAAGGTCATGAGACGGTGCCTGGTGGCGGTCAAAGGAGGCGGCCGTGCAGCGCGCAGCGCGGTGAATCGTGACGGCCGGCGGTGTGAGCGTTCGGGCTCGGGCTCAGATGCAGTTGCGGGTTCACGCTCAGCGCGTGACGCGCAGGCGCAATTCGTTCTGCCCTTGCACGTTCGCCGTGACGCTGACGCGTCGCGCCGTGGCGGTCGTCACGATGAAATGCTGACGCGTCGGCGTGTTGAGGTCATGCACGACGTTCGGGAAGCAGGCCGCAATATCGGCGCCGAATTCTTCGAGCGGATCGGTGACCACGCCGTCGGCTTGCCAATGCGCGCGCCAGTGGCAGTCGTACGCGTGCTGGCTGGCGCGGCAGTCGTCCGCGTCCGACAAGCCCGGCAGCCGAGCGGCCGGTTGCGCCTGCAACTGTTTGAAGTCGCTTGTGTCGACGATATGTCTGAGCGCCGGGCATACGTCCGCGGGTTCGTCGGTCTGGGTGGTTTGCGCGGCGTGCGCGGCACTCGTCAGCAGCAGCGCTGCGCCAACAGCCAGCGCGAGGCGGCGGGTCAAAGGATAGGAGCGGCGATCGAATGACATGAGCGAAGAGTCCAGTAGCGTTGAATGACATGGCGTGCCACACGAGGTTTGGCACGCCTGGCTATCGTCGCTGGAGGAGCACGTGTTCAAAGCGCGGAACAGCTTGTCGGCTTCGCAAATGCTTTCGAACTCTTTGCGGGTCTTTCTGGATGTTGCGGCAGTGGGTGTTGTTCAGCCCAACGTGAGGCCGCCGTCGACGTGAATCACCTGGCCGGTGATATGCCGTGCTTCATCGGAGAGCAGGAACGCGATCAGCGCGGCGATATCGGCGGGTTCGGCGACGTGGCCCAGCGGCGTCGCTTGCGCCGCGTGTTGCCACACCGATACGTTATCGGCACTCGGGCCGCGATCTTTACGGGTATAACCCGGCGCCACGCAATTCACGGTCACGCCATGCGGCGCAAGTTCGGCCGCCGCCGTTTTCGCTAACGACTCCAGCGCCGCTTTCGCCGCCGCCGTCGCGGCAAACGGCGCATCCGCGCGATAGCGGTGGGCGACGAACGAACTGAGCGCGACCACGCGGCCGCGCTTCGACGTTTCCAGCGCGGGCGAAGCGCGTTTGACGAGCGCCGCGAACGCCGCCGGCATGGCGGCCCAGGCGGCGCTGAACGTATCGGGATCGAGCGCGTGCAGCGTTTGCCGCTGAGCGTGGCCCGCATTGGCGACCAGTTGATCGAGTGCGCCGAAGCTGGTCAGCGTTTGATGGATCAGATGTTCCGCCGCACCACGCTCGGCAAGGTCGGCGCACAGCGTTGCGCACTGCGCGCCGCTCGAATGGCAATCTGCGGCCACTTGAGCGAGGCGTTCGCGCGACGCTTCGTCGGCGCCGCGTGCGTGCAGCATCAGGGCAGTACGCGGCGCGGCGATGCGCCGGGCCAGTGCCGCGCCGATGCCGGAGCCCGCGCCGGTGATCAGCACGACGCGATCGAAGCCGGCGGGACTCGGCACGCTCATGCCGCGACCGCTTCGCCGGAACGTTCGACGTCGAGCGTTTCGTCGTGGTACGCCGCCAGCGACTCGCGATGCGCGACGCTGACGATCGCCGCTTTCGGCAGGCGCTCGGTGAACAGACGGTAGAGCCGCGCTTCGTTTTCGGCGTCGAGCGCGCTGGTTGCTTCGTCGAGGAACAGATAGTCCGGCTTGTGCAGCAGCACGCGCGCGGCGGCGAGACGCTGCTGTTCGCCCGGCGACAGAATGCGGGTCCAGTGCCCCGATTCCGCCAGCCGGTCGACGTACTCCGACAGATGGCAGGTGGTCAGCGCTTCGCGGCATTCGTCGTCCGTATAGGTGTCGGCCGAGGACGGGTAGGCGAGCGCCGCCTTCAGCGTGCCGATCGGCATGTAGCTGACCTGCGGAATAAACATCATGCGGGCGTTCACCGGCGCGTCGATCGAGCCGTCGCCGAACGGCCACAGGCCGGCCAGCGCGCGCATCAACGTGCTCTTGCCCGAACCGGACGGACCGCGCACCAGCCAGCGCGAGCCCGGCTGGATCGCGATATCGCGAATGCGCGACAGCGGATTGCCGTTCGGCAGCGCGAGCTTGAGGCCTTCGGTGGAGAGCTTGTCGGCGTCGACGTAATGCAGGTTGATACCGCCATGCTCGGTGGCCGGCGAAACCGATTCCTTAAAGTGCGGCGAATGCAGGATGCGCTTGAATTCACGCAACCGGTTCACGGTGGCGCGCCATTCGACCAGGCTGCCGTAACTGTTGATGAACCACGAGAACGAATCGCTGACGGTGCCGAACGCGCTGGAGATCTGCATCAGCACGCCGAACGTGAAGGCACCGGCGAAGTAGCGCGGCGCGGCGACCACCAGCGGAAAGATGATCGCGATCTGGCCGTAGAAGCTCAGCACGAAGGTGAGCCGCTTGGTGTACTTCATCACCTGCCACCAGTTGTCGCGGATGCGCCCAAACAGCGAGTGCGTGCTCGCCTTCTCCGTTTCCATGCCGTTGTAGAAGGCGATCTGTTCGGCGTTTTCACGCAGACGGATCAGGCCGAAACGGAAGTCCGCCTCGACTTTCTGCGCCTGGTAGTTGATCGGCACGAGCGGATGGCCGACCTTCTGGATGATCAGCGAGCCGACCACCGCATAGAGCGCCGCGGCCCAGACCATGTAGCCGGGAATCTGCACCGGCATGCCGCCGAGCGAGACGGTCAGGGCGCCGCCGATCGTCCACAGGATCGTGATGAACGACACCAGCGTGACGACCGTGGAGAGCAGGTCGAGCGTCAGGGACAGCGTGGTGGTGGCGAACGATTGCAGGTCGTCGCTGATCCGCTGGTCGGGGTTGTCGGCGAGGCGGTCGCGTTCGATCCGGTAGAACGCGCTGTCGTGCATCCACTCGTTCAGATAGCGCGTGGTCAGCCACTGGCGCCAGCGGAAGCCGAGCATCTGGCGCAGATACCGCCCGTACACCGCGAGGATGATGAAGGCGAACGCGAGGACCGAGAACACCATCAGCAGGTGCGGGAAATCGTGCACGTTCTTGGTCTGCAGCGCGTTGTAGAAGTCGGCGCTCCAGCGGTTCAGGCGCACGTTGATCCACACGACCAGCAGGTTCATCACGATGATCGCGATGAGCAGGCCCCAGGCGGTTTTTCGTTCTTCGGAGACCCAGTAGGGTTTGATCAGGCTCCAGGCGGAGATTTTTTCGTCCGGCGGCAGCGCGGGGCTGGCTGAGGTATTCGGTGTCATGAGCATCCTGATGAAGTGCTGGCCTGCATGCCCGGGCGTCGTGCTCGACGAACGCTCGTCCGGGCGAGCGTCCGATTCTGGCGCGCAGCCCTTAAGCGAAAATTAATTTGCGCCAGAAGGCTTCGCTGCCATGCTCCGACGGCGCGGGCGGCGGTTCATAAGATTCGCGTCGGACGCGCCGTGCCGTCGTGGCATGGGCTCGTTGCATTGTGCCAGAGCGCCGCGCCGGGCCGCATCGGCAACATAAAAGAAGGTGCCGGATCAAACTCCGCTCGAACACGCCGGGCGCTGGTTTGCGGGCGCTGCGGCTTTTATGGTCTAATGGCCTTCGACGAAACAGGGGTGCTTTGCCCACAGGCGCGCATGATTTTCATGCCGTAGCGGCAAGGCTGAGAGAGACCCTTTGCACCCGATCCGGGTAATACCGGCGCGGGAAGTTTCCGGAAGCAGCCAGTCTTCCATTCCCCGCCGGGGTGGCGTACGTCATCAGAACGTGCGTCGTGCCCGGCCGGCCTCACCCGCCGGTTTCGTCCTGGGTACGTGCGTTTTTTTTGCCGTACGGAAAGGACTCGATGACCGCCTATTCTTCAGTTATGTGTTTTGCTCTTCGTCGCGCCGCTGCCGGCGCGCTGTGCTTTAGCCTGTTTCGCCCGATTGAACATCGTGAAGCGGAGCGTGCGCAATGAGCCGTTCCGCGCAACCCGATTTCGCTGTTCTCGGTGGCGGCCTGTGCGGCCGGCTGGTCGCGTGGCGTCTGGCGGGCCAAGGGCATCGCGTGGCGCTGTATGAGCGTGGCGACGCCGCTGGTTCGCAAGCGGCAGCGTGGGTCGCCGCCGCGATGCTGGCGCCGCTCGCCGAAGCCGCCAGCGCCGAGTTGCTGATCACCCGCCTCGGCGCGAGTTCGCTCGATACGTGGCCGCAAGTGCTGGCCGAGTTACCCGAGCCGGTGTTCTTCCAGCGCAATGGCACGCTGGTGGTCTGGCATCATGCCGACCGCACCGAAGCGCCGCTGTTCGAACGCCGGGTGCGCTCGAATGCACCGGCTGACTTGCTGGACGGCGGCTTCGTCACGCTGGCCGGCGCGCAGCTCGGCGCCGCCGAGCCCGCGTTGGCCGGACGCTTCAACCAGGGCTGGCTGTTGCCGCGCGAAGGTCAACTGGATAATCGCCAGGTGCTGGCCGCGCTGGCCGCGGGCCTCGCACAACGCGGTGTCGAGACGCACTGGAACACACCGGTCGACGACCATTCGCTGCCGCCCGCGCGCATCACGATCGACTGCCGCGGTCTCGGCGCGAAGCCGGTGCTGCCCACGTTGCGCGGCATTCGCGGCGAAGTCGCGCGAGTGCACGCGCCCGGTATCAAACTGACGCGTCCGGTGCGCTTGCTGCATCCGCGTTACCCGCTGTATATCGCGCCGAAGCAGGACGATCTCTACGTGATCGGCGCCACCGAAGTCGAAGGTGAGGACATGTCGCCGGTCAGCGTGCGCTCGGCGCTCGAACTGCTGAGCGCGGCGTTTTCCGTTCACCCTGGCTTCGGCGAGGCTCGTATCCTCGAACTGAATTCGCAGTGCCGCCCGACGTTGCCGGACCACCGTCCGGCTTTGCTGTGGGATGGCGCGCAGACACTGCGCGTGAACGGCCTGTACCGGCACGGCTACATGATCGTGCCCGAAGTCGCCGACGAAGCCGTGCGCTTCGCCGCGGCGCTGCTCGACGGCCGGATCGGCGACGCCGATGCGTTCGCCGACTGGCAACGCGACGCGCGCTGGAGCGAACTGTTCCAGCTGGATTCCACGCGGGAGCCGGCATGAGCGTTGCGCGATTTGTCGTGTCCGGCCTGACGGTCCTGGACACGCCTTAACGCTGCACACTGTGTTGCTCCCGCCATCGATTGAACCGTATTCGAACACCATGAACATTCATATCAATCAGAAGCCGTTGTCGTTGCCCGAGGGCGCGACGGTCGCCGATGCGCTCGTCGCGTTCGGCGCTCGGCCGCCGTTCGCGGTCGCGCTGAACGGCGATTTCGTGGCGCGCACCCAGCATGCGGCGCGCGCGCTGCAGCCCGGCGACAAGCTCGACGTCGTGCAACCCGTGGCCGGCGGTTAAGCCCGCCGCTTACACCGCGTAAAGCTACCTACCGCTACGCCTCGCCACGACCTGCCGGAGACAAGGACAATGCCCATCACTTCCCCCCAAACCGCCGACGCGCTCACGCTCTACGGCGAAACCTTCGCGAGCCGCGTACTGCTCGGCACCTCGCGCTATCCGTCGCTGCAATCGCTGTCCGATTCGATCGACGCCGCGCGCCCCGGCATGGTGACCGTCGCGCTGCGCCGGCAGATGAACGAAGGTGGCGCCGAAGCCGGTTTCTTCGATCTGCTCAAGCGCCACGGCGTGCCGTTGCTGCCGAACACGGCCGGCTGCCTGAGCGTCGGCGAGGCAGTCACGACCGCGCACATGGCGCGCGAAATTTTCGAAACCGACTGGATCAAGCTCGAACTGATCGGCGACGACTACACGCTGCAGCCCGACCCGATCGGTCTGATCGAAGCGGCCGCGCAACTCGTCAAAGACGGCTTCAAGGTGCTGCCGTACTGCACCGAAGATCTGGTGATCGGCCGCCGTCTGCTGGATGCCGGCTGTGAAGCGCTGATGCCGTGGGGCGCGCCGATCGGCACTGGCAAGGGCGTGATCAATCCTTACGGCTTGCGGATGTTGCGCGAGCGGTTGCCGGACGTGCCGCTGATCGTCGACGCGGGGCTCGGCGTGCCGTCGCACGCGGCGCAAGTGATGGAATGGGGTTTCGACGGCGTGTTGCTGAACACGGCCGTGTCGCAAGCCACGCATCCCGATGCGATGGCGCGGGCCTTCGCGCTGGGTGTCGAAGCGGGTCGCCAGGCTTTTCTGGCGGGGCCCATGGCCGAGCGCGAAAGCGCGCACGCCAGCACGCCGGTGGTCGGCATGCCGTTCTGGCACCAGGACGGAGGCGGCGCATGACGCAGACTTTGGCCTTGGCGGGCCGCGACCTGTTCTGGCCGCCCGCCGACGAACTGACGGAAGCCGCCGAGCGGATTCGCGCCCGCCTCGGCGACTGGCCGCCGACCCACGCGCCGTGGCGCATCTGTCTGACCGCGCCGGACGAGCCGAACGGCGGCGACCTGATCGTGATCGCCGACGCGCAGCAGCACGGTGAGCAGGTGGCGCGCTGGCAGGTGCGGGGCGCCGGTGTGATCGAGGCCGCGCAGAACCGGGCGGTGCTTCATCTGGGCGGCGAAACTTACCGTCTGGAAGGCCATCTGTCGGAAGACTGGATCGCCGCGCTGGCCGCGTTTCTGGATTGCGGTTTCGATCCGCACGACGCGCTGGTGTTGGCGCTCGCCTGGCGTGACGGCGACGAAACCCGCGCCAACGACGCCTTTCCGTCCGATCTCAGCCATTTCCCGCGCCTCGGCGGTTTGCCGGGCGCGCCGGAGCCGGCCTTTCCGTCGTGCCCGCCGCGGCTCGGTCTGTATCCAGTGCTGCCGAGCGGGGAATGGGTCGAGCGGGTGGCCGGCTTCGGCGTGAAGACGATCCAGTTGCGCCACAAGTCGGCCGAACCCGCCGACGAGCTAAAGCGCGAGATCGCGCTGAGCGTGGCGGCCGGTCGTCGGCACGACGCCCAGGTGTTCATCAACGATCACTGGCAAGCCGCGCTCGACGCGGGCGCCTATGGCGTCCACCTCGGCCAGGAAGACGTGCACACCGCCGATCTGGCGGCGCTCGCCGCCGGCGGCATTCGCCTCGGCCTGTCCACACACGGTTTCTACGAGATTCTGAGGGCACTGCATTTCCGCCCCAGCTACATCGCGGTGGGCGCGGTGTTCGCGACCACCACCAAGGCCATTCCGACCGCGCCGCAGGGACTCAAACGTCTGGCGCGTTATGTGCGCCTGCTCGACGGCGTCGTGCCGCTGGTGGCGATCGGCGGTATCGACCTGCAGGTGCTGCCCGACGTGCTGGCCACCGGCGTGGGCGGCGCGGCCGTGGTGCGCGCGGTGACCGAAGCGTCTGATCCTGGCGCCGCCGTTTCTGCACTGCAACACGCGTTTACGCAATAATCGTCACGCTTGGTAAAGGGACAGGGCACCTCACGGCAACTTTTGCATGATGGCCCTATAATTCGGCCTTCCGTTTCCGTGTAAAAGGACTGTCAGTTTCGTGTCTTCCTCCCCCGAGACCTTACTCGAGCTGCGCGACGTCGACTTCGGTTATGGCGACCGGCTCGTTCTGTCGAACCTGAACCTGCGCTTCAAGCGCGGCCAGGTGGTGGCCGTCATGGGCGGCTCGGGTTGCGGCAAGACCACGGTGCTGCGTCTGATCGGCGGTCTGGTGCGCGCGCAGCGCGGCCAGATCCTGTTCCAGGACCAGGACGTCGGCCAGCAAACGCGCGACGGCCTGTACGCGCTGCGCCGCAAGATGGGCATGCTGTTCCAGTTCGGCGCGTTGTTCACCGACATGTCCGTGTTCGAAAACGTGGCCTTCGCGCTGCGCGAGCACACCGATCTTCCCGAAGACCTGCTGCGCGACCTCGTGCTGATGAAGCTCAACGCAGTCGGCTTGCGCGGCGCGCGCGACCTGCTGCCGTCGGAGATTTCGGGCGGCATGGCGCGGCGGGTGGCGCTGGCGCGCGCCATTGCGCTCGACCCCGAATTGATGATGTACGACGAGCCGTTCGCCGGCCTCGATCCGATTTCGCTCGGCATTACCGCGAACCTGATTCGCGCGCTGAATCAGGCGCTGGGCGCGACCTCGATCCTCGTCACGCACGACGTGCCGGAGTCGTTCGCGATCGCCGATTACGTGTATTTCCTCGCCAACGGCGGCGTGCACGCCGAAGGCACGCCCGAGGAATTGCGTGCCTCGACCGATGCCACGGTGCGCCAGTTCATCGACGGTGCGCCGGACGGCCCGTTCAAATTCCATTACCCCAGCAAGACGCCGCTCGCGGCGGACTTCGGCATCGGCGGAGGTCAGTCATGATCAGTGCGATCGGCCGCTCGGTGATCGGCGGGCTCGGCACGGCCGGCTACGCCACGCGTTTCTTTATCCGGCTGGTGCTCGAATTTTTCCCGTTGCTGCGCCGTCCGCGTCTTGTCACGAAGCAGATCCACTTCTTAGGTAATTATTCGCTGGTGATCATCGCGGTGTCGGGGTTGTTCGTCGGCTTCGTGCTTGGCTTGCAGGGTTATTACACGCTCAACCGCTACGGCTCCGAGCAGGCGCTTGGGCTGCTGGTCGCGCTGTCGCTGGTGCGCGAACTCGGGCCGGTGGTCACGGCGCTGCTGTTCGCAGGCCGCGCGGGGACGTCGCTGACGGCCGAAATCGGCCTGATGAAGGCGGGCGAGCAACTCACGGCCATGGAAATGATGGCCGTCGACCCGGTCAAGGTCGTGGTGGCGCCGCGCCTGTGGGCCGGCATCATCGCCATGCCGGTGCTCGCGGCAATCTTCAGCGCGGTCGGTATTCTGGGTGGTTATGTGGTGGGTGTGTTGCTGATCGGCGTCGATTCCGGCGCGTTCTGGTCGCAAATGCAAGGCGGCGTCGATGTCTGGCGCGACGTTGGCGCCGGAGTCATCAAGAGCGTGGTGTTCGGCCTCGCGGTGACCTTCGTCGCGCTGTATCAAGGCTACGAAGCCAAGGCGACGCCGGAAGGCGTATCGCGCGCCACGACCAAGACGGTCGTCTATGCGTCGCTGGCGGTGCTCGGCCTCGACTTTCTGCTGACCGCACTGATGTTCAGCTAAGACTGCGTTCGCGCGTTTCCGGCCTGCGTTGCGTCATGAGGCGCGCGCGGCGGGCAGCGTTGACGGCGTGGCGGATTCACTTTGGGATGACGATGAAAAAGACTGCTCTCGACTTCTGGGTCGGCCTGTTCGTGGTGTTGGGGTTCGTGGCGTTGCTGTTTCTCGCGCTGAAGGCCGGCAACATGAGCTCGTTGTCGTTTCAGGCAACGTACCCGGTCAAGCTCAAGTTCGACAATATCGGCGGACTGAAAGCGCGCGCGCCTGTGAAGAGCGCGGGCGTGACGGTCGGCCGGGTCGCGTCGATCGGCTTCGACAGCAATGCGTACCAGGCTGTCGTCACGATCGATATCGACAAGCAATACCCGTTTCCGAAAGATACGTCGGCGAAGATCCTGACCTCGGGCCTGCTCGGCGAGCAGTACATCGGCCTTGAGCCCGGCGGCGACAGCGAAATGCTTAAAGCGGGCGACACGATCTCGATGACGCAATCGGCCATCGTGCTCGAAAACCTCATCGGACAGTTTCTGTATAGCAAGGCCGCGGATTCGGGTGCGTCCAAGCCGGGCGCGTCGCCGGCCGCACCGGCGCCCGCGCCGGCGGCTCCGGCAGCGAGCTTGCCTGCGTCCGGCGCCGCCGGCCAATAAGGAGAATAAAAAATGCAGACCTCACATACCGAGGGCGCGCGCGCCTTCCAGATCGGCAAGCTGGCGGTCGCGGCCATGCTGCTGGCCGGCTGTACCACGGTGCAGACGCCGACCAAGGGCGATCCGCTCGAAGGCTTCAACCGCACCATCTTCACCGTCAACGACAAGCTCGACCAGTACGCGTTGAAGCCGGTCGCCAAGGGCTACGTGTTCATCACGCCGCAGCCGGTGCGCGACAGCGTGACGAACTTCTTCTCGAATATCGGCGACGTCTACATCGCGGCGAACAACCTGCTGCAGTTGAAGATCACCGACGGTGTCGAAGACATCATGCGGATCGTGATCAACACGGTGTTCGGCGTGGGCGGCCTGTTCGACGTGGCGACGCTCGCGAAGCTGCCCAAGCACGACAACGACCTCGGCCTGACGCTCGGTCACTACGGCGTGCCGGCGGGGCCGTACCTGGTGCTGCCGCTGTTCGGACCGAGCACGGTGCGCGACGCGGTCGGCTCGATCGGCAATTACTATGTGAACCCGCTTAGCTACATTCATCCGGATGGGTTGAGCTGGGCGCTGTACGGCATCAACGTGGTCAACACGCGCGCGAATCTGCTGAACGCGAGCGACGTGCTGGAAGGCGCCGCGCTCGACAAGTATTCGTTCGTGCGTAACGCGTACCTGCAACGCCGCCAGTACCTGCTGTCGGACGGCAAGCAGTCGTCGTCGCTGCCGAACTACGGCGACGAAGCCCCGCTGCCCAAGTACGACGACGTCGACGGCAGCGCGGCTGCAGCCCCGGCGGGCGCACCGGGCACACAGGGTGCTGCTGCGAAAGCGGCGACGCCGCAAGCGGCTTCGGCGGCAGGCGCGGCCACGAGCACGACTACGGGCACGGCGAACAACGCGGCTGCACCTGCAGCCGCCTCTGGCACGTCCGACACGCCGCCGCTGGACTTGAACGGCGGCCCGGAAACGACGCAGATTCCGGCCGGCCAACTGGTCCCGCCGTCGCGTTTCAACTTCCCGTCATTCAAATTGCGCTGATCGTGCGGCCGTAACAGTTCGACACGACTCTCGCAGTTTGCGCGTGGATTGCCGCTGAACTCGCGTGTTAATGTCGGCTCAAACGGTTGCACTATTTATAAGGCTAGGCTCGATATGAAAAAATTCTTCCTCATTCCGTTGTTCGCTGCGTTGTTCTCCTTCGCCAGCGCCGGTGCATCGGCACAAACGGTAGATAGCAGCTCGCCAGACGGCATGATCAAGACGATCACGCAGCAAGTGATCGACGCGGTGCGCTCCGACAAGTCGATCCAGCAAGGCGACATTTCGCACATCACCAGGCTGGTCAACGAAAAGATCCTGCCTTACACGGATTTCCATCGCACCACGCAACTGGCCATGGGCCGCAACTGGCGCACGGCTACGCCCGAGCAGCAGGCGCAGATCGTCGAGCAGTTCAAGATGCTGCTGATCCGCACGTACTCGGGTGCGCTCGCACAAGTGCGCGACCAGCAGATCCAGTACAAGCCGTTCCGCATGAGCCCGGACGACACCGACACGGTGGTGCGCTCGGTCGTGATGAACAACGGCTCGCCGATCGAACTCGACTACCGTCTGTACAAGACGCCGCAAGGCTGGCGCGTGTATGACATCAACGTGCTCGGCGCTTGGCTGATCCAGGCCTATCAGCAGCAGTTCAGCGAGCAGATCCAGCAGAAGGGCGTGGATGGGCTGATCCAGTTCCTCACGCAGCGCAACCAGCAACTCGCCGCGGGCAAGCAGTCGTGAGCGAAGTGCTGAGCCCTGTCGCCAACCGCTTCGACTGCGGCGCGACCCTGACCCACGCGAGCGCGAAAGCCGCGCTCGCGGCGGGTTTGCAGCGTATCGCCGCCGGCGCGACCGGCGTGGATTGCGCGCCGCTCGCGCAGTTCGACTCGTCCGCGCTGGCTGTTTTGCTCGCATGGGAACGTGCGGCGCAAGCGCGCGGCACGCCGTTCGAGATCGTCAATCTGCCGGCTGGCCTCGCCAGCCTTGCGCACGCCTACGGCGTCGATACCCTGATATCGTCGCGACATTGACGCTCTTATAGCGTCGCGGCCAATCCCCTTGGCCGTCATGGGGCTGCTAATTTTTGCCCTATAATCAACCGTTTTTTGGGGCAAATCCGGCGACTTTGCCGGCCCCAATTCCGTCCCCCCAGCACTTTGCGCCCCCATTCAGGCGCCGCGACGCACGCGGCCCACAGTCATGTCAGCCATAGAAATTCGTAACGTCAAGAAGCGCTACAAGGACTTGCAAGCGCTCAAGGGCGTCAGCCTCACGGTGGAAGAAGGCGAGTTCTTCGGACTGCTCGGTCCGAACGGCGCGGGCAAGACGACGCTGATCAGCATACTCGCCGGTCTCGCGCGTGCCGATGAAGGCAGCATCGCGGTGCGCGGCCATGACGTCGTCAGCGATTTCCGCGACGCGCGCCGTGCGCTCGGCGTGGTGCCGCAGGAACTCGTGTTCGATCCGTTCTTCACGGTCCGCGAAACGCTGCGCATTCAGTCCGGCTACTACGGGCTGCGCAACAACGACGCGTGGATTGACGAGATCATGGCCAATCTCGATCTCACCGAGAAAGCCGACGTCAACATGCGCGCGTTGTCGGGCGGCATGAAGCGCCGTGTGCTGGTCGCGCAGGCGCTGGTGCACCGGCCGCCGGTGATCGTGCTCGACGAGCCGACCGCGGGTGTCGACGTCGAATTACGTCAGACGCTGTGGAAATTCATCTCGCGCCTGAATCGCGAAGGCCACACTATCGTGCTGACCACGCACTATCTGGAAGAGGCCGAATCGCTGTGCGACCGCATCGCGATGCTGCGGCGCGGCGAGGTGGTCGCGCTCGAGCGCACCAGCGCGCTGCTGCAGCGCTTCGCCGGTATGCAACTGTTCCTGCGTTTCGCGCAAGGCGTGCTGCCGGCTGAACTGCGCCCGCTCGAGGTGGAAAGCGGCGCGGGCAACGGCAATGGCCGTCAGCATCTGCTGCGCCTCGCGAGCTATGACGACGTCGAGCGGATTCTCGCGCAGTGCCGCGCGGCCGGCTGCACGTTCGAAGAAATCGAGGTCCGCAAGGCCGACCTGGAAGATGTGTTCGTTCAGGTAATGAACGGTCCGGAAGTGATCGAGGGGCTGGCATGAGCGGTTTCCGCACGCTGTTTTACAAAGAGCTTCTGCGGTTCTGGAAGGTGTCGTTTCAGACCGTGCTCGCGCCGGTCATTACCGCGCTGCTGTATCTGACCATCTTCGGCCATGCGTTGCGCGGTCACGTCGAGGTCTATCCGGGCGTCGAATACACGAGTTTTCTGATTCCGGGTCTCGTGATGATGAGCGTGTTGCAAAATGCGTTCGCGAACAGTTCGTCGTCGCTGATCCAGTCGAAGATCACCGGCAACCTGGTGTTCGTGCTGCTGCCGCCGCTGTCGCACTACGAGATGTTCGGCGCCTATGTGCTGGCGGCCGTGGCGCGCGGGCTCGCGGTCGGCTTCGGCGTGTTCATCGTGACGATCTGGTTCGTGCCGGTCAGCTTCAGCGCACCGCTTTACATCATCGGCTTCGCGATTTTCGGCGCGGCGATTCTCGGCACGCTTGGTCTGATCGCCGGCATCTGGGCCGAGAAATTCGACCAGTTGGCGGCGTTCCAGAACTTCCTGATCATGCCGCTCACGTTCCTGTCGGGCGTGTTTTATTCGACGCATACGCTGCCGCCGCTGTGGCGCGAAGTGTCGCGGCTGAATCCCTTTTTCTACATGATCGACGGCTTTCGCTACGGTTTCTTCGGGATGTCGGATATCAATCCGCTCGAAAGCCTCGCGATCGTTGCCGGTTTCTTTGTGGTGCTGGCCGTGATTGCGATGCGCATGCTCGCTTCCGGCTACAAACTGCGCCACTGACAGGAGCTTCTCTCATGTTGCCGACTCCCGAACAGGTCAAGCAATACATCGCGGCTGGGCTCACTTGCCAGCATCTCGAAGTCGAAGGCGACGGCCAGCATTTCTTTGCGACCATCGTTTCGCCGAGCTTCGAAGGCAAGCGTCTGATCCAGCGCCATCAACTCGTGTATGCGGCGCTCGGCGACCGCATGCGCGAAGAAATCCACGCGCTCAGCATGAAGACGCTGACGCCCGCCGAATGGCAGACCGCGTAATCTGGAAATTTAGTGCGAATTACTCAAGAAGGGCGCGACGCCGGCAGCGGCGCGTCGAACACAGTCAAAGCAGCCCCGGCCAAAGTCCAGGGCAATCAGGAAGTGACAGGCATGGATAAACTCGTCATTGAAGGCGGCTACCCGCTGTCGGGTGAGGTCGTCGTCTCGGGTGCGAAGAATGCGGCGTTGCCGATTCTGTGCGCGGCGTTGCTGACCGCTGAGCCGGTGCATCTGGAGAACGTGCCCGACCTGCAGGACGTGAGCACCATGCTCAAGTTGCTCGGCCAGATGGGCGTGCGCATCGAGAGCAGTGAAGGGCGTGTGACGCTGGACGCGTCGCAGGTCGACAACCTCGTCGCGCCCTACGAAATGGTCAAGACCATGCGTGCATCGATTCTCGTGCTCGGTCCGCTGGTGGCGCGCTTCGGCCACGCCCGCGTGTCGTTGCCGGGCGGCTGCGCCATTGGCGCGCGTCCGGTGGATCAGCACATCAAGGGTCTGCAGGCCATGGGCGCCGAGATCGCGATCGAGCACGGCTTCATCGAAGCGCGCGCAACGCGCCTGAAGGGTGCGCGGATCGTCACCGACATGATCACCGTGACCGGTACCGAGAATCTGCTGATGGCAGCGGTGCTGGCCGACGGCGAAACGGTGATCGAGAACGCGGCGCGCGAGCCGGAAGTGGTCGACCTCACGAACCTGCTGGTCGCGATGGGCGCGAAGATCGACGGCGTCGGCACCGATCGCCTCGTGATTCAGGGCGTCGAGAAGCTGCACGGCGCGAATCACACGGTGATTCCGGACCGTATCGAAGCCGGCACGTTCCTGTGCGCGGTGGCGGCCGCCGGTGGCGACGTCACGTTGCGCAAGGTGCGTCCGCTGATTCTGGAAGCCGTGACCGAAAAGCTGCGCGAAGCGGGCGTCACGATCGACGAAGGCGACGACTGGATGCGCGTGCGTATGGACAAGCGTCCGAGCGCGGTCACGTTCCGCACCTCCGAATACCCGGCGTTCCCGACCGACATGCAAGCGCAGTTCATGGCGCTGAACACGATCGCGGACGGCACCTCGCAGGTCGTCGAAACGATCTTCGAGAACCGCTTCATGCACGTGCAGGAATTGAACCGCCTCGGCGCCAGCATCACGATCGACGGTAATACCGCGCTCGTGACCGGCGTCGACAAGCTGTCCGGCGCGAAGGTCATGGCCACCGACCTGCGCGCGTCCGCGAGTCTCGTGATCGCCGCGTTGCGCGCCGAGGGTGAGACGCTGATCGATCGCATCTATCACCTCGACCGCGGTTACGACCGGATGGAAACCAAACTCACCGCCATCGGCGCGAAGGTGCGCCGTATTTCCGGGAGCCAGGCATGAGCTCGATGCCGCAAACGTCGTCGTCGCCGGCGGTGAGCGTACCGCTCACGCTGGCCTTGTCGAAAGGGCGTATCTTCGAAGAGACGCTGCCGCTGCTCGCCGCAGCCGGCATTGAAGTGACCGAAGACCCGGAAACGTCGCGCAAGCTGATTCTGCCGACTACCGACGCGAACCTGCGCGTGATCGTCGTGCGCGCTACCGACGTGCCGACCTACGTCGAATACGGCGCAGCCGACTTCGGCGTCGCGGGCAAAGACGTGCTGCTCGAACACGGCGGCAGCGGCCTGTATCAGCCGATCGACCTGGATATTGCGCGCTGCCGCATGTCGGTCGCGGTCGCGGCGGGCTTCGATTATGCGAACGCGGTGCGTCAGGGCGCACGCTTGCGCGTGGCGACCAAGTACGTGGAAACCGCCCGTGAGCATTTTGCCGCCAAGGGTGTGCACGTCGATCTGATCAAGCTGTACGGTTCGATGGAGCTGGCGCCGCTGGTGGGTCTCGCCGATGCGATCGTCGACCTGGTGAGCTCGGGCAATACGTTGCGCGCCAACAATCTTGTCGAGGTGGAGGAAATCATGGAGATTTCGTCACGCCTCGTGGTGAACCAGGCCGCGCTGAAGTTGAAGCGCGCCGCGTTGCGGCCGATTCTCGACGCGTTCGAACGCGCGACGAAAGCCGGCTGAGCAGCGCTGATAGTGCCCGATAGTGCCAGTGTGACCACGCCCTAAAGCGCGCCTTACCGAAACGGATACCCGTATGTCTATCAAGATTCGCAAACTCGATTCCACCGCACCCGACTTCCAGAAGTCGTTGCACGCGGTGCTCGCGTTCGAGGCGAGCGAAGACGAAGCAATCGAGCGCTCGGTCGCGCAAATTCTGAACGACGTGAAGGCGCGCGGCGACGCGGCGGTGCTCGAGTACACGCAGCGCTTCGACCGACTCGAAGCGAAGAGCGTCGCCGCGCTCGAATTGCCGATGTCCGAACTCGAAGCTGCGCTCGAAAGTCTCGAGCCGAAGCGCCGCGCGGCGCTCGAAGCGGCGGCGGCGCGCGTGCGCGGCTACCACGAGAAGCAGAAGATCGAATGCGGCAGCCATAGCTGGCAGTACACGGAAGCCGACGGCACGGTGCTCGGCCAGAGGGTCACACCGCTCGATCGCGCGGGTATTTATGTGCCGGGCGGCAAGGCGGCGTATCCGTCATCGGTGTTGATGAACGCGATTCCGGCGCGGGTGGCCGGCGTGCGTGAAATCGTCATGGTCGTGCCCACGCCGGACGGCGTGAAGAATCCGCTGGTGCTGGCGGCCGCGTTGCTGGGCGGCGTGGACCGTGTGTTCACGATCGGCGGCGCGCAGGCCGTGGGCGCGTTGGCCTACGGCACGGAAACGGTGCCCGCGGTCGACAAGATCTGCGGTCCGGGCAATGCGTATGTCGCGTCGGCCAAGCGTCGCGTGTTCGGCACGGTCGGCATCGACATGATCGCCGGGCCGTCGGAAATTCTCGTGCTGTGCGACGGCACCACCGACCCGCGCTGGGTCGCCATGGACCTGTTCTCGCAAGCTGAGCACGACGAACTCGCGCAATCCATTTTGCTGTGTCCGGACGACGCGTTTATCAACCGCGTGCACGACGCGATCAACGAACTGCTGCCGACCATGCCGCGCCGCGACGTGATTCTCGCGTCGCTCGAAGGACGCGGCGCGCTGATCAAGGTGCGCGACATGGCCGAAGCCTGCGCGATCGCCAACGACATCGCGCCGGAGCACCTCGAAATTTCGGCGTTGGAGCCGCATCAGTGGGGCCAACTGATCCGCCATGCCGGCGCGATCTTCCTCGGCCGCTACACGAGCGAAAGTCTCGGCGACTACTGCGCGGGCCCGAATCACGTGCTGCCTACGTCGCGCACCGCACGGTTCTCGTCGCCGCTGGGCGTCTATGATTTCTTCAAGCGTTCGAGCGTGATCGAAGTCAGCGCGGAAGGTGCGCAGACGCTCGGTGAGATCGCCGCCGAACTCGCTTACGGCGAAGGCCTGCAGGCGCATGCCCGCAGCGCCGAATACCGGATGCGGCAAAACAACGACCGCGGCTGAGTCAGGCAGAGCAGGGCAGCACGCGGCGAATCGGCCGCGCACAGCAAGGAAGCGGGCATTGCATTGCATCGAGCGGATGCCCGCGAACTTCGGCGACAGATTTCACCTGTTTTCCCGTTCAATCAAGACAACCCAGACCGGCCTGAGGCAGCCCGCGTGCCGCCGACGCCAGGCCGGAGACCTTCCCGCGACCGGTCCACTGTCCACAGATCTATGACGACACCTCAAGACATCATCCGCCGCGACGTGCTCGCCATGACGAGCTATCCGGTTCCGGACGCCACGGGCTACATCAAGCTCGACGCGATGGAAAACCCGTTCCTGCTGCCGCCGGCGCTGGCTGCGAAGCTGGGCGAGCATCTGGCGGCGGTGGCGCTGAACCGTTATCCGGCGCCGCGTCCGGAAGCGTTGATCGACAAGATCAAGCGCGTGATGGGCGTGCCGGCCGGTTGCGACGTGTTGCTCGGCAATGGTTCGGACGAGATCATCGCGATGGTGTCGATCGCGTGCGCGCAGCCGGGCGCCAAGGTGCTCGCGCCGATGCCGGGTTTCGTGATGTATCAGATGTCGGCGAAGCTGGCGAATCTGGAGTTCGTCGGCGTGCCGTTGAACGCGGATTTCACGCTCGACACTGAAGCGATGCTCGCGGCGATCGCCGAGCATCAGCCGGCGATCGTCTATCTGGCGTACCCGAACAACCCGACCGGCACAATGTTCGACGATGCCGACATGGAGCGCATCATCGCCGCAGCGAATAAGAGCCTCGTGGTGATCGACGAGGCGTACCAGCCGTTCGCGCAGCAAAGCTGGCTGCCGCGCGCCGGTGCGTACGACAACGTCGTCGTGATGCGCACGGTGTCCAAGCTCGGTCTGGCCGGCATCCGCCTCGGCTATCTGGTCGGCAAGGCGGCATGGCTGACCGAATTCGACAAAGTGCGGCCGCCGTACAACACCAACGTGCTCACGCAGGCCGCCGCCGATTTCCTGCTCGACCATATCGAGGTACTCGACGCGCAAGCCGCGCTGCTGCGCGAAGAACGCACGAAACTCGCACAGGCCGTAGCGGCACTGCCGGGCGCCGAAGTGTTCCCGAGCGCCGGCAACTTCCTGCTGGTGCGCGTGCCCGACGCGTCGGTTCTGTTCGAAACGCTGCTGACAGCGCGGGTTTTGATCAAAAACGTGAGTAAAATGCATCCATTGCTGGCGAATTGCGTGCGTTTGACCGTCGGTTCCGCGGAAGAAAATGCGCAATTGATCGCCGCACTGAAACTCGTGCTGCACTGAACGGCGTGCTGAATGACCGCGCAAGCGCTTCCTCCGTGACGGAAAAGCGCGCGCGGCCGGCCGCTTCCCCCTCCCACCTACCCATCGCTTTCTAGCTCGATTCGAGGAATTACCATGCGCCTTGCGGAAGTCGTTCGCAACACTAGCGAAACGCAGATCCGTGTGAAGATCAATCTGGACGGCACCGGTCAGCAAAAGCTGGCCACCGGTGTGCCGTTTCTGGACCACATGCTCGACCAGATCGCACGGCATGGATTGTTCGACCTCGACATCGAAGCGCATGGCGACCTGCAGATCGACGACCACCACACGGTGGAAGACGTCGGCATCACGCTCGGCCAGGCCGTCGCCAAGGCGATCGGCGATCGCAAGGGCATCGTCCGCTACGGTCATTCTTACGTGCCGCTCGACGAAGCGTTGTCGCGCGTCGTGATCGATTTTTCCGGCCGTCCGGGCCTCGAATTCCACGTGCCGTTCACGCGCGCGCGGATCGGTACGTTCGACGTCGATCTGTCGATCGAGTTTTTCCGCGGCTTCGTGAATCATGCGGGTGTCACGCTGCATATCGACAATCTGCGCGGCTTGAACGCCCACCATCAGATGGAGACGGTGTTCAAGGCGTTTGGACGTGCATTGCGCATGGCCACCGAAATGGACGCACGTGCGGCGGGGCAGATTCCGTCGACCAAGGGCAGCCTTTAAGCCCTTTAAGCGCTTGCGAACCTCCGTTAGCCGGCTTTTTTACCAGGACCGGGAGCCGCGCCGCATGGCGCTTGCGCCCCGTGTGCAATGGACATTCTGAAGTCGTTTATCTCGCTGCTGGCGCTGATCAATCCGGTCGGCGCCATCCCGTTCTTTCTGAGCCTGACGGCGCATCAAGGCGACGTCGAGCGGCGTAGAACCATCCGCATTGCGTCGATTTCGGTGTTCTGCGTGATTGCGGTGACCACGCTGCTCGGGCAGCAGATCATCAGCTTCTTCGGTATTTCGGTCGGCTCGCTCGAAGTGGGCGGCGGGATCATCATGTTGCTGATGGCGATCAACATGCTGAACGCGCAGATCGGCAACAGCCGGTCGACGCCGGAAGAGCGACACGAAGCCGAGCAGAAGGACAACATCGCGGTCGTGCCGTTGGCGATTCCGCTGTTGACCGGGCCGGGCGCGATCAGCACCACGATCATTTACGCGGCCGGTTCGGCGCACTGGTACGACCGGCTCAGCCTCATCGCGATCGGCGCGGTATTGGCGACGATCTGCTTTTTTTCGCTGCGTTTGGCCGAACCGATTGCCCGCTGGGTCGGTCGCACGGGTATCAATATCGGCACGCGGCTTATGGGTTTGATGTTATCGGCGCTGGCGGTGGAATTCATCGTCGATGGATTGAAGGCATTGCTGCCTAACTTGAAATGAAAACTTCGATAGCGATTGTGGATTACGGCATGGGCAACCTGCGTTCGGTGGCTCAGGCATTGCGCAAAGCGGCGCCGGAAGCGGACGTGGCGATCGTCGACCAGCCGGACGCGATTCGTGCGGCTGACCGTGTCGTGCTGCCCGGGCAGGGCGCGATGCCTGACTGCATGCGCAGCCTCGGCGAGTCCGGGCTGCAGGAAGCGGTGCTTGAAGCCTCGCGCAGCAAGCCGCTGATGGGCGTGTGCATCGGCGAGCAGATGCTGTTCGACTGGAGCGCCGAGGGCGATACGCCCGGTCTCGGTCTGTTGCCGGGCAAGGTGCTGCGTTTCGACCTGGCCGGCCAGGTGCAGGACGACGGCTCGCGCTTCAAGGTCCCGCAAATGGGCTGGAACCGTGTGCGCCAGGCGCAGCCGCATCCGCTGTGGGACGGTGTGGCCGACAACGCCTTTTTCTATTTCGTGCATAGCTACTATGTTGTGCCCGACAATGCCGCCCATACAACCGGCGAAACGGTGTACGGTGTGCCCTTTACCTCGGCGGTGGCGCGGGATAACATCTTCGCGACCCAATTCCACCCGGAAAAGAGCGCCGAAGCGGGGCTGCGTGTGTATCGCAACTTCGTGCACTGGAACCCGTGAGCGCCTTTCTTCATCCTGTTGCCGTGTGCCGTTCCGCCACAAGCGGAGCGTGCGCCGCGCGCCACGACCGTAACACCCAGACCTTGCTGCCGGATGGCGCTCGGCTGGGGAGTCGAAAAAGTTGTACTAAACTAGCGAAACGGCGTTCCGGCGGGCTGGCTCACCAGCCGCTGCCGCCGACCATCAACCCCTTCCCAGACAACACCCGATTGCTATGCTGCTGATTCCCGCCATCGACCTGAAAGATGGTCACTGTGTACGCCTCAAGCAGGGCGATATGGACCAGGCGACAATTTTTTCCGAGGAACCGGCGGCAATGGCCCGACATTGGGTCGACCGCGGCGCCCGGCGTCTGCACCTCGTCGACCTGAACGGCGCGTTCGCCGGCAAGCCGAAGAATGAAGACGCGATCCGCGCGATCATCGAGGAAGTGGGCGGCGCGATTCCCGTGCAACTGGGCGGCGGCATCCGCGACCTGAACACGATCGAACGCTATCTCGACGACGGCTTGTCGTACGTGATCATCGGCACGGCGGCGGTGAAGAATCCGGGCTTTCTGCAGGACGCCTGCACGGCGTTCGGCGGTCATATCATCGTCGGCCTGGACGCGAAAGACGGCAAGGTCGCAACCGACGGCTGGAGCAAGCTGACCGGCCACGAAGTCGCCGATCTCGCGCGCAAGTTCGAGGATTACGGCTGCGAATCGATCATCTATACCGACATCGGCCGCGACGGCATGCTGCAAGGCATCAACATCGAAGCGACGGTGCGCCTCGCGCGCGCGGTGAAGATTCCGGTGATCGCGAGCGGCGGCTTGTCGAACCTCGCGGACATCGAGTCGCTGTGCGAAGTCGAGGACGAAGGCATTGAAGGCGTGATCTGCGGCCGGGCGATCTACTCGGGCGATCTCGACTTCACGGCCGCGCAGACGCTCGCGGACCGACTGCGCGAATCGGACGACGCTTAAGGCGGCTTTGGGACTTCGGGCACGCGCCCTTGGTTCACGCTTCTTCGGGCGCGAGTTTCGGATTGGCGCCTCGGTCAGGCATTGCCGGCAACGGATCGTCGGCGTCTGACGCTATCGCGGCGGCGCCGTCCACAGCAGGCGTGCTCATGCTGTCCGCGTACGACACACCGGCGGCGTAGCTCGCCGCTACCGGCCGCGCCGGCCCTGCGCCGCTCGCCCACGCGAGCGGCCTCATCAGCGGTATTGGCAGAATTGCACGATCATGGCTCTAGCTAAACGCATCATCCCCTGTCTCGACGTCACGGCTGGCCGCGTGGTCAAGGGCGTCAACTTCGTCGAACTGCGCGATGCCGGCGATCCCGTCGAAATCGCCCGCCGCTACGACGATCAGGGCGCCGACGAACTCACCTTCCTCGACATCACCGCGACCTCCGATCAGCGCGATCTGATCCTGCCGATCATCGAAGCGGTCGCTTCGCAAGTGTTCATTCCGCTGACGGTCGGCGGCGGCGTGCGCGCCGTCGAAGACGTGCGGCGCCTGCTGAACGCGGGCGCGGACAAGATCAGCATGAACTCGTCGGCGGTGGCGAATCCGCAGCTCGTTAAAGACGCTACGGATAAGTACGGCTCGCAATGCATCGTCGTCGCGATCGACGCGAAGCGCGTGTCCGCGGACGGCGAAACGCCGCGCTGGGAAGTCTTCACGCATGGCGGGCGCAAGGCCACCGGCCTCGAAGCGGTCGAATGGGCGCGCAAGATGGCCGAACTCGGCGCCGGCGAAATCCTGCTGACCAGCATGGACCGCGATGGCACCAAAAGCGGCTTCGATCTCGCGCTCACGCGCGCGGTGTCGGACGCGGTGTCGATTCCCGTGATCGCTTCGGGCGGCGTGGGCAACCTGCAGCATCTGGCCGACGGCATTAAAGACGGTCACGCGGATGCGGTGCTGGCCGCCAGCATCTTCCACTACGGCGAGCACACGGTCGGCGAGGCCAAGCGCTTCATGGCCGAGCAAGGCATTTCGGTGAGGTTGTAACGTGGTGAATCCAACGGCCGTGACCTGGCTCGACAAGGTCAAGTGGGACGCGAACGGCCTCGTGCCGGTGATCGCGCAGGAAGCGTCGACGAACGACGTGCTGATGTTCGCGTGGATGAACCGCGAAGCGCTGGCCAAAACCATCGAACTGAATCGCGCGGTGTATTTCTCGCGCTCGCGTCAGCGGCTGTGGTTCAAGGGCGAAGAGTCCGGCCACGTGCAGCACGTGCATGAAGTGCGGCTCGATTGCGACGAAGACGTCGTGCTGCTGAAGGTGGAGCAGGTGTCGGGCATTGCCTGCCACACCGGCCGTCACTCGTGCTTTTTCCAGAAATTCGAAGGCTCGGTGGACGATGGCGACTGGGTTGCCGTCGATCCCGTGCTGAAAGACCCCGAACACATCTACAAATGACGCAATCCACGCCCACCACGGAATCCGCTTCGTCCACCACCGACACGCTGATGCGCCTCGCGGCGATCATCGACAGCCGCAAGGGCGGCGATCCGGATGTCTCGTACGTGTCGCGCCTGTTCCACAAGGGCGACGACGCGATCCTCAAGAAGATCGGCGAAGAAGCTACTGAAGTGGTGCTGGCCGCCAAAGACACGCGCCACGGCGGCGCGCCGAAGGCGCTGGTCGGTGAAGTCGCGGATCTGTGGTTTCACTGTCTCGTGATGCTGTCGCACTTCGAGTTGAGCCCGGCGGACGTGCTCGCCGAACTTGAACGACGCGAAGGCCTGTCGGGCATCGAGGAAAAGGCGCTGCGCAAAAGCCGCGAGCGCGAGCAGAACGGCGACTGAATGCCGCGAGCGTTGCCTCGCCTTGAATTGGCGGGGGGCGGCGCTCATATAGCGGTGAGTACATCGATCGCATCCACGGGAGGACGCCAGCATGGAACAGTCGCACGAAAGCTACCCGCCGCCGGTCTATCGCAACGCCATCGAGCCGGAACGCGAACGCAGCCTGCGCACGCTCACGCACATTCTGTACGCGCTGTACGCGGTGCATTGGCTCACGGGCGGCGTGTCGATCCTGGTCGCGATCATCATCAATTACATCAAGCGGCCCGACGTGGCGGGCACGCCGTACGAAGCCCACTTCGAATGGCAGATCCGTTCGTTCTGGGTGGCGCTGGTGGGTTATGCGATCGGCGGCGTGCTGCTGTTCGTGCTGGTCGGCATACCGATCCTGTGGGCCGTCAGCATCTGGATGTTGTACCGTATTATCAAGGGCTGGCTGTATCTGTACGATAACAAGCCGTTCGCGAATCCGCGTAGCTGGGTTTGAGCGTCGTCCGATCATGGGTCGGACCTGAGTTCAGCATCCCGCCGCGTGGCACTTCGCGCTCCAGCCCTACTGCGTCAGGAATACGATGAGTCACGACCCGAACTGCCTTTTCTGCAAGATCGCCGCCGGCGAAATTCCGTCGACCAAAGTCCACGAAGACGAAGAGTTCCTGGCCTTCCGCGACATCCGTCCGGCGGCCGAAACGCATGTGCTGGTGATTCCGCGCAAGCACCTGCCGACCCTGTCGAATTGCACCGAAAACGATGCACCGCTGCTTGGTAGAATGCTTGTCTTGGTGGCGCGTCTAGCCGACCAGTTGGGCGTGGCGTACACCGGTGGCGAGACGGGTTTTCGCACGGTGATCAACACCGGGCCGGGCGGTGGGCAAGAGGTGTATCACCTGCACGCGCACATTCTTGCGGGGCCGCGTCCGTGGCAACGCATGGGCTGATAGCGCGGCCGCGGGTTTTTACGGCATTGTAATAACGCCGACGCGGTCGGCCGGACACAATGCCGTTCGCTGGTTGCGGCAGTGCTGTGGTGCCGTCGGTTGCATCGGAACAGCTCGCGGTAACGTATAGATGAAGCGGCAGCGCTTCGAGTCACGCCGCAAGGCGCAAGAGTTTTGCCGCTCACTGGGCGGCGTCGGGGTTAAGGAGAGTAGTCATGGGTTCGTTTAGCATTTGGCATTGGCTGATCGTGTTGCTGATCGTGGCGCTCGTGTTCGGCACGAAGAAGCTGCGCAATATCGGCGGCGATCTGGGCGGCGCGGTGAAGGGCTTCAAGGAAGGCATGAAAGAAGCCGAAACGCCCGCAGGCGAAGCGCAGCAGCGTGAACTGCCGCGCAACGGCGCCGTGGATGTGGAAGCGAAGGAAAAGACGCCGCGTTCCGGCGATTACCGCTAAGCCGCGGCTTACCCGCGTTACTGACGGACATTCCACTTCATGCTGGACCTCGGTCTAACCAAGATGGCGCTGATCGGCGTCGTCGCGCTGGTCGTACTCGGGCCTGAGCGCCTGCCACGCGTCGCCCGTACGGCCGGCGCGCTGTTCGGCCGCGCGCAGCGGTATATCAACGACGTCAAGGCCGAAGTTACTCGCGAAATCGAACTCGACGAACTACGTCGTATGAAAACCGAGTTCGAAGCGGCGGCGAGCAATGTCGAAACGTCCGTTCAGGACAATCTGCGCAAGCACGAAACCGAACTGAACGACGCGTGGAACAGCGGCACGTCGGTGTCGCCGAGCATTGCCGGCGGCTCGCTCGAAGACGTCGGCACGACGTCGTGGCCCAGCAGTACGCCGGCCGCCGGTCCGAAGCGCAAGAACTGGCGCGTCAAGCAGGGGGCCATGCCCACCTGGTACAAGCGCGCCACCGTGCGCCGCACGCGCGTGCAGTCGGGTGCGGCGCGCGTCGCGCGTCATACGCCGGTCACCATGCGTCGTCCGACGCGGTTCTTCTGATGATCAGAACGACAATCTCTAACCGAGGGCCGGCGTGAGCGACCCCCAGCAAACCCAGGACGAAGGCACTGAAGAGACCTTCATTTCCCACCTCGTTGAATTGCGCGATCGCATCATTCGCGCCGGCCTCGCCGTCATCGTGGTGTTCGTCGGGCTCGTGTATTGGGCGCCGGATATTTTCCGGCTGCTGGCGCGCCCGCTGATGCAGAACTTGCCGAAGGACGGCAAGATGATCGTCACGGATGTGACCGGCTCGTTCTTCGTGCCGATGAAGGTGACCATGCTGGTCGCTTTCGTGATCGCGCTGCCTATCGTGCTGTACCAGATCTGGGCATTCGTCGCGCCGGGTCTTTACCAGCACGAGAAGAAGCTGGTCGGGCCGCTGGTAGGCAGCAGCTACACGCTGTTCCTGTGCGGCATGGCGTTCGCGTACTTCGTGGTGTTCCCGACCATCTTTCGCGTGATGGCGCACTACAACGCGCCGCTCGGCGCGGAGATGACGACCGACATCGACAATTACCTGAGCTTCGTGCTGACCATGTTCCTCGCGTTCGGCGTGACGTTCGAAGTGCCGATCATCGTGGTGCTGCTGGTCCGCATGAATGTGCTGACCATCAAGAAGCTCAGGGAGATTCGCCCGTACGTGATCGTCGGCGCGTTCATCATTTCCGCCGTGGTGACGCCGCCGGACGTGTTCTCGCAACTGATTCTGGCGATTCCGCTGATCGTGCTGTACGAGGCTGGGATCATCGCGGCGCGGCTGATTGTCGGCAAACAGACGGCTGTGACCGACGAGGCAAGTGCGTCGGATTGATGTTGATATCGTTTCGCTGGCGAGAGGTGCTAGTTAAAGCGAGGCGGTGAGTCAAAAAGGTCAAGGGCCAAGGTCAAGGCAAACAAAAAGGGCAGTCCATTGCGGACTGCCCTTTTTGCTTTTACTGCGGTGTTCGTCCAGCCGCCGTCGTTCAACCGCCGTCGTCGTCCTGCTGATCGCCGCCGCCGTTGTCGTTATCTTCAGCCGGCTGCTTGGGCGGCGCGGGGCGCTTGCCGATCGTCACATCCAGATCCATTTCGCGGCTCTTACGCACGAGGTGCACCTTCGCGGCTGTGCCCGGCTTGATCTGCGCAATCACGTTCAACAGCCGCGTGGTGTCGGTAATCTCCTGACCGTTCACGCTGACCAGGATGTCGCCCGGCTTGATGCCCGCGCGGTCGGCAGGACCATTTTTCAACACCCCGGCGACGATCGCCCCCGACTTCTGCTCGAGCCCGAACGACTCGGCGATCTCCGGCGTCACGTCCTGCGGCTCGACGCCGATCCAGCCGCGCGTGACCGATCCGGTCGTGATGATGCTCTCCAGTACGCTACGCGCCGTCGACACCGGGATCGCGAAGCCGATGCCCAACGACCCGCCCGAACGCGAATAAATCGCCGTGTTGATACCGAGAAGATTGCCGTTCACGTCGACCAGTGCGCCGCCCGAGTTACCCGGATTGATTGCCGCGTCGGTCTGAATGAAGTTCTCGAACGTGTTAATGCCGAGGTGGCTGCGCCCGAGCGCGCTGACAATGCCCATGGTCACCGTCTGGCCGACGCCGAACGGATTGCCGATCGCCAGCACGACATCGCCCACGCGCGTCTGGTCCATACGGCCGAGCGTGATGGTGGGCAGGTTGGTCATGTTGACCTTCAGCACGGCCAGGTCCGTTTCCGGATCGACGCCGATCACCTTCGCGGTCGTGGTGCGACCATCGGCCAGCGCGATTTCGATCTGATCGGCGCCGTCCACGACGTGCTGGTTCGTTAGAATGTAACCTTCCGAACTCACTATCACACCCGAGCCCAGGTTGGATGCGGGCTCCTGCTGCTGCTTACGGTTGTTCTTGTCACCGAAGAAGTAGCGGAACAGCGGATCTTTCGCGCGCGGGTCGGGTGGCAGTGAGCCATCCTTGCTGGAGAACACGTTGACGACCGCGGGCATCGCCTTCTGGGCGGCGTCTGCATAAGACGCCTGAGCGGGGCCGCCGCCGATGCCAGGCGCTACTTCCCGGAGGGCGACGATCGGTTCGGCGAGTTGCTTGCCGAATTGCCCTTGACGCTGGAGCCACTGCGGTTTGAGCGTCGCAATGATGAACATCAGCGCCAACAGCACAGTCACCGCTTGGGCAAAGAACAGCCAAAAGCGTCTAAGCATCTGAAGACTAGAGGTTTATATGGATCGGATCGAACTTGAATTGTACTTGAACAATCTCCTTGAAACCGCGCGCTTCAAGGACTATTGCCCCAATGGATTGCAGGTCGAAGGGCGACGTCGGATAAATAAGCTCGCGACCGGCGTGACCGCGTCGGTGGCCTTTCTGGAGGCCGCGCTCGATTGGGGCGCGGACGCCGTGCTGGTCCATCACGGCTACTTCTGGCGCAACGAAGCGCCGCAGATCACGGGTCGCAAACACGCGCGCCTGAAGCTGCTGATCGCCAACGACCTGAACCTGTTCGCCTACCACCTGCCGCTCGACGACCATCCGCTGTTCGGCAACAACGCGCAGATCGGCGAGAAGATGGGTTGGATCAGCGACGCGCGTTTCGGCGACAACGACCTCGGCTGGCTTGCCACGTTTCCGATGCCGATCACGCTCTCGCACCTCACCGCCGAAATCGAGCAGACGCTCGGCCGCACGCCGCTCGTGTTCGGCGACCCGGATCGCGAGCTGCGTCGCGTGGGCTGGTGCACGGGCGCCGCGCAAGGCATGTTCGAGGCCGCCATCAACGCGGGCGCCGACGTCTATCTGACCGGCGAAGTCTCGGAGTCGGTCATGCACACGTCGGCGGAAAGCGGCGTGGCGTTTCTCGCGGCCGGCCATCACGCCACTGAGCGCTTCGGCGTGCAGGCCGTGGGCAAGCATCTGTCCGAGCAATTCGATATCGAGCACGTGTTTATCGATATCCCTAATCCGGTTTGAATTGCCCGATAGGTCAACGAGGCAAAAGCGAGGCAAAAGCGGCGAAATGCCGCACCACGCGTATTAGCGAAGAAAAAGGTACGAATAACGCATAAGACGCTTAAAAGAAGACGCAAAAAAGTTTGCGATTTGTACGGAGAAACCCTGAGTTATCAAGGGCTTCGCACGGTTTTTGGCAATCGGCCCTTGTAAATGGCGACTCCATTCGCGCAAACTAGCGGCGGTAGAAGACGTGAAGGAAAAATCCAACTCAGAAGTGGGGCGTGTGATGCGAGACAAGGAAGATGAACGCGTCGACGGCGGCCGCCGTACCTGGCTGATTGCGACGACCGTAGCAGGTGGCATAGGAGGCGTTGCCACTGTCGTACCCTTTGTTAGTTCGTTTGCACCATCTGAAAAGGCCAAGGCAGCAGGTGCCCCGGTCGAAGTCGATATCAGTAATCTCAAGCCCGGCGACATGATGACCGTTGCCTGGCGCGGTAAGCCGGTGTGGATCATCAACCGCACCGACAGAATGCTCGCCGATGTCCAGAAAGCCGATAACGAAGTAGCGGATCCCCATACCAAGAATCCCTTTTCGATGCCGTTGCCGGAATACTGCAACAACGAATTCCGTTCACGCACCGATCACAAGAACCTTTTTGTCGCCGTCGCCGTGTGCACCCATCTGGGCTGCACGCCGACACCGCGCTTCCAGGAGGGCGCGCAGCCCAATCTGCCGGACGACTGGCCAGGCGGCTTTCTGTGCCCTTGCCATGGCTCGACCTATGACATGGCCGGCCGCGTCTTCAAGAACAAACCTGCGCCACAGAACCTCGATATCCCGCCCTACGTGTTCACAACGGCCACCAGCCTCGTGATCGGCAAGGACGAGAAAGGAGAAGCGTAATGGCGATCGAACACGAAGTAGAGACGACCGGGCTGGTCGGCTGGATCGACCGGCGCTTTCCGCTGACCTCCACCTGGAAAAAGCACGTTTCCGAGTACTACGCGCCGAAGAACTTCAATTTCTGGTACTTCTTCGGTTCGCTCGCGTTGTTGGTGCTGGTCAATCAGATCGTCACCGGCATCTTCCTCACCATGAACTACAAGCCCGACGCGACGCTCGCGTTCTCGTCGGTCGAGTACATCATGCGCGAGGTGCCGTGGGGCTGGCTGATTCGCTATATGCACTCGACGGGCGCGTCGATGTTCTTCGTCGTCGTGTATCTGCATATGTTCCGCGGGCTGATGTACGGCTCGTACCGCAAGCCACGCGAACTGGTGTGGGTGTTCGGCTGCGCGATCTTTCTGTGCCTGATGGCCGAGGCGTTCTTCGGCTACCTGCTGCCGTGGGGGCAAATGTCGTTCTGGGGCGCGCAGGTGATCGTGAACCTGTTCTCGGCGATTCCGTTCATCGGGCCGGATCTGTCGCTGTGGATCCGCGGCGACTATGTGGTTTCGGACGTCACGCTGAACCGCTTCTTCGCGTTTCACGTGATCGCGATTCCGCTGGTGCTGATCGGGCTGGTGGTCGCGCATCTGGTGGCGCTGCACGAAGTGGGGTCGAACAACCCGGACGGTATCGAGATCAAGGCGAAGAAGGATCCGGACGGCATTCCGCTCGACGGTATTCCGTTCCACCCGTACTACTCGGTGCACGATTTCATGGGCGTGTCGGTGTTCCTGTTTATTTTCGCCGCGATCATTTTCTTCGCGCCGGAAATGGGCGGGTACTTCCTGGAAGCGAATAACTTCATTCCGGCTAATCCGCTGCAAACGCCACAGGAAATTGCGCCAGTGTGGTACTTCACCGCGTTCTATGCGATGTTGCGCGCCACGACCGACCCGTTCAAGATCGTGCTGATGATCGTGATCGCGTTGCTCGGCCTGCTCGCGCTGGTGCGTGCGCGCGGCAAGTGGAAGCTCGGCTTGCCGGCGCTCGCGGTGCTGGTGATTCTGGCCATGGCTTTCACCGAATCGAAGTTCTGGGGCGTGGTGGTGATGGGCGGCGCGGTGATTTCGCTGTTCTTCCTGCCGTGGCTCGACCGTTCGCCGGTGAAGTCGATCCGCTACCGGCCGTTCTTTCACAAGGTGTTCTACGGGATCTTCGTGGTCGCTTTCCTGACGCTCGGTTTCCTCGGTACGAAGCCGCCGTCGCCGGTTTCCACGCTGATCGCGCAGATCTGCGCACTGATCTATTTCGCGTTTTTCCTCGGTATGCCCTTCTGGACGCGGCTTGGCACGTTCAAGCAGCCACCCGAACGGGTGCGGTTCAAGCCTCACTAATCGCAAGCCAGGAGAACACGAAATGAAAAAACTGCTGACGAAGTGCGCGCTGATCGGCGCGACACTGCTTGCGGTGCTGGGTACACCGGCGCACGCGGACGAGAATTTCCCTCTCGACCGCGCGCCCGATAACGCGGAGAATTTCGCTTCTTTGCAGCACGGCGCGCAATTGTTTGTAAACTACTGCCTGAATTGTCACAGCGCGAACCTGATGCGCTACAACCGGCTGACCGACCTCGGCATCACGCCGGCGGAAATTCAGTCGAACCTGCTGTTCAGTACCGACAAGGTCGGCAACACCATGACCGTGGCGATGCGCCCGGACGACGCGAAAGCGTGGTTCGGCGCGGCTCCGCCGGATTTGTCGGTGGAAGCGCGGGCGCGCGGCAAAGACTGGCTGTACACGTATCTGCGCAGTTTTTATCGCGACGATACGCGGCCGACCGGCTGGAACAATCTGGTGTATGAAAACGTGAGCATGCCGCATGTGCTGTGGCAGCTTCAGGGGCAACGTACCGCGAAGTTCGGTGACGAAACCGACGAAAAAACGGGCGAGACGGTACACAAATTTGTCGGCTACCAGCAGGTCACTCCGGGGACGATGTCGCCGGTAGATTATGATTCTGCTGTGGCCGACCTCGTGTCGTACCTGTCATGGATGTCCGAACCGACGCAGAAAACCCGCAAACAGCTTGGCGTGTGGGTACTGATGTTCCTCGGCGTCCTGAGCTTTTTCGCCTGGCGACTGAACGCCGCGTACTGGAAACATATCAAATAAACACGCCGTCACGCGGCGTGGGGCCGGCGCCAGGAAAAACCTGCTGAACGGTTTTTCCGTGCGCTGGCCTTTCAGCTTTTTGAGGAAACGTAAACATGATGGTTCTGTATTCCGGCACAACTAGCCCGTTCTGCCAGCGCTGCCGGCTGGTGTTGTTCGAAAAGGGCATGGACTTCGAAATCCGCGACGTCGACCTGTTTAACAAGCCGGAAGACATCGCCGTGATGAATCCGTATGGTCAAGTGCCGATTCTCGTCGAACGGGACCTGATTCTGTACGAATCGAACATCATCAACGAGTACATCGACGAGCGCTTCCCGCACCCGCAACTGATGCCGGCCGATCCGGTTCAGCGCGCGCGCGCCCGTCTGTTCCTGCTGAACTTCGAAAAGGAACTGTTCGTTCACGTCGGCACGCTCGAAAACGAAAAGGGCAAGGCCGCCGAAAAGAATCACGAGAAGGCCCGTCTCGCGATCCGCGATCGCCTGACGCAGCTCGCGCCGATCTTCCTGAAGAACAAGTACATGCTCGGCGAAGATTTCTCGATGCTCGACGTCGCGATCGCGCCGTTGCTGTGGCGTCTGGATCACTACGGCATCGAACTGTCGAAGAACGCAGCACCGCTGATGAAGTACGCCGAGCGCATTTTCAGCCGCCCGGCTTATATCGAAGCGCTGACGCCGTCGGAAAAGGTGATGCGTCGTTGAGTTTGGCTTTAGGGTGAGGGCGTCGCGCGGCTGTCGTAGCGCGGCCCCGCATCCGGTAAGAGGACTGTTGATGCAAGAGATTTCCACCAAGCCCTATCTGCTGCGCGCGTTGTACGAGTGGTGCACGGATAACGGCTATACGCCGCACATCGCGGTCCGGGTCGACAATCAGACGCGCGTGCCGCGTCAGTTCGTGCGTGACAACGAAATCGTGTTGAACATCAGCTTCGAGGCGACCAGCCAGCTGCAGATGGGCAACGAGTGGATCGAGTTCAGCGCGCGCTTTTCCGGCAAGTCGCACAAGATCGAGGTGCCGATCGCCAATATTCTCGCGATCTACGCGCGCGAAAACGGCCAAGGCATGGCGTTTCCGGTCGAGTCGGCGGGCGGTGAAGCACAGGATTCGGGTGCGGACGCGGAACTGGCGGACGAAACCGAAGCGCCGGCCGCACCGCGCGCGGTCGAGACTTCGGCCGCCGACGTGGCCGCCAAAGCTGAGGCCGCGACGGACGGCCCGCAGCCGGACGACGATGGTTCAAAAGGTGGCGGAAGGGCTCGCCTCAAGATCGTAAAATGAAGTAGAATCACGCCCTCATGCCGGCTTAGCTCATCAGGTAGAGCGCTTGACTTGTAATCATGAGGTGGCGGGTTCGAGTCCTGCAGCCGGCACCAGAAGTACAAAACGGGGTTTCTGTTCATTCAGAAACCCCGTTTTTTTATTGGCGTTTTCGTAAACAGCGTCTGGCGCGGACGCGTAAACGAAACGAGTGGCGGGCACGCAATGCATGTCCGCCACTCGAGGGCAATTCAAAAGCTTTATTTTTAATTGGCGCTTTGGAGGCGGTGGTGCGGCGCCTCAGTGCACGATCTCTCAGGTCCTAGTGGGTACGGCCTTTCCCACAGGTTGAGAACGACTATAGCTGGGCGATACGGATCTGTCTATTGTTTGGCGGGAAAGCCCTGGTTACCCCCAAACGACGGAGATAGACAAGTTACTGCACTTGTATAATCAATACGCATAATTTATTACCAAGGTCGCCGTGTCAGATAAGCGTCAACAGATTCTCGATACCGCAACGCTGCTGTTCAGCAAGCATGGTTACCACGCCGTGGGGGTGGACTGGATCATCGCCGAATCCGGGGTGGCGAAAATGACCATGTACCGGCATTTCCCGTCCAAGACCGACCTGGTGATCGCCGTATTGCGGCAGCGTCAGGAGCAATGCGCGGTGTCGCTCAAAGCTTTTGTCGAGGAGGCCGATGCACCGCTCGTTCGTCTCGAACGGGTGTTCGACTGGCATCAGGACTGGTTTAGCAGCGAGACCTTCACGGGCTGCATGTTCACGCACGCTGCAGCCGAGTTTGCCGACAAAGGCAGCAGCATCCACGAAATTAGCGTCGAACAGAAAGCAGATCTCACGCAATTCATCGAGCAACTGCTGGGGGATCTTGTGTCGTCCGCAAAGGCCAAAATCCTCGCGCCCGTCATGGTGATGCTGCTCGACGGCGCCACGTTGGCGGTGCAGATCTCCAGTCGAAAAGGCGCGGCCGGCGAGGCCTGGAATGCCGCGCGCGCCTTGCTGGCTGTGCATTCTGAGGTAATGGCCTGACTCCACGACAGGTGAAAGAGACGGGCCTGCCAAGCGTAGCGGTGAGGCGCCGAGCGGTCGAAAATCCCCCTGTCTCCTTCACCTTGTCGATTGTGGACTATTTTGTCTATTTTCCGTTCGCCGGTAATGGCGACAAGCCTGTTCACCAACGAATAGCGCACCGCTTACCCGGATGACAGAGGTACTATTCGGGCGTCAGTCAGTCGGCATCACTATCCAGTACTCCGGCGGGCAACGCCCCCGACGACGCGAGTTTTCACCGCGTCCCTCCCGCAACACCGATCTCACCTCACCATGACCAGCCCCGCACTCATTACCTGGCCCGAAGCCGAAGGCCCTCGCACTGCGCGTTGGCGCTCCGAAGCGGCCGTGCCGCCGCCCAAACGCGTTGTCGTCGCCGACGACCGCACGACCGCCGACTCGGCTTACCGCCTTGCATGCGAAGGCACGGCGCTGCTATGGAACGGCGACTTCCAGAACGCCCGCCAATTGCTGCAGGCCGTCACGCGACGGCTCGAGCGCAAACCGCGCAAACAAGGCGAAACGCCGGTCGACGCATTCAACCTGCATCGGCAGGCGCAGTCGCAACGCGCGCGCACGCTCGGCATGATCCTGATTCCGCTCGACGCCGCGTACGCCATTCCGCTGCGTCGCGCGCCCGAAGTGCAGCAGGCCTGCGTCGAAACCTACGGGCCGACCGATGAGGCATCGGTCGTCTCGTTGCGCGAATTGCTCGGTCTGATCGGCGCGCACGAGTGGCGCAAGAAGGGTGTCGAGATTCCCGCGCTCAGCGAGCGCATTCATCCGCATTACGGTGTGTTCTCGCCGGTGCGTGGCGAATATGTGGATCTCGTCGCACGCACGCCGCTGCCGTCGTTGAACAAGGCGTTCGATATCGGCACCGGCACCGGCGTGTTGGCCGCGTTGCTCGCCAAGCGCGGTGTGAAGAAAATCGTCGCGACCGATCAGGATCCGCGCGCGCTCGACTGCGCGCGCGAGAACCTCACGCGCCTCGGTTATGACCAGCAGGTCGACGTGGTGAAGGCCGATCTGTTTCCGGAGGGGCGCGCTCCGCTGGTGGTCTGCAATCCGCCGTGGGTGCCGGCGCGGCCCGCGTCGCCGCTCGAACATGCCGTCTACGATGCGGACAGCCGTATGCTGCTCGGTTTCCTGAATGGGCTGGCCGGGCATCTGTCGCCGGGCGGCGAAGGCTGGCTGATCCTGTCGGATTTTGCCGAGCATCTCGGGCTGCGTTCGCGCGAATGGTTGCTCGAAGCAATCGACAAGGCGGGGCTGACGGTGGTGGGACGTGAGGATATTCGTCCGCGGCATCCGAAATCGACCGATGAGACCGACGCGCTTCATGCGGCGCGTGTGGCTGAGTTGACGTCGTTGTGGCGGTTGAAGGCGCGCTAAGCGCTGTGTGATGGGTTGGAGCGCCGCGTGTTGGTTTAGTCTGACGCGCGGCGTTTTCGTTTGAGCGTTACGCAGTTGGCGTTTGCGGTGCGTTCGATGCATCCGTCGCGCGACCCAGCGAGCCCCGCAAGGTAAGCGAGCGCGCCGCGCCCCGCCACCCGTCCGCTGGCAAAGCACGCCGTCAAAAGATAACCACCGGTCGGCGCTTCCCAGTCAAGCATCTCGCCCGCGCAAAACGCGCCGGGCAACTGCTCGACCATCAGATGCGCGTCGAGCGTTTCGAAGGGAATCCCCCCCGCTGTACTGATCGCTTCAGCGATCGGCCGAGCGCGCGTGAGCCGCACGGGCAGCGCCTTGATTGCGTGCGCCAACCGGTTCGAATCCGCGAATGTCTCCTTCGACAGAACTTCGTGCAACAGCGCGAGTTTGACCCCGCTAATCCCGATTCGCCCTTGCAGATGGCTCGACATCGAACGCGAGCCGCGCGGCCGTGTGACTTCGGCGATCACCCGCTCCAAAGTCAAGCCCGGCGCCAGATCCAGCGCGATCGTCACGTCGCCGTCAGCGAGAATTCGCTCGCGAATCGCCGACGACAACGCGTAAATCAGGCTCCCTTCAAGGCCCGTTTCGGTCAGAAGTATTTCACCTTGTCGATAGTGGACAATTTTGTCTACGTCGGTGAGCGAAATGGCGACTGACTTGATCGGTTGTCCCGCGAAACGCTCGCGCAGATAGGGGCTCCAGTCGGCGTCGAAGCCGCAGTTCGCGGCGCGCAGCGGCGCCACCGGCACGTTGCGGGCGCTCATCAGCGGCACCCAGGCGGCGTCGGACCCGAGGCGCGGCCAGCTTGCGCCGCCGAGCGCGAAGACGACCGCATTGCAGGTTACGAGTTGCTCGCCGTTGGGCGTCGTGAACCGTAGCGTGTGTGCGGCGGGGCGGCCGGAAGCGTCATTTAAAGCGCCGTTTTCGGTATCCCAACCCACCCACTTATGGCGCATGTGAAAACGCACCCCCGTCTCTCTCAGCCGATGCAGCCAGGCGCGCAGCATTGGCGCGGCTTTCATGTCGGTGGGAAAAACGCGTCCAGAACTGCCGACAAACGTCTCGACGCCCAGCGCCTTCAGCCAGGCCCGCAGCGCGTCGGGACCGAACGCATCCAGCAGCGGCGCGATCTCCTGACGGCGCGCGCCATAGCGGCCGAGAAACGGCTCGAGCGCCTCGGAATGCGTGATGTTCATGCCGCCTTTGCCCGCCATCAGGAATTTGCGGCCGACTGACGGCATCGCGTCGTAGACGTCGACTTGCACGCCATGGCTGACGAGCGCCTCGGCGGCCATCAAGCCGGCGGGGCCGCCGCCGATCACGGCGACGCGGGCGGAATCAAGGGAAAAGGGCATGCAGTCCTGCGGATGAGCGGAAAGGCGGCGCGTGGCCCGGCAGTGAAAAGCGGGTGGCGCGGAGGGCGCTATTTTCACACCACGGGCAGCGTTGGGCAAACACGCGGGCAAGCGGGCGGGCCGAAAAAGCTGGGTTCAGGCGTGCCCGGATCGGCTCGATTGGTACCCGTCGCTTTGCTATTCGACCGCACGACCTATACTTTTCAAACACCTTCCATTGGGCGCCGTTCGCGCCTTTCCCGCGTCAAACAAGGCCCTTCCCACTTGCCGCCCAACGCCGCGCTTGCCGCCGCGTAGCGGCGAGAGACATGGTTCGCGCGGGCGCCGCGCAGGCGGATAGGTGAACGTCTGGATCAAGGAGACTGCCATGACCCGCAAATACATCGACTGCCGGGAGTTCCCGAGTGAAATGAATTGCACCGTTGCCCTGTCCGCCGACTCCGAGAGCGAATTGCTCGACGCCGCCGTGCAGCACGCGGTCACTGTCCATCAACACACGGATTCGCCGGAGTTGCGTACGCAACTGAAGACGCTGTTTCATGAAGGCACGCCACCGGTCGAAGCGCCGCGCGCTTGAATTGCCGGCGTCCGGACCGACCCGCACGAGCGAGCGGCGCATTCCTGCCCACTCGCTCGCGCGGGTCGCTGCATTTTTATTCTCTTAGCCGGGATACGCCTCGTCCACCTTCAACCCCGCCAGCTTGAAAATGACCCGCAGCGTCTGCGGTTTGATATCGCGGCGCGACGCGAGCGTCGTCATCACGAAGTCGAGCACTTTTGCGTACTTGAGCATGATCAGGCAGGTTTCCATGTCGACGCTGCCGTCGCGCATGACTTCGGCCAGGCGCAGCATTTCCGTGGAGATGTCGCGGGCCATCTCCAGTTCGAGCTGCTGTTTTTCGGACCAGGCCGGGGTGGCGATCAGCTTCGCCAGCATTTCCTGAAACTTCTGTTCGACGTTTCCGTTGGGTACCGTATCCATTGCTGCCTCTTCTATTATCCGAGCGCGCATCCAGTCGAGATCCCGGCGCGCTGCTGGTTACGTAACGTTCGGCCCGTGTTCCGGGACCGTCCTCCCCACATGCATTCGGTTCGCGTGATCGAAGCCACGTCCGGCAGCTTGTTGTTATCGGCGATACGGCCTTGCCTGCTTGGTCGAGACGCCATGACAGCCGGCTTTTGCGTCACGCTGGAAACGTCCTGCGCGGTGTAAATCGAGCAGGAAACGTTCCAGCTTTTTGCCTTTTCTTGCATGATTTGCGCCACCCTTCGGTGAGTAAGCGGCACTTTGGGTAAACTGGCAGCAACTTTTCCCTTTTTCCGTCATCTGTCGCACGTTCGCCGTGCAATCGATGGCGGTTCCCCGTAAGCGGTCCCCCAAGATGTCCAGCAAAACCCACGAAATCCGTCCCAATCAGTCCGTCGAGCTGCTGAAGGAGCTCCACATCCTCACGCGCGACGGCAAGATGAATCAGGACAGCCGCCGCAAGCTCAAGCAGGTCTACCACCTGTTCCAGTTCATCGAGCCGTTGCTCAAGGAACGCAAGGACGATCAGGGGGCGGTGACGCTGGTCGACCACGGCGCCGGCAAGTCATACCTAGGTTTTATTCTGTACGACCTTTTCTTCAAGGAGTTTCAGGATGCCGCGGGTGGGGCTTCGCACATATACGGCATTGAAACGCGCGAGGATCTGGTCACCAAGTCCGAGGAGCTGGCCACCCGGCTGGGCTTCACGGGCATGTCGTTCCTGAACCTGTCGGTGGCGGAGTCGATCACGTCCGATCGCTTGCCTGAGCGGATCGACATCGTGACGGCGCTGCACGCCTGCAACACCGCCACCGACGACGCGATCCGCTTCGCGCTGCAGAAACAGGCGAAGAACATCGTGGTGGTGCCGTGCTGTCAGGCCGAAGTGGCCGGGGTGTTGAAGCAGAACAAGGGTAAGTCGCTGGGGAACGCGCTGACGGAAATCTGGCGGCATCCGCTGCATACGCGAGAGTTCGGCAGTCAGATCACGAATGTGCTGCGCTGTTTGCAGCTCGAAGCGCACGGGTATCAGGTCAGCGTGACCGAACTGGTCGGCTGGGAGCATTCGATGAAAAACGAACTCATCGTCGCCCAATACAAGGATCTGCCGAGACGGCGTCCGGCCGAGCGGCTCAACGAGGTGATGGAAACGCTGGGGATCGAGGAACTGAAAGAGCGGTTTTTTGTTTCCGGCTGATTTCGCAGCGGTTTGCGAGTGAACCGCTGCATCGATTAACGCTTCAGAAGGGCGTTCCAGCCGGCCAGGCCGATTCGCCGGAGCGTTTCCTGATTGCGTTCGTAGATGGCTTCCGCGTCGGGAAAAGCCTGAACCGCCCGCTCGATGCTGTCTTCACGTAGCAGGTGAAAGATCGGATACGGCGCCCGGTTCGTATAGTTCTCGATCTCGTCCGGCTCGCTGCCTTCGAACTGATAAAACGGATGGAAGCTGGCGATCTGAATCACGCCTTCCAGACGAAGCTGCTTGATCATCCGTTCGGCGAAGAACAGGCAGTCGTTGTAGTCGAGAAAATCGCCGAGCGCGTTGGGAACGATCAGCAGCGTGGTATCCACGGCGTTCGGATCGGCGGCGATCAGGGTTTGAAGCTCGGTTTCCAGATCGGCCAAAACCGCTTCCATGTCCGTAGCGTCGCTAACGGCGTAGCGAATCTGGCCTTTCACATGCACCGCCTTCGCAAACGGACAGAGATTCAGTCCGATCACCGCCTCGGTCAACCAATGGCGAGTAGCGGCGATGATGGCGTCGTGGGATTCGGCGGGCAACGGCATGGCAAATAAGAGCGGGAGAGCGTGAGAAGAAAGCGCCATTCTAACGGCACCGATCGGCACGGATGCCGATCCACCTCAACCCGCGGACGCCGCGCCGCAAGCCGCCGCAATCAACTGCGCCGCCGCCTTCGGGGCGGCCAGAATCGGCCCGCACCCCGGCCCATAAGTCTGGCTGGCTGCGTACACGCCTTCGATCATCAACCCGAGCGCGTTGGCCAGCGCCACCGGATCATCGGCGCCGGCGTCGGTCGCGAGGCCGGTGAGCCGCGCCATCAGCCGGGCCTTGTTGTCATACACGAACTGCCGCGCCGGATGCGCGACGTCCGGAAACTCCACCGACACGTTGACGAACGGACAGCCGCGATAGTCGTCGACTGATGCACGCACCGCGAGGTCGTCGAAATACTGCTGCAATTGTCTGGCCGGCTCGCCGGGATGTTTGGCGAAACTCTTCTCCACATAGCCGAAGAACTGCTCGTCCTTGCGCTCCAGATAAGCCATCACCAGATCGTCCTTCGACGAAAACTGGCGATATAAGCTCATCTTGTTGACGCCCGCCCGCTCGACCACCGCGTCCACGCCGACCGTGCGCACGCCTTCGCGATAGAACAGTTCGTCCGCGGCGCGCAGCAGATGCTGCTGCGCTTGCGGTCCGGCCGTCTGCGCACTGCGCGCGCGTCGTGTGCCGGCCGCTTTGGGCGTTTCGCTATCGGACATGAATGATCACCTCGATGTATTTGACGCCTTGACATGTTACCGGTCAGTAACTAATATCGCAACACTCATTGTGACAGATCTGTCACAAGTCCTTTACCGAAGTCGTAACAATGCGAGCGGTGCGGCCTGCGGTGCCGGCATCGACTGGAGAACCGATGAACTGGGCAGCGAGACTGATTGGCGGGCGTTTCCACTACGGCTGGTTGACGGTCGCAGTGGTGTTTCTGGTACTGCTGGCGGCGGCCGGCACGCGCGCCACGCCGAGCGTGATGATGTTGCCGCTCGAGCATCAGTTCGGCTGGAGCCGCGCGACGATCTCGCTCGCGATCTCGGTGAATATCGCGCTGTACGGGCTGATGGGCCCGTTCGCGGCGGCCGCGATGCAGCGTTTCGGCGTGCGTCCCACGCTGCTGGCCGCGCTCGGCACGATGGCGGCGGGCGTGGCGCTGTCGTCGCTGATGACGCATCCGTGGCAGATGGTGCTGATCTGGGGCGTGATGGTCGGCGGCTCGACGGGCGTCGCGGCGTTGTCGCTGTCGGCGACGGTGGTGACGCGCTGGTTCACCACGCGCCGCGGCCTGGTGATGGGCATTCTCACGGCCAGTTCGGCGACCGGCCAACTGGTGTTTCTGCCGATGCTCGCGGCCATTGCCGAGCATCACGGCTGGCGTAACGTCGTGTGGGTCGTGGCGATCGCGGCGGCGATCGTGATTCCGCTGGTCGCGTTTCTGCTGCCGGAACGTCCGGCCGACATGAAGCTGCGCCCGTACGGCGAAGCGCACGACGCGCCGATCGCCGCCGTCGGCAGCAAACAGAATCCGCTCGCCATCGCGTTCGGCACGCTCGCCATGGCGAGCAAGCGGCGCGACTTCTGGCTGCTGTTCTTCAGTTTTTTCATCTGCGGCGCGAGCACCAACGGCTATGTCGGCACACACCTGATCGCCATGTGCGGCGACTACGGCATGACGGAAGTGCAGGGCGCGTCGCTGCTCGCCGCGATGGGCATCTTCGATCTGTTCGGCACGACGTTGTCGGGCTGGCTGTCGGACCGCTTCAATAGCCGGGTGCTGCTGTTCTGGTATTACGGTCTACGCGGTTTGTCGCTGATCTATCTGCCGCACGCGTTTGGTATCGACTTCTTCGGCCTGCCGCTGTTCGCCGTGTTCTACGGGCTCGACTGGATCGCGACCGTGCCGCCGACCGTGCGTCTCGCCACGGACATTTTCGGCAAGGAGTCGGCGCCGGTGGTGTTCGGCTGGGTCGTGGCCGGCCATCAGCTCGGCGCGGCCTTCGCGGCGCTCGGCGCGGGCATGCTGCGCGCGAGCCTCGGGACTTACACGGTGGCGTCGATGATTTCGGGCGGGCTGTGTCTCGTGGCCGCGCTGATCGTGCTGCGTATCAACCGGCCGGCCAAGGTGCCGGAACCGCAGGTGGCGTGAGGCTGGGCAGTGCGGCAAGCCGGCAGCGAACCGCGCTTGGCAATGCTTGTCGGCACAGCTCACCGCAACGGCCCCACGGGGCCGTTTTTGCATTGCAGCCAGCGTGAAAACTAACTGCGTACAGGTTGGAGCACGCGCGTCGAAGCCCGGTTATGCTATGTGGCCCCGGGCAGTTGCCCGTCGATCATGAATTTCGACCGAGAGAAGCGCATGGCCAACAAACCCGCCCCTACCGAAGTTGCCATCCACGAGCTGATTGCAGGCCGCTGGAGCCCGCGCGCGTATTCGAGCGAGCCGGTGAGCCGCGAGCATCTGCACGCCGTGCTGGAGGCGGCTCGCTGGGCCCCTTCGTCGTATAACGCACAACCGTGGCGTTTTCTCGTCTTCGATCGCAGCGTCGACGAAGTCTCGTTCAAGAAGGCTTTCGCCACGCTGGTGCCGTTCAACCAGGGCTGGAATGCGCCGGCGCCGGTGCTGATCGCGGTGACCACGCACACGCTGACCAACAAGGGCGAAGTGAATCGCTGCGCGCCGTACGACGCGGGCGCGGCCGCCATGGCGCTGGTGTTGCAGGCGCATGCGCTCGGCCTCGCCGCGCATCAGATGAGCGGTTTCGATCCGAGCGCGTTCCGTACGGCATTCGAATTGCCGAACGACGTCGACGTGATCGCGATCATTTCGCTCGGCCATTACGGTGAAGTCGACAAGCTCGACCCGGTGCTGCGCGAACGCGAAAAGTCGGTGCGTCAGCGCTTGCCGTTGGCGGATATCGCCTATGGCGGCGCGTGGAAGAAGGCGTTCTGAGCGGCGGCACGATTTGGGATCACGTCTTTCGTAGAAGATAGAAGGCAGTTAGGAACGCGCGGCGCTGACCGCGCGTTTTTCATTCCGCGTTGTTCCAATCGTCCTGCTCGTCAACCACGCTCGATAGCGGCGCGGCAATGCTCTCGAGCGACTTGCGCTCGGCGTCCACGCCCCAGATCGCAGCAATCACCGCGGCCGCAAGCATCAGCGCCGAGCCCACCAGATAGCCCGAGAACACTTCGCTACGCTGATGCGTATCGATCAGGCGGCCGAAGAACGCCGGCCCCGCGATACCGCCCAGCGCCGTGCCGCAGGCGTAAAACACGGCGATGGCCAGCGCCCGGATTTCAAGCGGAAACGATTCGCTGACCGTTAGATAAGCCGAACTCGCCGCCGCCGACGCGAAGAAGAAAATCACCATCCACGCGATCGTCTGCGTGACGACGGTTAGCAGATGCTGCTCGAACAGATAGCCGCTGATCGTCAGCAGGATCGCGGACAGGCCGTAAGTCGCGGCGATCATCTTGCGTCGTCCGATCACGTCGAACAGGCGGCCGAGGAGCAGCGGCCCGAGGAAGTTGCCGAGTGCGAAGGGCAGCAGATACCAGCCGATGTGGTCGCCCGGCACCTGATAGAAATCGGTGAGCACCAGCGCGTAGGTGAAGAAGATCGCGTTGTAGAAGAACGCCTGCGCGGTCATCAAGGAGAGGCCGACCAGCGCCCGCCGTCGGTGGACGTTGAAGAGGGTATGGAATACCTCGCGCAGTGGCGTGTGGTCCCGCGCTCGCAGCTTCAGGCGCGTCAGATCGTGGTCGGCGAGCTCATGCCCCTCGTGGCGAAAGCGCGCTTCGATGCCTTCGACGATCGAGCGTGCGTCGGGCTCGTCGCCGTGCGTCAGCAGCCAGCGCGGACTTTCGGGCACCCAGATGCGCATCGGCAAAATGGCCAGCGCCAACACCGCGCCGATAAAGAAGCACGCGCGCCAACCCCAGTCCGCCGGCAGCAGATGCGGATCGAGCAGCACCAGCGAGCCGGCCGCGCCGAGCCCCGCGCCCACCCAGAACGTGCCGTTGATGCCGAGATCGGTCCAGCCGCGCACGCGGGCCGGCGTGAATTCCTGGATCGTCGAATTGATCGCCGTATATTCGCCGCCAATCCCGGCGCCGGTGAGAAAACGAAACAGCAGAAAACTGGCCAGATTCCACGACAGCGCGGTCGCGGCCGTGGCCGCCAGATACAGCGCCAACGTGATGAAAAACAACTTGCGACGGCCGAGCCGGTCGGTCAGCCAGCCGAAGCCAAGCGCGCCGAGCACCGCGCCGGCGATATAGGCGCTGCCGGCCAGCCCCACGTCAGCGTTGGAAAAGTGCAACGACGGACTCGACTTCAACGCACTCGCCACCGCGCCTGCCAGCGTTACCTCCAATCCGTCGAGCAGCCACGTCACGCCTAGCGCGACGACGATCAGCGAATGAAAACGTCCCCACGGCAAGCGGTCGAGCCGCGACGGCAAATCCGTCTCGACGACGGCGGCGGGTTTTTCGTGGACAGCAGCGGTAGGCGGCGCGCTCATTGCTCGAAGTCTCCTCAAGTCCGAAAATTGGCGGCGTATCCTGTCGAATTCAGCAATATTCGTTCCGTCGGGCGGCCCTTACGCGTGAATGCGAGCGGTCCTCAAGCGTCAGTTGATGCTGGTTGGGCTTTCGTGTTACAAAGCCGCTCCCCTTTCTGTCCGCGCCAGCCGTGAGCGGCGATTCCTGCCATGAACTATTGCGCGATTGACTTCGGTACTTCCAACTCGGCCGTTGCCGTTCCTGACGGCGGCGCGCTCAGGCTTGCGCCGGTCGAGGGCGCCTATACGACGCTGCCCACTTCGGTGTTTTTCAACACCGATGAAAACACCCGCGAGTTCGGGCGGGCGGCGCTGGCCGCCTACATCGACGGTTTCGACGGCCGGTTGATGCGTTCCATGAAAAGCATTCTCGGCTCGCCGCTCGCCGAGAATTCGACCGATCTCGGCGATGGCTCCGCGATCAAGTACACGGATGTGATCGCGATTTTCGTCGACCATCTGAAGCGCTCGGCCGAAAAGACCACCGGCGCTCCGATCAGCCGCGCCGTGCTGGGCCGCCCGGTATTTTTCGTCGACGACGATCCGCGCGCCGACCAGATGGCGCAGCAGCAGCTCGAAGCGGCCGCGCGTTCGGTCGGTTTGCGCGAGATCCACTTCCAGTATGAGCCGATCGCGGCCGCGTTCGACTACGAGTCGCATCTGACGGAAGAGGGGCTCGTGCTGGTGGCCGACATTGGCGGCGGTACGTCGGACTTCTCGCTGGTACGCGTCGGTCCGCAGCGCATGACCCGCGTGGAGCGCAAAGACGACGTGCTCGCGCACCACGGCGTGCACGTCGCGGGGACGGACTTCGACCGCCGCGTCGAACTGGTGACGATTCTGCGCGAGCTCGGTTATCAGGCGCTCGATCCGGAAGGCCGCGAGATCCCGAACCGGGTCTATTTCGACCTGGCGACCTGGCACCTGATCAACACCGTCTACGCACCGAAGCGCGTCAGCGAACTCTCGCTGATGCGGCACCTTTTCACCGAGGTCAAGCATCACGACCGTTTGATGCGCGTGGTGGAACAACGCTTCGGCCACGCGCTGGCGGCGCACGCGGAAGAAGCCAAGATCGGCGTGGCGGCGGGCGGCGAGACCGTAATCGATCTGGACGAAGTGGAAGACGATCTGCGCCTCGCGTTCGACGAAGCACAACTGATCAAAGCCGGCCAGGACGAAACGCAGCGCATCGTGCAGGCGGCGCGCGACACGGTGCAGGCCGCCGGCATTGCGACGCGCGACGTCGACGCGATTTACTTCACCGGCGGTTCGACGGGCTTGGCGTTTCTATCGGGCGCATTGGCGGCGGCATTTCCCGACGCTAAGCCGGTATTCGGCGATCGTCTCGCCAGTGTCGCGACAGGTCTCGGTATTCACGCGCGACGTCTCTTCGGATAAACCGACTAATCAATCGCATACCGCGAAGATAATCACCGCGAGTAGTTGGGATAGATATAAAAAAACCCCGCCGAGGCGGGGTTTTTTTGCGTCCAGAAGGAAGCGTGAAGCTTACGCCGGCTTGATGTCGGCAGCTTGCTTGCCCTTCGGGCCCGTCTTCACTTCAAACGTAACCTTTTGGTTTTCTTGCAGCGTCTTGAAGCCTTCCGTGCGGATTTCCGAGAAATGCGCGAACAGATCTTCGCCACCGCCGTCCGGCGTGATGAAGCCAAAGCCCTTTGCGTCATTGAACCACTTGACGGTACCGGTTTCCATATTACTTGTTCCTAAAGATGGTAAATAAGGCCGAAGCCCAGAAAGTGCATGAAAATCAAGGAAGGGGTAATAGGACCAACCGGAGTACCGTTGATGGGCGAACTACGAAAGACCAATTCACTCGCCGCTTGAATTCCTGCCCCGACTTTATACGGCCATTTTGAGAGAAGGTCAACACTCTCCTGGCAACTTTCCACACATTCGGGCAACGGGCGTAAAAGTTGCTTACAAAGCTTGCTGTACGTCTGATTTTTTTGCCAGGGAGAACCCTTAGTTGGGCTGCAGCGCGAGGGTGCAACCGTTAAACTACGCGCCGCGCGTCGGTTGCACCTGACTAGAATGGACCGTCGCCGCATCGACATGCGTATCACCCCGTCCCGCTGCAAGCGACGTCACGTGGTGCCGGTATGGTTCGGATGCAAATTTGCATAGGTCCGAAGTCAGTGCTCAAGCACTCACTCCGGCCGACACAGGAGAAGACGTGAAAAGTTCTATACAACGGAACATCGGCCCTGTCGCGCTGCTGCTGACCGGCTTGGGTTCGATCATCGGATCGGGCTGGCTGTTCGGCGCGTGGAAGGCTGCAAAAATTGCCGGCCCGGCTGCCATTTGTGCATGGGTGATCGGTGCGGTCGTGATTCTCGCGATTGCGTTGACTTACGCCGAACTCGGCGCAATGTTCCCGGAGTCCGGCGGCATGGTGCGTTACGCGCGCTACTCGCATGGCGCGCTGGTCGGTTTCATCAGCGCGTGGGCCAACTGGATCGCCATTGTCTCGGTGATTCCAATCGAGGCGGAAGCCTCCATTCAATATATGAGTACCTGGCCGTATCCATGGGCGCATGCGCTATTCGTGGACGGGTCATTAACTCACAACGGGTTATTCCTGTCCGCGGCGCTCGTGATCATTTACTTCATGCTGAACTACTGGGGCGTGAAACTCTTCGCGCGCGCCAATTCGGCGATCACGGTCTTCAAGTTCCTGATTCCCGGTGCGACGATTCTCGGTTTGATGTTCACGGGCTTCCATCGTGAAAACTTCGGTGAAGCGAGCAGCTTTGCGCCGTACGGCTGGTCGGCGGTGCTGACCGCGGTGTCGACGAGCGGTATCGTGTTTGCGTTCAACGGTTTCCAGAGCCCGATCAACCTCGCGGGTGAAGCGCGCAATCCTGCCAAGAGCGTGCCGTTCGCGGTGATCGGTTCGATCCTGCTGGCGCTGGTGATCTACGTGCTGCTGCAGATCGCTTACATCGGCGCGGTGAACCCGGCCGACGTGATGAAGGGCTGGAGCCACTTCAACTTCGCTTCGCCGTTCGCGGAACTGGCGATCGCGCTGAACCTGAACTGGCTGGCAATCCTGCTGTACGTCGACGCGTTCGTCAGCCCGAGCGGCACCGGCACGACCTACATGGCGACCACCAGCCGCATGATCTACGCAATGGAACGCAATAACACGATGCCGAAGATGTTCGGCAACGTGCATCCGTTCTACGGCGTGCCGCGTCAGGCAATGTGGTTCAACCTGCTGGTCTCGTTCATCTTCATGTTCTTCTTCCGCGGCTGGAGCTCGCTCGCGGCGGTGATTTCGGTCGCGACCGTGATCTCGTACCTGACCGGCCCGATCAGCCTGATGGCGCTGCGCCGGGCGGCGACGGATCTGGAGCGTCCGCTGCATATCCCGGGCATGAAGGTGATCGCGCCGTTCGCGTTCGTTTGCGCGTCGCTGATCCTCTACTGGGCCAAGTGGCCGCTGACCGGCGAAATCATTCTGCTGATGGTCGTGGCGCTGCCGGTGTACTTCTACTTCCAGGCGAAGTCGGGCTTCGGCGGCTGGGGCCGTGACCTGAAGGCGGCCTGGTGGCTGGTGGCCTACCTGCCGGTGATGGCGATCCTGTCGCTGATCGGCAGCAAGGAGTTCGGCGGTCGCGGCGTCTTGCCGTACGGCTGGGACATGCTGGTCGTCATCGCGTTCTCGCTGGTGTTCTACTACTGGGGCGTGAACAGCGGCTACCGTTCGGAATATCTGGACGAGCGCGACGAGCATGACGAAGTGCTCGAAGGCATGGGCGCGCATTAAGTTGCGGCGGCTGGCCTGAAGGATGTTTGCCGGACGGTGGTTGGTTAGGTTTGGTTAGGTCCGGTACGAAACAAAGCCCGCCTGAGGTGACTCAGGCGGGCTTTTCATTTGGCGTAATGATTTGGCGCGACGGTTGGGCGTTTGGCTACGTTGCGCCGCTGTCGCGCCCGTTGCCCGATCAGGCGTTGCCGAACACGTAATTCGTCATTGCAAGCGAACGCTGGTAGGTCCCGAGCGATTGAATCGCCAGCGAATAGTCGTCGTCGGCCGCGCCCAGCGCCGCGAACACGGGCAGCAGATGCTCGTCGGTCGGATGCATCAGCACCGCGTGCGGCGCCTGGCGGCGATAGTCGAGCAGCGCGTCGATGTCGTGCGCGGCCAGTCTGTCTTCGAACCAGTCGGTGAATTCGGCGACGCGCGGATCGGCATCTTCCGGACGCGCGGAGAAATCCGCCGCACGCAGGTTGTGCGTGATCTGGCCGGAGCCGATCACCATCACGCCATCGTCCTTCAGCGAGCGCAGCGCGCGGCCGACGCGGAAATGGTGCGCAGCGTCCTGATGCGGCTGGATCGACAACTGTGCGACGGGCACGTCGGCGTCGGGGAACATCAGCAGCATCGGCACCCAGGCGCCGTGATCGAGCCCGTGCGGCTGGGTGTCGGCAAGCACGCCATGTTCGCCGAGCAGCACAGCCGCGCGCCGCGCCACCTCGGGCGCGCCCGGCGCCGGGTACTGGATTTCGTACAACTGACGCGGAAAGCCGTAGAAATCGTGGATGGTTTCCGGCGCGGCAGACGTGCTCGCCACCGGCTGTGCCGTGCCCCAGTGAGCCGACAGCATCAGCACGGCTTGCGGACGCGGCAACTGCGCGCTCAGCACACCGAATTCGGCGGACGGTAGGGAAGGGTCGATCGGAAGCGTAGGCGCGCCGTGGGAAAGGAAAAGCGAAGGCAAGCGGTTCATGTCAGCAACGCAGCCGGGAGGGCGGGCGAAAAGGTTGGGTTGCTATCAATATAGGTCCGCACCGCGGTTTGATAAACGGGTGAAAACGGAATTGATTGTGTCGCTGGTGTTGTTAATGAGGGGCGCTTGACGTCAGTCCTGCGCGTCCCGCAAACCCTGCCACACGGGCGACATAGCCGGCCCCAGCGCGAACAGATCCAGCACGCGCGCTACCGTGTGATCGACCATTTCGTCGATCGACGCAGGCTGGTTGTAGAACGCCGGCAGCGGCGGGAAGATCACCCCGCCCATCTCCGTGACCGCGGTCATGTTGCGCAGGTGCGCGAGATTGAACGGCGTTTCGCGCACCAGCAGCACGAGCCGGCGGCGTTCCTTCAGGGTGACGTCGGCGGCGCGGGTGATCAGGTTGTCGGAGAAACCGTGCGCGACGCTCGCGAGCGTCTTCATCGAACAAGGCGCGACGACCATGCCGTCGGTCGCGAACGAGCCGGACGCGATACTTGCGCCGACGTCGCGCACCGAATGGACGACATCCGCGAGCGGATGCACGTCTTCTTTGCTCAACTGGAGTTCGTGCTGGATGTTGAGCCAGCCCGCGCTCGAAATCAGCAGATGGCTCTCGACGCCGCCCAGCCGGCGCAACGTCTCGAGCAACCGGATACCGTAGATGGCGCCGGTTGCGCCGGTGATCGCAACGATCAGCCGGCGGGGCGCCGCAGCGCGTGTTTCCATGGCTCGCGGCGCCTTAGATGAACTCGTGAAGTTCGTGAACGAACAGTCGAACCGGGGCCGTTCAGGCCGCGGCGAACAGTTGCTGCAGTTCGCCCGATTCGTACATTTCCATCATGATGTCCGAGCCGCCGACGAATTCGCCCTTCACGTAGAGCTGCGGAATGGTCGGCCAGTTCGAGAACTGCTTGATGCCCTGGCGGACTTCGTCGTCTTCGAGCACGTTGACGGTTTTGATTTCCGCGACGCCGCACGCCTTCAGAATCTGGATGGCGCGGCCGGAAAAACCGCACATCGGGAACTGGGCGGTGCCCTTCATGAAGAGGACGACGCCGTTTTCGTCGACGATTTGCTTGATGCGTTGTTGCGTATCCATGACTGACCTTGCGGTTCCGTGATGTGTAGGGAATAGGCTGAAATGATAGCGGATTTCGGTATAGCCGGCCGAGCACCGCTTCGACCTTGGGATGACTTCTGTGTGAATCGTGGTCCGAGGGCGGGTTTGACGTCTGATTCAGCCGGGCAACCGCCCGCCGCTGATTCGTTCGATGCCCGCCAGATCGCGCTCCGAGCGCACTTGTGCGAACCCTTGCGCCGTCAGCAGCGCGCGGACGGCGTCGGCCTGATCGTAGCCGTGTTCGATCCACAAGACGCCGTGGGCGGCGAGGCGCGCGGGCGCGCCGGCGACGATCGCGCGGATCGCGCTGAGGCCGTCGGCTTCGTCGGTGAGTGCGCCGCGCGGTTCGAAGCGCAGATCGCCTTCCGCCAGATGCGGATCGCCGCTCGCGATATACGGCGGGTTGCTGACGATCACGTCAAAACGCAGCGCGGCGTCGAGCGCCGCGTACCAGTCGCTTTGGCTTAAAACCGTGGCGCCGCCGGGGCGTTTTGCGTCCAGGAGACGCGCGGCGTTGCGCGTTGCCACCGCCAGCGCTTCGGCGGAGCGATCCAGCGCGTGGACTTGCGCGTCCGGCCGCGTCGACGCGATCGCGACCGCAATTGCGCCGGTGCCGGTGCCGAGATCGAGCACGCGCGGCCGCGACAGGCCTTCCATTGCCGCCAGGGCGGTTTCGACCAGCAATTCGGTTTCAGGCCGCGGAATCAGCACGTCCGGCGTGACTTCGAAATCGAGGCCGAAAAATTCCCGCGCGCCGACCAGTTGCGCGATCGGCTCACCGGCCACCCGCCGCGCTTCCAATGCGCGATAACGCTCGACTGCAGCGCTCTCGAGCGTTTCATCGCTCCGCGTGATCAACTGCGTATGACGCCAGCCGAGCACGTGCGTGAGCAGAATCCGCGCTTCGAGCGGCGGCAGCGGCGACGCGCGCAACAACGCGGTGGGCGTGACGGGCGTGGCATTCATCGTCGGCGCTTTAGTCCGAATCGCCTAGCGACGCCAGCAACTCGGCCTGATGTTCGCTGACGAGCGCTGCGATCAACTCGTCGAGATCGCCGTCCATCAGCGCGTCAAGGCGATACAGCGTCAGGTTGATCCGGTGATCGGTCATGCGCCCTTGCGGGAAGTTATACGTGCGAATCCGCTCCGAGCGGTCGCCCGAGCCGATCAGGCTCTTGCGCGTGGCGGCTTCCTTCGCGTGCTGTTCTTGCGACTGCTTGTCCTTGATGCGCGCGGCCAGCACCTTCAGCGCGCGATCCTTGTTCTTGTGCTGCGAACGGTCGTCCTGACATTCGACGACGATGCCGGTCGGCAAGTGCGTGACACGCACGGCCGAATCGGTCTTGTTGATGTGCTGCCCGCCCGCGCCCGACGCCCGGAACGTGTCGATCCGCAGATCGGCCGGGTTGATTTCGACTTCGCCGATTTCATCCGCTTCCGGCATGACCGCGACCGTGCACGCCGACGTGTGGATGCGCCCTTGCGTTTCGGTGGCCGGCACGCGCTGCACGCGGTGACCGCCCGACTCGAACTTGAGCTTTGAATACGCGGCTTCGCCGGCGATCCGCACGATCACTTCCTTATAGCCGCCCAGATCCGATTCGCTGGCCGACATCATCTCGACCTGCCAGCGGTTGCGCTCGGCATAGCGCAGGTACATACGCAGCAGATCGCCCGCGAACAACGCGGATTCGTCGCCGCCGGTGCCCGCACGGATTTCGACGTAGATATTGCGGTCGTCGTTCGGATCCTTCGGCAGCAGCATTTTTTGCAGCTCCGCGCCGAGCTTCTCCATCCGCTCGCGCGCCGCGCGGATTTCTTCTTCGGCGAAGTCGCGCATCGACGCGTCCGTCAGCAGTTCCTGCGCGGTCTCCGCGTCGTTCATGGCCTGCCGCCACAGCGCGTAATGCTCGACCAAGGGGCCCAGCTCCGCGTGCTCGCGTGTGAGCTTGCGGTATTGATCGAGATTCGAGGTGATGTCCTCGCGGCTCAACAGGTCGTTCAGTTCGGCCAGTCGGGTAGTGAGCTGGTCGAGCTTGCGTTGCATGCTCGTTTTCATCGGACGGGGTTCGGAGCGGGCTCCGGAAAAGACGGCGACTAGGGAAATGGGCTGATGCCCTGGTCAGAAGCACGTCGCGGGCCACCGTGGGTGGCGCGGACCGCGCGGCGGAGGCTGCGCCGCTAACGCTCCGTGGAACCGGAGTGTTTGTAGAAACCGCTCATCAATTCGATGAGCGTGTCACGGTTTTCGCTGCTCGCGCGATTGAGCGCGTGCGTGGGCCCGTGGATCAGCTTGTTGGTGAGCGCCTGCGACAGCGCTTCGAGCACCGCAGCCGGATCGTCGCCGCGCGCGAGCATTTTCTGCGCACGTTCGACTTCGGCACGGCGCAGCACGTCGGCCTGCGTGTGCATATGGCGGATCACCGGCACGATGCTGCGCGCGTCGAGCCACTGCATGAAGTTCTGCACGCGCGTTTCGATGATGGCTTCGGCTTGCGCGACCGCGGCCTGACGCGAGGCATTGCCTTCGCGGACGATCGCGCCGAGGTCGTCGACGGTGTACAGAAACACGTCTTCGAGCTTGCCGACTTCGGGTTCGATGTCGCGCGGAACCGCCAGATCGACCATGAAAATCGGCCGGTGACGACGCGCTTTCACCGCCCGCTCAACCGCGCCCAGACCGATGATCGGCAAGGTGGACGCCGTGCACGACACGATGATGTCGAATTCGTGCATGCGAGTGGGCAGTTCCGACAGCGGAATAGCGCGGCCGTTAAAGCGCTCGGCGAGCCGCGTACCGCGTTCGGCCGTACGGTTCGCGACCACCAGTTCACGCGGCTGCTGCGCGGCGAAGTGCGTGGCGCACAGCTCGATCATTTCGCCCGCGCCGATGAACAGCACGCGCTGGTTCGAAACCTTGTCGAAAATGCGTTGCGCGAGCCGCACGGCGGCCGCGGCCATCGAAACCGACTGCGCGCCGATTTCGGTGGTGCTGCGCACTTCTTTCGCGACGGCGAAGGTGCGCTGGAACAACTGGTTCAGATACGTGCCGAGTGCGCCGGCTTCGGAGGCGGTGCGCACCGCGTCCTTCATTTGTCCGACGATTTGCGTTTCGCCCAACACCATCGAATCGAGACCCGACGCGACGCGGAACGCGTGGCGCACGGCCTCCGACTGCGGCAACGCGTAGACGTGCGGCGCGAGTTCGTCGATGGGCAGGTTATGGTATTTCGACAGCCATTGGATCGCGGCTTCGCGCGCGGCCTGGTCGTCGGTGACGCAATAAAGCTCGGTGCGATTACAGGTGGACAGAATCGCCGCTTCCGGCGCTGTACGGGCCGTACGGCCGAGCCAGGCGCTCTTGAAGGTGTCCAGTGCGGGCTTGATCTGTTCGAGCGGAAACGCCACGCGTTCGCGCAAGGCGACAGGCGCAGTGTGGTGATTGATTCCGATCGCTAGAAGCTGCATTTGGGGGAGCTAAGGTTTAGCCCAATATTATAGCGTTTCCAAGATTCTTACATTGGACGCGTGTCAACCCACTTTTACGGCGGCCTCTACGGCAGTCTCCAGCGGGATCGCGTCGAGTTGGTAGCCGTATCCGTAAAGCGGCGTCAGACAATAGCCGAGCTCCGGGCGCAACTGCAATTTACTGCGTACGCGCGACGCATGTGTGTCGACCGTCCGCGACTTCAGGTCGCGGCGGCGCGACCAGACGGTTTCGAGAATATGCGCCCGCGACACCGGGCGAGACAGATTGTTGAACAGCAGCAGCGCAAAGCGGAATTCTTTCGGCGTCAGCGTGACTGTTAGATTACGAAATGTGACGGCTAGCGCGGCGGTGTCGAACGCATAACCGCCGATTACGTCGCGCCGCCGGTTGAGCGGCCGCCGCAGTCCGGCGCGACGCAGTACGGCGTCGACCCGCGCAAGCATTTCGGGGCCGCGAACCGGTTTGCTGAGGCAGTCGTCGGCGCCGGCGTGCAGCGCCGCGACGATCTGGCTTTCGCGCGGCGCAGACATCAGCACGATCACCGGCAGGCCCGGCAGGACAGTGCGGGCGCGCGGAATCACGTCTTCGGCGGAGTGGTCGCCGGCCCAGCTTTCGGTGATAAGTAGATCGAAAAAGTCGTCCGCGGCGCGCTGCAGGAACGCGGCGCTCGCGGTGAAGTGATAGCAGACGTGGCCGCCGGCGAAAATTAGCCGGCCAACCAGTTTGGCGTGCGGTAGATCCGGCTCAATCAGGGCGATTCGCATAGCGCGCTTTCAGCGTGGCAATGACCGAGAACCAGGCATATCCGTAAGGCTTACAGCTTGCCTAACATCACACCGACCCCTAAACTCAACCGCTATGCGGAAAGCGCCGTGCTGAACTTCTATAGTTAATGAGACAAAAATGTTAGCTGTCCTGGCCCCTTGCGCCCATGAGACAAATCTGAAATCGCGCGGGGTCGGCTGCTAATGGGGTGGCCCGGTGTCGTCGTCCTGGGATTGGCGATCGGCCTGGCGGGCTGGTGGCTGCATCCGTTGCGCCGCTCGAGCCGCGCTCGTTGGTGGATGGCACTACTGGCTGGGGTGGTAGGCGCCGCAGTCGCGCTCATGGCCGGCAATGTGACCGGTCTCTTTCATGATGGCGACACGCTCGAATGGCCGGTTTGCACCGCCGTTGCGTTGATCGCCGTTGCCGTGACGGTCGGCTCGCTTTCCCGTCGATGAATATTTGCAGGTGACTCTGATGAACGCCCGACTTCCCGAAACATCCTCTATTCCCGAACGGCTCGCCACTTTGCGTGACGCAATGGCGCGCGAAGGCGTTGCTGCTTATCTCGTGCCGTCCGCGGATCCGCATCTTTCCGAATATCTACCGGGGCGCTGGCAAGGCCGGCAATGGCTATCGGGTTTCACCGGCTCGGCGGGCACGCTGATCGTCACGGCGGATTTTGCCGGTGTCTGGACCGATAGCCGCTATTGGGAACAGGCCAATGCGCAACTAGCCGGCACGACCGTTCAGTTGATGAAGATGACCGGCGGCCAGCAGACCGCGCCGCATTTCGAATGGCTCGCGCAGAACGTTGCGAGCGGCGGTACGGTCGGCGTGGACGGCGCGGTGCTCGGCGTGGCGGCCGCGCGCTCGCTGACGCTCGCGCTCGGCGCGCGTGGCGTGAAGCTGCGCACCGACGTCGATCTGTTCGACACGATCTGGCCGCAGCGTCCGTCGCTGCCGGCCGCCGCCGTGTTTGAACATGCCGCGCCGCATGCCGGCGTCGCGCGTGCTGACAAGCTTGCGCAGATTCGTCGTGCGATGGCGGAGAAGGGCGCGCAGTGGCACTTCATTTCCACGCTCGACGACCTCGCATGGCTGCTGAATCTGCGTGGCGCCGACGTCAGCTACAACCCGGTGTTCGTCGCGCATGCGCTGATCGGTGTGGACCGCGCGTCGCTGTTCGTGTCGGACGGCAAGGTGCCGCAAGCGCTGGCCGACGCGTTGGCGCGCGACGGCATCAGCGTCGAGCCCTATGCGAAGGCGGCCGAGGCGCTGGCAGCGCTGCCAGCCGCCAGCGCGCTGCTGATCGACCCGCGCCGGATTACCTACGGTTCGCTGCAATCGGTGCCGTCCTCGGTCAAGGTGGTCGAGGCGGTCAATCCGTCCACGTTCTTCAAGTCACGCAAGACGGAAGCTGAAGCCGAGCATGTGCGCGAGACCATGGAGCAGGACGGCGCGGCGCTCGCCGAATTTTTCGCGTGGCTGGAAAGCGCGCTGGACAGCGGCGAATCCCTCACCGAAATGACCATCGACGAACGTCTGACGGCGGCGCGTGAGCGTCGTCCGGGGTTCGTGTCGCTGAGCTTTGCGACGATCGCGGGCTTCAACGGGAACGGCGCGATGCCGCACTATCGCGCGACCGAGTCTTCGCATGCGGTGATCGAAGGCAACGGTTTGCTGCTGATCGATTCGGGCGCGCAGTATCTGAGCGGCACGACAGACATCACCCGCGTCGTGCCGATCGGCACGCTCAGCGAGGCGCAACGGCGCGATTTCACGATCGTGCTGAAAGGCACGATGGCGTTGTCGCGCGCGCAATTTCCGCGCGGCATCCGTTCGCCGATGCTCGACGCGATCGCCCGTGCGCCGATCTGGGAAGCCGGCGCCGATTACGGTCACGGCACCGGCCACGGCGTGGGCTACTTCCTGAATGTGCACGAAGGCCCGCAAGTGATTTCGCACTACGCGCCGGCCGAACCGTGGACCGCCATGGAAGAGGGCATGATCACCTCGGTCGAGCCGGGCATTTACCGGCCGGGCAAGTGGGGTGTGCGGATCGAAAACCTCGTGCTGAACGTGCCGGCGGAAAAAACCGAGTTCGGCGATTTCCTCAAGTTCGAGACCTTGACGCTGTGCCCGATCGACACGCGCTGCCTCGACCTGTCGCTGCTGCGCGACGACGAACGCGCGTGGCTCAACGCGTATCACGAGACGGTGCGCACGCGCCTGTCGCCGCATGTTTCCGGCGACGCCCTGGCGTGGCTCGATCTGCGCACGCAACCCATCTAAGCGCCGCAGCAGATCGGCGTTCGTACGGAGAAAGAGTGCATGGCGATCAAGGCGGTGGTGTTCGATTTCGGCGGCGTGTTGATCGACTGGAGCCCCGAGTATCTGTATCGCAAGCTGATTCCTGACGAAACCGAGCGCCGCTGGTTTCTGACGCATGTCTGTTCGATGGAATGGGTGATCCGGCAGGACGGCGGCCAGCCGATCGCCGAGGCCACGGACGAACTGATCGCGAAGTTTCCCGACCACGAAGCGCTGATCCGCGCGTTCTACGAGCGCTGGCATGAGATGGTGGCCGGCGTGCTGGAACAGGGCGTGGCGCTAATGGAAAAGCTCGAAGCCGCCGAGGTGCCGCTGTTCGGGCTGACCAACTGGTCGGCTGAGACGTTTCCGTATGCGTGGGAGCATTACCCGGTGCTGCGGCGGTTTCGCGACGTCGTCGTGTCGGGGCGGGTGGGGCTGGCGAAGCCGGATCCGGCGATCTTTGCGGCCATGCTCGAGCGGATTCATGTGCAGATGCCGGGCATCGAGCCCGGTGAGCTGGTTTTCATCGACGACAATCAGAAGAACGCCGACGCCGCGACGGCGCTCGGCTGGCATGGTGTGCATCACACCAGCGCCGAGCAGACGGAAGCGAAATTGCGCGAACTGGGTTTGCCGGTTTAAGCGTGGTTTCTTTTAGAGCGGAGCAGGCGTGCCGGTTTCCAGATGAGGCCAGATAGGCCCAAGCAAAGCTCGGGCAAGTCCAGGCAAGCCGTCTCGCCTCCGCTCTACATCGCTAGCTGCTACTGCCCCAGCAGACTCTTCAGCGCATTCCCCAAACCTTTCACGGTTTCCCCGGCACCTTTCGCCACGCCCTCGACGCTCACCCCCAGCGTCTTCGCAAAGTCCGCGCCGATCCGCTTGACGATGCCTTCCCGCACCGAGAACTTCGGATCGCGCAAATTTCCGTCCAATACGAAATGCAGCGTGATGTCGCCGTTGTGCGCTTTGAGCGCGGCAATGGCGACCTTGGTTGGAATCGACATGAAGGTGTCGAGCGGGTCGCCGTTGTCGGCGAGTTGCAGGTTGTGGACCGTCACCGTGCCGGGCGCATGCAACTGATAGTTGCGCACCGTCGACTCCACCGTCAGATCGACCGTACCGCCCGTGACTTGTGCTTTAGCACCTGCTTTTTTCAGCAGATAGGGATCGAGCATCGTGACATCGACACCGCGTAGCGCGCTGGTGGTCTGCGAATCCTTGCTGGCGATCTTGATCCAGCCGTTAAACGACACGGTGCCGGTATGCGCCGGCCCTTTGATCGAGCCGGTGAGGTTCACGTTGGTCGGCTCGCTGAGCGCGGGCAGATGCAAATGGTCGACGGTTGCGTTGGCGTTGCTGACCGTCACTTTGAAGGCCGGCGGCCCGACCGTCATGTCGTAGAAGTGGAAGTTGCCCTGTTCGAAGCTGATGTGATCGATCAGCTTTTCGCGCGGTGTCGCGGGCGCGGCCGCACCGCTGGCCTGATCGTCCGCCTGGTTTATCGATTGCCGCAGATTCGGCAGCAGACCGATCGTGCCGTCTTTCGCGCGCAGCACGGCTATGTCGAAACCGCGCACCACCACGCTGCGCAAATGCATGCGCCGCGCGATCAGATCGCGAATGTCCGGTGTGAGCGTGATTTCGTCCGCTCGGAGCGGGTCGCCGGCGGGCCAGCCGGGCGGTGCCTTGAGGACGACGTTGGTCAGATGAACCGAGGTGAGGCCGACGTCGATACTGTCGGCGCTACCTAAAGGGCCAAGCGCCGCGACCACTCGCGCCTTCACTTCGCGCTGCGCGAATTGCAACGCGCCGATCGCGACGACGATCAGCACCAGCAGCACGCCGCCCACGGCAACGATCCAGCGCTTGCCCTTCGACATTGCCATGCTAATTGCCTCCTCGTCACCGCGCTGCGCGGTGTGGCTATGGCCGGCTTTTGAACGCGTTGGCCTCGCGCTGCTGGTGGCACGCAATGCGTGTGCCTTGCGGCCCCGTGCTCGACAAAACAAGAGGATCAACCAGGCGGACCGTCTGCTCAACGAACCGCCCGCCAACCCAACGCCTTATCGTGCGATCGGCTTGTAACGCAGACGCCTCGGTCGAGCGGCTTCTTCGCCGAGACGCGCGCGCTTGTCCGCTTCGTATTCCTGGTAGTTACCGTCGAAGAACGTGATTTGCGAATCGCCTTCGAACGCGAGAATGTGCGTCGCGATCCGGTCGAGGAACCAGCGATCGTGCGAGATCACCATTACCGAGCCCGCGAACTCGAGCAACGCGTCTTCCAGCGCGCGCAGCGTTTCGACGTCCAGGTCGTTCGACGGCTCGTCCAGCAGCAGCACGTTGCCGCCCGCGATCAGCGTCTTGGCCAGATGCAGACGACCGCGCTCACCGCCCGACAGGTTGCCGACCAGCTTCTGCTGGTCGCCGCCCTTAAAGTTGAAGCGGCCGATATAAGCACGCGACGGCGTTTCGTACTTGCCCACCGTCAGCACGTCCGCACCGCCGGCGATTTCGTCGAACACGGTCTTCGAGCCGTCCAGCGCGTCGCGGCTCTGGTCCACGTACGCCAGCTTGACGGTCGGGCCTTGCACGATCTCGCCCGAATCCGGCTGTTCGCGGCCGGTCAGCATGCGGAACAACGTCGACTTGCCGGCGCCGTTCGGGCCGATGATGCCGACAATCGCGCCCGCCGGAATCTTGAAGCTGACGTTATCGAGCAGCAGACGGTCGCCGTACGACTTGCTGACGCCCTTGAACTCGATCACTTCATTGCCGAGGCGATCGCCGACCGGGATGAAGATTTCCGAGGTTTCATTGCGCTTCTGGTAGTCCTGGCTGTTCAGTTCCTCGAAGCGGGCGATACGCGCCTTCGACTTGGCCTGACGGCCCTTCGGGTTCTGACGGACCCACTCCAGTTCCTTCTTGATCGCCTTCTGGCGCGCCGATTCCGACGACTCTTCCTGCTTCAGGCGTTCTTCCTTCTGGTCGAGCCAACTGCTGTAGTTGCCCTTCCACGGAATGCCGTGACCGCGGTCGAGTTCGAGAATCCACTCGGCGGCGTTATCCAGGAAGTAGCGGTCGTGGGTAACGGCGACCACGGTGCCCGGGAAGCGCGTCAGGAACTGTTCGAGCCAGTCGACCGATTCCGCGTCCAGGTGGTTGGTCGGCTCATCGAGCAGCAGCATGTCCGGCTTTTCGAGCAGCAGCTTGCACAGTGCGACGCGGCGCTTTTCACCGCCCGACAGATGCTCGATTTTGGCGTCCCACGCCGGCAGCCGCAGTGCGTCGGCGGCGATTTCGATCTGCTGTTCCGCGTTGCCGTCTGACGTGGCGAGGATCGCTTCGTACTTGGCCTGTTCGGCGGCGAGCGCGTCGAAGTCGGCGTCTTCTTCCGCGTAGGCCGCGTAGATTTCGTCGAGCTTCTTCTGCGCGTTGAACACGTCGCCGAGGCCTTCCTCGACGGCTTCACGCACCGTCTTGTTCGGGTCCAGTTGCGGTTCCTGCGGCAGATAGCCGATGTTCAGGTTCGGCATGGGCGTGGCTTCGCCCTCGATGTCCTTATCCACACCGGCCATGATGCGGATCAGCGTCGACTTGCCCGAGCCGTTCAGGCCGAGCAGGCCGATCTTCGCGCCGGGGAAAAACGACAGCGAGATGTCCTTCAGGATTTGACGCTTGGGCGGCACGATCTTGCCGACCCGGTTCATGGTGAAGACGTATTGGGCCATTTGTTCGCAATTGACGTTGACGACGCCGGCCGCAGAGGGGCGGGCGGTCGTGGGGTGGATGGGTAATCGGTGTTGTGGCCGGGCAGAGCGCCCGGCGCCGGCCGGCGCGGCATCGAACGCGATGTCAACGCGCGACGCCCCGTGCACGGGCGGGTTCTTCAGGTGGCATTGTACTTCGGCGGATGGGCGGGACGGCAGGGGCTGTCCGTTCGGCCAGGGTCGCTTCGGACGCTTAGAGCCAGTCGGCCACGCCGCCGTGCCGCGAACAGGTGCCGCTGCGATGCCGGCTGAAACTGTAGGTGCCGTCGCGGCAACGTACGCTCGCGCCTTCGGGCACGACCGTGCTTGCAGCAAACCGAGGTTTGCTCAGTTCGCGCGCCGTCCCGTCGCCGGATCGAAGAAATGCAGATGCTGCGCGGGCAGCGCCACTTGCAGCGCTTCGCCCGCCCCGGGCCGATGCGCATGCGGCAAGCGCACCGTGACATCGTGCTTGCCCCAGCGGCCGTGCGCGAGATTGTCCGCGCCGAGCAGTTCGCAGGAATCGACCGTGAGCGTGGCGTGCGCGGCATTCGCGGCGCCCGGCGTCATGTGCTCCGGCCGGATGCCCAGCGTCCATTCGCGTCCCGCCGCGACTTCGCGGCCGATCGACGGCACGTCCGTCAGCGGCAGCGTCGAGCCATTGCCGGCCACTTCGAAACTTGAGCCGTCGTCCGACACCCGGCCGTCGAGCAGATTCATCCCCGGCGAACCGATAAAGCTCGCGACGAACACCGTGGCCGGCCGCTCGTAGACTTCGGTCGGCGCGCCGATCTGTTCGGCGTGGCCCTTGTTCATCACGATCACGCGTTGCGCCAGCGTCATCGCTTCGATCTGATCGTGCGTCACGTACAGGCTTGTCGTGGCGAGGCGCGCATGCAGCCGCTGGATTTCGAGCCGCATCTGCACGCGCAAACGCGCGTCGAGGTTCGACAGCGGTTCGTCGAACAGAAACACCGCGGGTTCGCGCACGATCGCGCGGCCCATCGCCACCCGTTGACGCTGGCCGCCCGACAGTTCGCGCGGCTTGCGTTGCAGCAAGGGTTCGAGTTCGAGAATCTGCGCGGCGGCCTGCACGCGCTTCGCGATCTGCGCCCGCTCGACACCCGCGATCTTCAGCGCGTAGCCCATGTTTTCGGCCACGCTCATATGCGGGTACAGCGCGTAGTTCTGGAACACCATCGCGATGTTGCGGTCTTTCGGCTCCAGTTTGTTGACCACCTTGCCGGCGATCGAAATGCTGCCGTCGGAGATGCCTTCCAGTCCCGCGACCATCCGCAGCAAGGTGGATTTGCCGCAGCCGGACGGGCCGACCATCACGACGAATTCGCCGTCGGCGACGTCCACGTCGATGCCGTGCAGCACGAACTGTTTGCCGTCGTAGGTTTTTTTAACGCCTTGCAGAGTCAGTGCAGCCATGCCGTTTTAACCTTTCGTTGCTTGCCGCGTCGCGCGCGGCGTTGTTCGGTGTTGTCAGTTTCGATGCTCGGAGCAGCGCGAATTACTTCTCCGTATCCACGAGCCCGCGCACGAACCAGCGTTGCATCGTCAGCACGACCGCGAGCGGCGGCAGGATCGCGAGCAGCGTCGCGGTCATCACGAGATGCCATTCGGTCGCGGTGTCGCCGGACGCGATCATGCTCTTGATGCCGACCACCGCCGTCGTCAGCGATTGCTGGCTGGAGATCAGGATCGGCCACAGATACTGATTCCAGCCGTAAATGAAGGTGATCACGAAGAGCGCCGCCATGTTCGTCTTCGACAGCGGCAGGACCACGTCCCAGAAGAAGCGCATGGCGCCCGCGCCGTCGATGCGCGCCGCTTCCATCAACTCGTCCGGCAGCGTCATGAAAAACTGGCGGAACAGGAACGTCGCGGTGGCCGACGCGATCAGCGGCAGCGTCAAGCCGCTATACGTGTTGCCCAGATGCATCGACGTGACGACCTGCACGGTCGGGAAGATCCGCACCTCGACCGGCAGCATCAGCGTGATGAAGATCAGCCAGAACGCGAGATTGCGAAACGGAAAGCGGAAGAACACGATCGCGTACGCGGAGATCATCGACACGGAAATCTTGCCGATCGCAATCACCAGCGCCATGACGAGGCTGTTCAGCAGCATGCGGCCGAACGGTGCGGCCGCATTGCCGCTGCCGTGCGACCAGACGGTCGCGATGTTCTCGAACAGATGCGTGCTCGGGATCAGCGAGAGCGGCACGCTGAACACTTCGTGTTCGCTCATGGTCGCCGCGCAGAACGCGATGTACACGGGAAACACCACCAGCACGACGCCCACGAGCAGCACCGCATGGCAGAAGAGGTCGAAACCGCGGCGGTTCTCGATCATGAGTATTGAACCTTGCGTTCGATAAAGCGGAATTGCACGACCGTCAGCGCGACGACGATCACCATCAGAATCACTGATTGCGCGCCGGAACTGCCGATGTCGAGTCCCTGGAAGCCTTCGGCGAAGATCTTGTAGATCAGCGTGCGGGTAGCTTGCGCGGGGCCGCCGCCGGTGGCCGCATCGATCACCGGGAAGGTGTCGAAGAACGCGTAGGTGATGTTGATCACCAGCAGGAAGAAGCTGGTCGGCGACAGCAGCGGCAGCGCAATGCCGAAGAAGCGCCGCACCGGACCGGCGCCGTCGATCGCCGCCGCTTCGATCAGCGAACGCGGAATCGCCTGCAGGCCGGCGTAGAAGAACAGGAAGTTATAACTGACCTGCTGCCAGACGGAAGCCAGCACGACCAGAAACATGGCCTGGCCTGCGTTCAACGCGTGATTCCAGACAATGCCGTATTTAGCGAGCGCGTAAGTGACGAGGCCGATGCTCGGATTGAACAGGAACGACCACAGCACGGCGGCGATCGCGGGCGCGACCGCATACGGCCAGATCAGCAGCGTTCGATAGACTTTCGCGCCACGCACCACGCGATCCGCGCAGACCGCCAGCAGCAGCGAGATCACGAGCCCCGACACGGTGACGAGCGCGCAAAAAATCAGCGTCGTATAGAACGACGACAGGTAAAGCGGATCGGCGAACAGTTGCTTGAAGTTCGCGAGCCCGACGAATTCGCTCGAGGTGCCGAACGCGTCCTGACTCTGCGTGGACTGCCACAGCGCCTCGCCGGCCGGCCACAAAAAGAACAGCAGCGTGATCGCGAGTTGCGGCGCGACGAGCAGATAGGGCAGCAGGCTGGTGCCGAAGCTGGAGCGCTTTTCCATCGAATCTTCCCAAGGTTCCGCGGTGACTGCGGGTTCCGGTGCGGTCGCACCGGAACCCGACTCGCGCGTGCTATGTGGCGAGCGCGAGCCCGTTGCTCACTTAGTTGCCGGCTTTCTCGAAGCGGCGCAGCAGGTCATCGCCACGCGACACGGACGAATCGAGCGCCTGTTGCGGCGTCTTCTTGTCAGCCCAGACCTGTTCGAGTTCTTCGTCGATCACGGTGCGGATCTGCGGCATGTTGCCCAGACGCAGGCCCTTCGTGTACGGCAGCGGCGGCTTGTTGAGCATCTGCTTGATCGCGGTGTCGCTGCCCGGGTTCTTCTCGTAGAAGCCTTGCTTCTGCGTCAACTGATACGCGGCGGTGGTCACCGGCAGGTAGCCGGTATCCTGGTGCCACTTCGCGGCAACCGGCGCCGACGACAGATACGCGAGGAACTTCGCCACGCCCTTGTAGGTTGCCGGATCCTTGCCCGACAACACCCACAGGCTCGCTCCGCCGATGATCGCATTCTGCGGCGCGCCCTTCACGCTCGCGTCGTACGGCATCATGCCGGTGCCGAAATTGAACTTCGCGTACTTCTTGATGGTGGCGAGCGACCCCGACGAATTCGTGATGATCCCGCAGTCGCCGCTATAGAACTTCGACACCGGTTCGTCCTTGCGGCCGACATAGGTGAAGGTGCCTTCCTTCTGCATGTTCTGCAGGAACTGGATGTGCGCGACCTGCAGCGGCTTGTTGAATTCGAGCTGCGCATCCGCGCCGTCGAAGCCGTTGTTCTTCGTCGCGAACGGCGCGCCATGCCACGCGCTGTAGTTTTCGAGTTGAATCCAGCTCTGCCAGCCCGACGAGTAACCGCACGCCATGCCCGACGCTTTCAGCTTCTGCGCGTCGGTTTGCAGTTCGGCCCAGGTTTTCGGCGGCTGGTTCGGATCGAGGCCCGCTTTCTTGAAGGCGTCTTTGTTGTAGTACAACACTGGCGTCGAGCTGTTGAACGGCATCGAGATCAGCTCGCCGGTCTTCGCGTCGCTGTAATAGCTGGCGATGGTCGGCACGAAGGCCTTCACGTCGAGCGGCACGCCGGCCTGCTTGAACACGTCCGAGACCGGGATCACGGCCTTCTTGGCCTGCATCATCGTGGCGGTACCGACTTCGTAGACCTGCAGGATCGCGGGCGCACTGCCGGCGCGATACGCGGCGATGCCGGCGGCGAGCGTCTGGTCGTAGGAGCCCTTGTACACCGGCACGATCTTGTAGTCGCTTTGCGACGCGTTGAATGCGTTGGCGATATCGTTCAGACGTTCGCCCAATGCGGCTTCCATGCCGTGCCAGAACTGGATTTCAGTCGCGGCCTGGGCCGCCTGGCTGACGCCGACGCTCAACACGGCGGCTACGGAAAGCGTACGGAACAGCGGCTTGAAACTCATCGATGTGTCTCCTGTCGACCAGCGTTGGCGCTTTAGCGCTGACTCTGGTCCCATGCAAGATCCTTGCGGATCGGATAGGGCGCGATTGCGAATCGCGCGATTCTAGTTGTGTTCGATGACAGTCCGGCGTCGGTGGCCGGCAGCGTGGCGCGCTTTTGGCGGGCGCCGACTGCGGCAATTTAACATCGGCTGTCACGAAACGGAAACATGAGCGTCTGAATGCCGCTTTGCGTGAAGTCAACGCGGAGTCACGGTCGCTGGACCTGGCCGCCGATGCGTTGGCATGATGGATGGCGAAATGGGAGCGTGCGTTGCGCGATGGGCGGCACGCATGCGTCATGTGACTTTTAATCAGGATTCCAGATGCTTGATTGGGTGCGGCGGGTGGTGGGTGGTTCGATCCTGGGTCTCATGTTGGCGGGATGTGCGTTTGCGCCGGGTACTGCTGGGAGCAGCGCGAAGCCCTTTACGACTTTGCCAAAAATCATCGCGCATCGCGGCGGCACCGGCGACGCGCCGGAAAATACGCTGGAGGCGATCCGGCTGTCGGTCGAGCATCGCGCCGACGTGATGTGGCTGTCGGTGCAGTTGAGCAAAGACGGCGTGCCGGTTCTGTATCGGCCGGCGGATCTGTCGGCGCTGACGGACGCGAAGGGGCCGGTGTCGGCTTACACCGCGGCTGAACTTGCGCGTGTGAACGCCGCTTGGAGCTTCCGTCAGGGCGACGCGTATCCGTATCGCGCTCGTCCTGTCGGCGTGCCGACGCTGCGTGACGCATTGCACGCCGTGCCGCGAACCATGCCGGTGATCCTCGATATGAAGGCATTGCCTGCCGGCACGCAGACGCAAGCGGTGGCACGCGTGCTCGATGAGGAGCAGGCGTGGTCGCGGGTGTCGATCTATTCGACCGAAGCGGATTATCAACAGACTTTCGCGGCGTATCCGCAGGCAAAACTATTCGAATCGCGCGATGCAACGCGTGGGCGCCTGGTGCGCGTGCTGTTGAATGAAGGCTGCGTGGACGCGCCGGCCGACCATGCCATGAGCGCGTTCGAACTGCATCGCGCGTTGACCGTGGTGGAGAAGTTTACGTTGGGAGAGGGGCGGTCGGACGTGCAGGCTACCTTGTGGACGCCGGCCACCGTCGCGTGTTTCCGGCAGAAGGCCGATGGTCGAATCGTCGCGATCGCGGTGAACGACGCGGATGATTATCGGACGGCCGCATGTCTCGGGATCGATGCGGTGTTGGCGGATTCGCCTTTGAAAATGGTGGGAGTGCGTGATGGCATGACGTTGCCGCTGCGCTGTGAGCAGGCTGGGGCGGCGGGCGGCCGTTAAGGCTTTGGGGCTCGTAGTCAGAGATCCGAATACTTCGTCGCCGTCCCCTTGGACTTCTCCACCGGATAACGTTCTTCATTCAGCGCCACTTTCTCCATGGCGGCTTCGACCAGATCGAAGCCCGCCGTGTGAGCGACCAGCATCAGGTAAATGAACACGTCCGCGCATTCATGCTCCAGATGCTTTTTGCGCTTCGGATCGAGCAACAACGCGTCCACTTCGGAATCGGTCTTCCATTGGATCGTCTCCAGCAACTCGCCGGCTTCGATGCTGGTCGACACGATCAGGTTGCGTAGCGTGTGAAACTGCTTCCAGTCGCGGGCCTCGCGGAACGCAAGCACCCGTTCGAGCAGATCGCTGGTGGTCATGGTTGGACTCTCCGTTGCTGAAAAAGAAAAAAGCCCGCTATTAACGGGCTTTGACGAACTTGCGCGGGCTTTAGCGAGGCGGTGAGATCGCGGTGGATCTGCCAGGCGTGCCGAACCTTAAACGTTGAACAGGAAGTTCATCACGTCGCCGTCGTGCACCACGTATTCCTTGCCTTCAGCGCGCATCTTGCCGGCTTCTTTCGCACCTTGCTCGCCCTTGAAGGCGATGAAGTCATTGAACGCGATGGTCTGCGCGCGAATGAAGCCGCGCTCGAAGTCCGTGTGGATCGCGCCCGCTGCCTGCGGCGCGGTGTCGCCGATATGAATCGTCCATGCGCGCACTTCCTTCACGCCGGCCGTGAAGTACGTCTGCAGACCTAGCAGCTTGAACGCCGCGCGGGCCACGCGGTTCAGGCCCGGCTCTTCCATGCCCATGTCGGCGAGGAACACGGTCATGTCGGCTTCGTCGAGGTCGGCGATTTCCGCTTCGATCGCGGCGCACACCGCCACGACCGGCGCGTTTTCCGCTGCCGCGAACTTCGTGACCGCGTCCAGATGCGGGTTGTTCTCGAAACCGTCGTCCTTCACGTTCGCCACGTACATGGTCGGCTTCGCGGTGATCAGGCAGAACGGCTTGATGGTGGCTTTTTCTTCGTCCGACAGATCGAGCGCGCGGACCGGCTTGGCCTGGTCGAGCTGCGCGCGGACTTTTTCGAGCACCGCGGCGTTCTTGATCGCTTCCTTGTCATTCCCCGACTTGGCGGCCTTCGAATAGCGCGACAGCGCTTTTTCGACGGTGGCGAGGTCGGCCAGCGCCAGTTCGGTGTTGATCACTTCGATGTCCGACAGCGGGTCGACCTTGTTCGCGACGTGAATCACGTTGTCGTCTTCGAAGCAGCGCACCACGTGCGTGATCGCGTCGGTTTCGCGGATGTTCGCGAGAAACTGGTTGCCGAGGCCCTCGCCCTTGCTCGCACCGGCCACCAGACCGGCGATGTCGACGAACTCCACCACCGCCGGCAGGATGCGCTCCGGCTTGACGATTTCAGCCAGCGCCTTCAGACGCGCATCCGGCACTTCGACAATGCCGACGTTCGGCTCGATCGTGCAGAACGGATAGTTTTCGGCGGCGATGCCCGCCTTGGTCAGCGCGTTGAACAGGGTGGACTTGCCAACGTTAGGCAGGCCGACGATGCCGCATTTGAGGCTCATGGAAATCCTTCAGTGATTCAGTAAGTTGCGTGATGCGCTCGACGCTGGGTGCGGGATTCGACAAGCCTTCGCGATGAGCGTGGCGGCGGAGCACTGCGGAGCGGGACAAGACACCGGATCGGGGCAGGGCCTCGACGATCCCGGGCGAGTCTCGTCACGGAAAGCGCAATTGTAACCCGTTCGGATCGGCTTCCTAAGACGGGCGCGGCAAACCTGGGCCGCCAGGAAACGTCAGGAAGTGCACGGAAACAGCCGCCAACCCATGGAAACCCCGCGAAGTCCATTCGTCGGAACATTGTAAGATGACCGTCCGGGGCCGCTAGAGCCCTTTCCGAGAGAGCATGATGAAAATAACAACAGGGCTGAGATGGGGCGCGGGCATTGCACTGGCGGCTGGCGTCGTCGTTTGGATGCTGCCTAATTATGATGAGGCGCAGGCCGCAACCGACCGTCAAACGGTCAACTGTATGACGAGCGCACTCACCCTCGACGATAAGCGCCGTATTGCCGGCTTTGCCGATACCAACGACTTCGATTCGCTGTGGCGTGTCTATGACCGGGTGTTCCCAGACTGCATGGTGCGGGGCGACCAGCGTGACCATAAGCGCGAGTTGGTGTCGAACGCATGGCGGGTGCTGTCGTCCGACCGCGACTTCGTGCTGTTGCGCGAATCCCATGCGGCACACGCCGCGCAAGGGCACTAGCGCACTAATCGGCAGGGACCTTGTTCCGCGCCAACATGCCGCGCGCCTCGATCCGTCCCCCGCAACCCCCGCGGCTATAATGCGCGCATGAACGCACACCACCAGACCTTTGATGTCGCCGTGATCGGCGGCGGGCTCGTCGGCAAGACCGCGGCGTTGGCGCTGACGCAAGGCGGACTGCGCGTGGCGCTGCTCGCGCAGCCCTGCGCGGCGCTGCCGGCCGGCGCCGTATTCGACTCGCGGGTCTACGCGTTGTCGTCGAGTTCGCAGGCGCTGCTGGAGCGTTTGCGAGTCTGGCAGGCGCTCGATCTGGCCCGCCTCGGGCCGGTCTACGACATGCGCGTTTATGGCGACGCGCACGCCGAACTGCATTTCTCCGCATTCCAGGCGTCGGTGCCGCAACTGGCGTGGATCGTCGAGTCGTCGGTGATCGAACGCGCGTTGGATGCGGCGCTGCGCTTCCAGCCGAATCTCACCTGGATCGACACGCGCGCGCAGGCGTTGGACTTTACCGTCGACGGCGCCAGCGTCGGTCTCGCCAACGGCAATGTGCTCGAAGCCGATCTGGTGGTGGGCGCGGACGGTGCGCATTCGTGGGTGCGCGCGCAGATCAACTCGAAGATGGACCGCCGCGACTACAAACAGACCGGCGTCGTCGCGAACTTCAAGGCCGAAAAGCCGCACGGCGAAACGGCCTACCAATGGTTCAAGGACGGCGAGATCGTCGCGCTGCTGCCCATGCCGGACGGCCATGTGTCGCTGGTCTGGTCGGCGCGCACCGAACACGCTGAAAAGCTGGTCGGGCTCGATCCGGCGCAACTCGCCGCCGAAGTGGAACGCGTAACAGGCGGCCAGTTCGGCGCGCTCGAATGCGTGACGCCCGCGCAAGGCTTCCCGCTCGCGCTGCAAACGGTCGACCGGCTGGTTGCGCCGCGCGTCGCGCTGGTTGGCGACGCCGCGCATCTGATTCATCCGCTGGCGGGCCAGGGCATGAACCTCGGCTTGCGCGACGTCGCGGCGCTCGCCGATACCGTCGCCGGCAAGGAATCGTTCCGCGATCTCGGCGACATGGTGCTGTTGCGCCGCTACGAACGCGCTCGCCGCGAAGACATTCGCGCACTGATGATCGCCACCGACGGCCTGCAAAAACTCTTCTCCGCGCCCGGCCCGTTCGCCAAGGTGCTGCGTAATACCGGCATGGCGTTCGTCGGCGCGCAACCGTTTATCAAGCGCTGGCTGGTGTCGGCCGCGCTGGGTTGAAGCATCCCGCCCGGCGCGCCGCGGCTGGCGAGACGGGTATCATGAACGGATGGGCGCCGTTCCGGTCAGACCCGAACCGTCGCAAAACGCGCACTAAGCGCGAATGAAACCAGGAATTCAGCATGAAAAAGACCTTCCGCGTGGCGGCCGCTGCGCTTGCCATCGCCGCGATCACGCTGGGCTGCTCCGCGCAGGCTGACCAGACCACCGACAAACTCAAAGCCACGCTGCAAACGCGCCTGGCCGACGTGACGATCAAGAGCGTGACGAAGTCGCCGATCGCCGGCATCTACGAAATCAACCTCGGCACGCAGATCGTCTATAGCGACGCGAACGGCGACTACCTGCTGCTCGGCGATATGGTCGACGCGAAGACCCGCAAGAATCTGACCGAAGCGCGTCTGTCGGAAACCAACCGGATCGATTTCGCGAGCCTGCCGTTCGCGAACGCGGTGAAGGTCGTGAAGGGCAACGGCTCGCGTAAGATCGCCGTGTTCTCCGATCCGAACTGCCCGTACTGCAAGCAGCTCGAAACCACGCTCAAATCGATCGATAACGTGACCGTGTACACGTTCCTGTACCCGGTGCTGTCGCCGGATTCGACCGCCAAGTCGAAGTCGATCTGGTGCTCGACGGATCGCGCCAAGGCGTGGGAATCGTGGATGCAGGATCATCAGGCGCCCACCGCCGCCGGCACCTGCGACACCGCCGCGATCGACAAGAACCTCGCGCTCGGCCACGCCATGAACGTGGACGGCACGCCGACCGTGTTCCTCGCCGACGGCCGCCGTCTGCCCGGCGCCGTGCCGGCCGACCGGCTCGACAAGGAAATGTCCGCGGTGCACTGAGCCGTACGCAGTTCGGAACATATAGAGAAGCAAGGAGGCGCGTAGTGCGCCTCCTTTCACATTCAGCCCCAACATCTCCGCCTCACACTCTCCTAATCGCCGCCGATGAAGCCGATCCGCTACACCATCGTTCCCAAGCAACCCGCCGCCCACCTGTTCGAAGTCACCGTGACCGTCGCCGATCCCGATCCGGCCGGCCAGCGTTTCATGCTGCCGGTGTGGATTCCGGGCAGCTACATGGTGCGCGAGTTCGCGCGCAACATCGTCACGCTGCGCGCCGTCAACGACGCCGGCCGCAAGGTGCGCGTCGAGAAGACCGACAAGCACACGTGGCAGGCCGCGCCGGTCAAAGGCGCGCTGACGCTGCGCTACGAGGTGTATGCATGGGATCTGTCGGTGCGCGCCGCGCATCTGGACGACACGACGGGTTTCTTCAACGGCACCAGCGTGTTTTTGTCGCCGCTCGGTCATGAAGAAGCGCAATGCGTGGTCGACATCCAGAAGCCGGACGGCGCCGCGTATCGCAACTGGCGCGTCGCGACCGCGTTGCCGGAGGCGCGCGGCACGAAGCGCTACGGCTTCGGCGAGTATCGCGCGCAAAACTACGACGAGCTGATCGATCATCCGGTGACGCTGGGTCAATTCGAGTTGGCGACCTTCGACGCGCATGGCGTGCCGCACGACATCGTGATCGCCGGCCGCGTGATCGGGCTGGACATGGCGCGACTGTCCGCCGACCTGAAGCGCATCTGCGAAGCGCAGATCGCGTTGTTTGAGCCGAAGTCGAAGAAAGCGCCGATGGACCGCTACGTGTTCATGACCCAGGCCGTCACCGATGGTTATGGTGGGCTGGAGCATCGCGCTTCGACCGCGCTGATCTGCAATCGTGGCGATCTGCCGGTGCAAGGACGCGACGCGCTCAGCGAAGGCTACCGAACCTACCTCGGCCTGTGCAGCCACGAGTATTTCCACACCTGGAACGTGAAGCGCATCAAGCCGGCGGTGTTCGCACCGTACGACCTGAACGAGGAGAACACCACGTCGTTGCTGTGGCTGTTCGAGGGCTTCACGTCTTACTACGACGATCTGATCCTCGTGCGCAGCGGGCTGATTTCGCCGGACGACTATTTCGGCCTGCTCGGCAAGGTGGTTGGCGGTGTGCTGCGCGGCAGCGGCCGCCTGAAGCAGACCGTCGCTGAGAGCTCGTTCGACGCGTGGGTCAAGTACTACCGTCAGGACGAGAATGCGCCGAACGCGATCGTCAGCTATTACACCAAGGGCTCGCTGGTCGCGCTCGCGTTCGATCTGACGATCCGCGCGCAGACCAACAACCGCAAATCGCTCGACGACGTGATGCGTCTGCTGTGGCAACGTTTCGGCCGCGATTTTTATCGCGGCAAGCCTGTCGGCGTGGAAGAAAGCGAGGTCGAAGCGCTGTTCGCGGAAGCAACCGGCGCGCAACTCGGCGAGCTGTTCGCCGAGGCCGTGCATGGCACGCGCGATTTGCCGCTCGAAACGCTGCTCGCGCCGTTCGGCGTCACGCTTGCGCCTGAATTCGACAAGAGCTCCCGGCCGTCGCTCGGCGCGCGTTTGCGCGGCGGCGCGGATTGCACGCTGGCGGCCGTGCATGAAGGCAGCGCCGCGCAGAAAGCAGGGCTCTCGGCCGGCGACGTGCTGATCGCGCTCGACGGCCTGCGCGTGACCGGCTCGAATCTTGACGGCCTGCTGGCACGCTATCAGTCGGGCGCGAAAGTCGAGATCCATGCGTTCCGCCGCGACGAACTGCGCACCACGCAAGTCAAGCTGGACGGGCCTGAGCCGGCACGCTACAAGCTCGCGGTCAGCGACAAGGGGACCGCCGCGCGCAAGGCCCGCGAGCGCTGGCTTGCAAGCTGATCGTAATCGTCGGCGCTATTAATCGACGGTCGAGAGCGGCGGATTGTTCTACCAATGCAACAATCCGTCGCTGCTGGATGGCTTTTTCTCGGGACGGTAAAAAAACACAATGACTCCACTCGCGCAAAACTGCGCGCCCCTACTGGAGTCACCCACATGACCACGATCCTGCAAATCAACTCGGCAGCCCGTTCGCAAGGCGCGAACTCGACGCTTCTCGTCAACGAACTGACCGCCAAGCTGCAACAATCGAATCCGGGCGCGCAAGTCGTCGTCCGCAATCTGCAAGCTGAGCCGCTGCCGCACCTGGACGACGCCGTCCTCGGCGCGTTCTTCACGCCGGCTGACCAACGCAACGCCGAGCAGGCCGAAATCGCCGCACGCAGCGAAGCGCTGATCGCCGAACTGCAAGCCGCCGACATCGTCGTGATCGGCGCACCGATGTACAACTTCGGTATCTCGTCGCAGCTCAAGACGTACTTCGACTTCATCGCACGCGCCGGCATCACGTTCCAGTACACGGCGAACGGTCCGGAAGGTCTCGTGAAGGGCAAGAAGGTCCACGTCGTGTCGGCCCGCGGCGGCAAGTATCTGGGCACGCCGAACGACAGCCAGACGCCGTATCTGAAGGCTTTCCTGGGTTTCCTCGGCATGACCGACGTGAACTTCATCTACGCCGAAGGCCTGAACATGGGCCCGGACGCAGCGACCGCCGCGCTGGTTTCGGCGCGCGAAGCGATTGCCGCTGCGTAAGAAGGTCGATGGAAGGATTGACGCGCCGGTTTGAACATGCGCGCATCGCGGTGCAGTGCGCGATGTAACGATGCAACGAGAAACGCCACGGGTTTGAAACCCGTGGCGTTTTTGCTTTTCTGGTTCGTGCGCCGATGCGCCGATGCACTGACTCGCCGATGCGCGCCTGGACGTATTGCGCTTACGCCAGCATCTGCGCTTCGTCCGGCAAGCGCCAGTCGATCGTTGCGCGGCCGTGTTGCGCGAGATACTCATTCGCCTTCGCAAAATGCCCGCAGCCGAGAAAGCCGCGATGCGCCGATAGCGGCGACGGATGCGGCGCTTCCAGCACATAGTGCGACTTGCCGCCAAGCAGCGCGCGCTTCGCTTGCGCGTGCGCGCCCCACAGCATGAACACCAGGCCGTCATGACGCATGGCGAGTTCGTGGATCAGCGTGTCCGTACACTTTTCCCAGCCGCGTTTCGCGTGGCTCGCCGCGGCGTCGCGCTCGACCGTCAGCACCGTGTTCAGCAGCAGCACGCCCTGTTTGGCCCACGTGTCGAGACAGCCGTGGCGCGGCGTGTCGTGGCCAAGGCTCGCGGCAATTTCCTTGAAGATGTTGCGCAGCGACGGCGGCGTACGCACGTTCGGCGCTACCGAAAACGCCAGCCCATGCGCTTGCGGCGTGCCGCGGTCTTCGCCGTGATACGGGTCCTGGCCGAGGATCACGACTTTCACTTCGTCGGGGCTCGTCAGGCGCAACGCGCGGAATACGTCGGCGGGATACACGGTCTTGCCGGCCGCGCGTTCACCGTCGACGAAACGGCACAGCGGTGCGTAAGCGTCGCTTTCGACGAACGGCTTGAGATGTGTGCGCCATGCCGGGGGCAGCGCGGCGAATTGGGCTTCAAGGGCCGGCGGTGCGCTAGCCGTTGAAGGCGAAACCGGGTTGGTCAGTGCGTCGGCGGGAGAGGGCGCGGCGTCGCCGAAAAGCGAAGCCTGCGACGAATCGGAGCGGGTACGGGAAGCGGAGGTCATGGCGGGGAAGTGTCGCAGCAAACGCGGTGTTGCTCAAGGTGCGGCGGTGAAGCGCGGACGGCGCGTGCCAGGCGCTGAGGTGTGCGCGACGTCGCGCGTTCATCAATCCGTATGGTTAGTGCGTGCCGCGTTGCTGCGCTTGCCGCCATTCAACCCGCTCGCAGTTGATACCCGCGCTGCGCTTTGCTGACGTTATCCGGCGCCAGCCCCGCGACGGCTGTCCCAAGTTCCGCCGCTAGCGCATGCAAAGCGGCTTCGTCGCCGGACTTCAGTTCGAGTTCGACCTCGGAAATCGGCGCGCGACGTGCTTCACCGTTCACTTCGGCGATCACGTCGCCTTGATCGATCGCGGCTTCGACCGTCGCATCGTTCAGCTCGATATTCCACAGCGTGCGCGTGAAGTCCGTGCGGAACAGTTCGACCAGCTCCGGCGCGGCCTGACGCAAAGCTTCAGCCGCGCTCGGCTCATCGCACTCGCGCAGTAACGTGTCGATCTCGAGCTTTTCGCCCGCCACCGGCATTTCCCACTCGTGCCGGCTATGCAAACCGTCCTTCGCTTCGCCCACTGTCTTGAAGGTTTGCAGCCAGCCGTCCGGCGTGTGACGCAAACGCAGCGCGCTTTTCGACTTCGCCAACGTCAGCGCCGGCGTATCGAAGTAAATATTCGCCAGCCTGACATCGCGCCCTTCCGCACCTGTACGTGCGACAAACCACTGCGTCGCCGCCCGCACCTGGTCAGCCGGCAGCGCCAGCTTGATTTCGCGTTCCATGCCCATGATCTGCTTTGCTCCGTGTACCGCCTTGCCGCGTGTCGACGTTGGCGCTCAGAAAAACATCCGCGCCAGTTCGACGCCCGGCTCTTCCGCGCGCATGAACGCCTCGCCGACGAGGAACGTGTGCACGTCCATCGCGCGCAGCCGTTCGACGTCGACGCGCGACAGAATGCCCGACTCGGTGACGACGATCCGGTCGTCCGGAATCGCTTCGAGCATGCCGATGGTCGTCTCGATCGACGTTTCGAACGTGCGCAGATTGCGGTTGTTGATACCGATCAGCGGCGTTTTCAGCGTGAGTGCTTCCATCAGTTCACGGCTGTCGTGCACTTCGACCAGCACGGCCAGATTCAGCGAATGCGCGAGCGCTTCGAGGTCTTGCATCTGCGACGTTTCGAGCGCGGCGGCGATCAGCAGGATCGCGTCGGCACCCATCGCGCGGGCCTCGACGATCTGATACGGATCGACGATGAAGTCTTTGCGCAACACCGGGAGTTTGCAGGCCGCGCGCGCTTCTTCCAGATACGCGACGCTGCCCTTGAAGAACTGCACGTCGGTCAGCACCGACAGACACGCCGCGCCGTGCTGTTCGTAAGAACGCGCGATCTCGGCGGGCACGAAGTGTTCGCGCAGCACGCCTTTCGACGGGCTCGCCTTCTTCACTTCGGCGATCACTGCGGCGAGGCCCGCCGTGTGTTTCGCGCGCAATGCGCCGACGAAATCGCGAATATCGCGCGACGCCGCTTCGAGGCGCAGTTCTTCGAGCGACGCGCTTTGCTGCGCCGCGCGGACTTCTTCGCGTTTGATCGCGATGATCTGGTCGAGAATGTCGCTCATCTGTGTCTCGCTACGTGATTAGTGCTTGAATTGCTGGGTAAAGCGGATCAGATCGTCGACCTTCGCACGAGCCTTGCCGCTCGCGATCGCTTCGCGTGCCAACTGAATGCCGTCTGCGATCGACGCCGCCACGTTCGCCGCATACAGCGCCGTGCCCGCGTTCAGCGTGACGATTTCGCGCGCGACGCCCGGCGTGTTGTCGAGCGCTTCGAGCAGCATCGCTTTCGATTCGGTCGCGTCCGCCACTTTCAGCGTGCGGTTCGACACCATCTGCAGGCCGAAGTCTTCCGGATGAATCTCGTACTCGTGGATCTGGCCGTCGCGCAACTCGCCGACCTGCGTCGCCGCGCCGAGCGAGACCTCGTCCATGCCGTCCATGCCGTACACCACCAGCACGTGCTTCGCGCCGAGGCGCTGCATCACTCGCACCTGAATCCCGACCAGGTCGCCGTGGAACACGCCCATCAACTGATTCGGCGCGCCGGCCGGATTGGTCAGCGGGCCGAGAATGTTGAACAGCGTGCGCACGCCGAGTTCACGGCGCACCGGCGCGATGTTCTTCATGGCCGGATGATGGTTCGGCGCGAACATGAAGCCCATGCCGGTTTCCGCGATCGACGCCGCCACCTGTTCCGGCTGCAGATCGATATTCACGCCGAGCGCTTCGAGCACGTCTGCGCTGCCCGACTTGCTCGACACGCCGCGTCCGCCGTGCTTCGCGACCTTCGCACCGGCCGCGGCCGTCACGAACATGGTCGCCGTGGAAATATTGAAGGTTTGCGAGCCGTCGCCGCCGGTCCCGACGATATCGACGAAGTTCGAGTTGTCCGGCACGTCGACGTGCCGGGCAAATTCACGCATCACCGTAGCGGCCGCGGTGATTTCGCCGATGGTCTCTTTTTTGACGCGCAAGCCGGTAATGATTGCCGCCGACATCACTGGCGACAGCTCGCCGCGCATGATGAGGCGCATCAGGTGCAGCATTTCGTCGTGGAAAATCTCGCGGTGCTCGATGGTTCGTTGCAGCGCTTCCTGGGGCGTAATCGACATGATTTCGTCTCTCTTCATCAGGCGCGTTGAGCGGACGCGAGTTTCGACTGCTTCACGAAGTTCTCGAGCAGTGCGTGGCCGTGTTCGGACAGGATCGATTCCGGATGGAATTGCACGCCTTCCACCGCCAGTTCCTTGTGACGCACGCCCATGATCTCGCCGTCTTCGGTCCATGCCGACACTTCGAGGCAGTCGGGCAGCGATTCGCGTTCGATCGCGAGCGAGTGGTAGCGGGTCACCACGAAGTGCTTCGGCAGGTCGGCGAACACGCCTTTGCAATCGGTTTCGATCGTGCTGACCTTGCCGTGCATGATGGTCTGCGCGCGCACCACGCGACCGCCGAACGCTTCGCCGATCGCCTGGTGGCCGAGGCACACACCGAGAATCGGCGTCTTGCCGGCGAATTCGCGCAGCACGTCGAGCGTAATGCCGGCGTGTTGCGGATTGCTCGGGCCGGGCGACAGGCAGATGCGCTCAGGGTTGAGCTTCGCGATTTCGTCCAGCGTGATTTCGTCGTTGCGGTAGGTGCGCACGTCTTCGCCGAGTTCGCCGAAGTACTGCACCAGGTTGTAGGTGAACGAGTCGTAGTTGTCGATCATTAGCAGCATGGTGTGTCTCCGGTCAGAAGTCGCTATCGAGGCCGTCTTGAACCTGCTCGGCGGCGCGCAACACGGCGCGTGCCTTGTTCTCGGTCTCTTGCCATTCGGATTCGGGCACCGAATCCGCGACGACACCCGCTGCCGCCTGCACATACAGATTGCCGTTCGCGATCACGCCGGTGCGGATCGTGATGGCGAGATCCATTTCGCCGGTGAACGACAGGTAGCCGACCGCTCCGCCGTACAGGCCGCGTTTGACGGGCTCCAGCTCGTCGATCAGTTCCATCGCGCGCACCTTCGGCGCGCCCGACAACGTGCCGGCCGGGAAGGTGGCGCGCAACACGTCGAAATTGGTGATGCCGGGCTTCAGCTTGCCTTCGACCGAACTCACGATGTGCTGCACGTGCGAGTATTTCTCGATCGCCATCTTGTCGGTCACGACCACCGAGCCGATCTGCGCGATGCGGCCCACGTCGTTACGCGCGAGGTCGATCAACATGACGTGCTCGGCGACTTCCTTCGGGTCGTTCAGCAGTTCGGTGGCGAGTTCCGCGTCGCGTTCAGGCGTGTTGCCGCGCGGACGCGTGCCGGCGAGCGGCCGGATCGTGACGATACGGTCCTCGCCGCGCTTTTCCTGGCGCACCAGAATTTCCGGCGATGCCCCCACGACATGGAAGTCGCCGAAGTTGTAGTAATACATATACGGCGACGGATTCAGCGAACGTAGCGCGCGGTACAGCGAGAGCGGGTTGTCGCGGAACGGCTTGGTCAGACGTTGGCCGACCTGCACTTGCATCAATTCACCGGCCGCGATGTATTCCTTCGCCTTGCGCACGGCGGCGAGGTAATCGTCTTTGGCGAATTCGCGGTAAGTCTCGGTGCGCACGCTGGCCGAGGTGACCGGCGGCTGCACGGTCGTGCGCAAACGCTGACGCAGTTCACGCAGACGCTGTTTGGCCTTCGTGTAAGCCTCGGGCTGCGTCGGGTCGGCGTAGACCACCAGATAGAGCTTGCCCGCGAGGTTGTCGATCACCGCGACTTCTTCGGTCAGCAGCAACTGGATATCGGGCAGATTCAGATCGTCTGGCGGCACGGTGTGCGCTAGCTTTTTCTCGATGTAACGCACCGCGTCATAGCCGAAATAACCGGCCAGACCGCCCGCGAAACGCGGCAGCCCAGGGCGTTGCGCCACTTTGAAACGGCCCTGGAATTGCTGGATGAATTCGAGCGGATCGCCTTCGTGCGTTTCGACGACCTTGCCGTCGCGCACCACTTCGGAGACGCCGTTCCGGGTACGCAGCAGCGTACGCGCCGGCAAGCCGATGAACGAATAGCGGCCGAAGCGTTCGCCACCCACCACCGATTCCAGCAGGAACGAGTTGGCGCCGTTACGCTCGCTCTGCGCGAGCTTCAGGTACAGCGATAGCGGCGTTTCGAGGTCGGCGAGCGCTTCGGCGATCAGCGGAATGCGATTGAAACCCTCGTTGGCGAGGGACTGGAATTCGAGTTCGGTCATGTTCCGATCCTGTACGGTGATCCGGCGGCAGCATGCGTCGGACAAAGCGGGGCGTTGCGCGGCCGGTCAGGGCGTTCGTTCGACAGTTTCGACACGATGATGATACCGACCGGCGCGAGTTTCCCATCGACGCGTGCAAGCAGTGTCAGCGCAGGACGGTACCTTGTGGGTACACGCAGGCCGATTCAACCGATGCAGCGAAACAAGACGATGGAAAAAACGCGTGAGCGCAGCGAAGCAAAAAACGGTTGCCGAAGACGAACTTCAGCGTACCTCAGGCGAGGTTAGCGCGACCAGCGACGCCAGGGCCAGGCTCCCCGGTCGATGCTAATCAGACTCCGTTTTTTGTTCAGAAACATGAGAATGGTGGACTTTTCAAGTCGTTGAATGGTGCGCTGCGATCGCCTTGGCGGCGTCGAGCAGCGAGGCAACTATACCATCGGATTTTATTTCTTGTATAGCGCGACCATGGTTGTAGCCATAGGGCACGGTCAGCGTCGCCATGCCCGCCGCACGGCCGGCCAGCGCGTCGTTTTCCGAATCGCCGATCGCCACCGTGGCTTGCGGCTCGACGCCTAACTGCGCCGCGGCGGTCAGCATGGGCAGCGGGTCCGGCTTCTTTTTCGCGAGGCTGTCGCCGCCGAGCACGACGCTGAAATATTGGGCAAGCCCGTATTGCTGCAACAGCTCGACCGCGAACCGGTGCGGCTTGTTGGTCACGCAGGCGAGCTTGATGCCGGCCTCGCGCATGGCGCTCAGACCGGCTTCCACGTCGGGATAGAGCCGCGTGTGCATGCCGTTGATCTTGGCGTACTCTTCCTGATAGATCGCGAGCGCTTCGTCGAAACGGTCTTGCGCATGCTCCGCTTCGAAACGCGGCGCCAGCACGCTGCGGATCAGATGCTCCGAACCTTTGCCGACATAGCCGACCACTTCTTCACGCGAGGTTTCGATCGCGTCGAGTTGCGCGAGCATGCCGTTCAGGCCGGCGGTGAAATCGTCGGCGGTATCGATCATCGTGCCGTCGAGGTCGATGATCGCGGCTTGCAGGCGCGGACCAGTGAATGCCGGCGAGGGAAGCAGGGCGTGAAGCGGGGCAGTCATAGGGTGTGCAGTTTTTAGTGCTGGATGTTGGCGAGCGCCGCGCGCATCTTGTCGATCACGACCTTGTGATCGGGCTGGCCGAAGATCGCCGAGCCGGCCACGAAAGTGTCCGCGCCGGCCGCCGCGATTTCGGCGATGTTGTCGACCTTCACGCCGCCGTCCACTTCCAGATGAATCTCGCGGCCGGTGCGCTCCTTGTACGCGTTGATACGCGCGCGCGCTTCGCGCAGCTTGTTGAGCGCTTCAGGAATAAACGACTGACCGCCGAACCCCGGATTCACCGACATGATCAACACGAGGTCGACTTTGTCCATCACGTGATCGAGGTAGTTCAGCGACGTGGCCGGGTTGAACACCAGACCAGCCTTGCAGCCGTGGTCGTGAATCAGCGACAGCGTGCGGTCGATATGGTCCGAGCCTTCAGGATGAAAGCTGATCAGATTCGCGCCGGCCTTGGCGAAATCCGGCACGATCCGGTCGACCGGGCGCACCATCAGATGCACGTCGATCGGCACGTTCACGTGCGGGCGGATCGCCTCGCACACGAGTGGCCCGATGGTCAGGTTCGGCACGTAATGGTTGTCCATCACGTCGAAGTGAATCCAGTCGGCGCCGGCGGCGACGACGTTGCGCACTTCCTCACCCAGACGGGCGAAGTCGGCGGACAGAATGCTGGGGGCAATGCGGAATTGCGTCATGGCGGGGAAGGATGCAAGCGGGAAAGCGTCATTTTACCGTTTTGTGCGCTCGGAAACCGGCTCGCGGACGGCGCGCGTCACTTTCGCGATGCGCGCCGTGAAGATGACAAAACGTCTGAATGGCCCTTGGCCAGAGGGATTTGTCCGGTTGCGGCCCTGCCGCGCATCAAGCAGAATGCCAATCCATAAGCACCGCGTCGCCAGTGTGCCCGCAAACCATTGGCATACGGGCTTTCCCGCGATTTTTCACAGCCCGTTTCACCAGATCGGAATCAGGATGAGCCAGTACGAATTCAGCGTCTCGGCGCAGGTGCAGTTTCTGCCCGAAGAGTCGGACCCGGAGCGCCGCCAGTATGCGTTCGCATACACGCTGACCATCCGCAACACGGGCCAGGTGCCGGCTCAATTGATTGCTCGGCATTGGGTGATTACCGACAGCGACAATAACGAGCAGGAAGTGAAGGGGCTGGGCGTGGTCGGCCACCAGCCGCTGCTCAAACCGGGCGAGCACTTCGAATATACGAGTTGGGCCGTGATCGGCACGCCGGTCGGCACAATGCGTGGCGAATATTTTTGTGTGGCGGAAGACGGCGAGCGCTTCGAAGCGCCGGTGCCGGAATTCATCCTGCGGATGCCGCGTACTTTGCATTGAACCGAGGCCGCTGACGGCGGTCTCTTAAACACTCCAACGCGCTTGGGCTTTTGCTCCGGGTGTTACGCAGAAGGCCTACTGCGGTTTCTGTTTTTTATGCTGTTCGGTCGAGTGGGCGCGCGTTATTTTCTTCTTGCCGGACGACGTCCACACCACGATAAAAACCAGCAGGAAAAGCGCGAGGAGCGACTCCAGCGCGAAGATGAGCATTGGGTATTCGTCGAACAGATCAGACATGGCGGTTTCCATCAAGAACGAACATTGTATGCGGTTTGTCCGCACGGCCGGAGCATGGCTCGGCGCGCTTTCGGTTGCGGTGATGCTGGCGTCCTGCGGAGGTGGCGGCGCGGTCCGGCCTTCGTTGTCGCCACCCACGGGCGCTGCGATCATACCCGGACAGATTGCCTCGACGCGGCTCACGGCGGTTGCGTGGCAACAGGTGCCGGGTTGGCAGGACGATTCGCTGATCGGCGCGACCGCCGCGCTGCGGCAAAACTGCGTGAGACTCGCGCGTCAGCCGAACTGGGCGCGCGCATGTGCCGCGGCCTCACAAATCGACGATCTCGACGTCACCAGCGCACGGGCTTTTTTCGAGGCCTATTTCACGCCGTTCCAGCTAGCGAATAACGACGGCACGCTCGACGGTCTCGTCACCGGTTACTACGAGCCTTTGCTGCGCGGTTCGCGCACGCGTCACGGCGTGTATCAGACCGCGCTGTATCGCTGGCCGTCCGGCTATCGCGCGGGCGCACCGCTGCCGGTGCGTGCGCAGCTCGAGCGCGCGGGCGTGCTTAACGGCAATGAACTGGTTTGGGTCGACGATCCGATCGAAGCGTTCTTCCTGCAGGTTCAAGGCTCCGGGCGAATCGTGATGGAAGACGGCAGCGTGATGAGACTTGGTTTTGGCGGGACGAATAATCAGCCGTACAAGTCGATTGGGCGCTGGCTGCTGGATCGTGGTGAGCTCACGCCGTCGCAGGCGACCATGCAAGGTATCAAGGCGTGGGCGCGCGCGAATCCGAATCGGGTCGATGCGCTGCTGGATACAAACCCGCGTTTCGTGTTCTTCCGCGAAATGCCTTCCGGCGAAAGCGTGCCGGGCGGCGGGGCGGATGGTCCGATTGGCGCGCTTGGCGTGCCGCTCACGCCGGAGCGTTCGATCGCGGTCGACCCGTCCTCGATTCCGCTGGGCACGCCGGTGTTTTTGCAGACCACGCGGCCATTGACTAACTCGCCGATGAATCGCCTCGTCTTCGCGCAGGACACCGGTTCCGCGATCAAGGGCGGGGTACGCGCGGATTACTTCTGGGGGCTCGGCGATGACGCCGGCGACCTGGCCGGGAAGATGAAGCAGGGTGGCCGGATGTGGTTGTTGTTGCCGAATTCGTGAGGTTGGGGCTGAGGTTGGGCTTGAGCTTGAGCTTGAGGGCTTAGGCTGTCGCAGGGCCTCGGCTGTCGGCAAGCTTCGGCTGCCGGTGAAGCGGCGGATTTCGTTTTGAAAACCGCCGCCTTCAACAGCCGCCTTTGGCCGACTTTCGTCAGAGGGAGCCCTTCCTCAAAGCCCCGACTTGCGTTTGTCCACCACGCGCCGTGCTTTACCCACCGAACGTTCAATCCCGTTCACCGCCAGCACATTCACCACGGCACTAACGCCGATCAATGCCTTGATGTCGTAAGTCAACGCCTGCTTTGCCGTAGACAGCGCAGCGGTGTCCGGCGCCGTCTCCGGACACGGTTCGACATTCAGCGTCAATACGTCGAGCGGCCCTTCCTTGGTCAGTACGATCTGATAATGCGGCGCGAGGGCATGCTGCTTGAGCAGCAGTTCTTCGATCTGCGTCGGGAAAACGTTTACGCCGCGCACGATCATCATGTCGTCCGAACGCCCCGTTATTTTCTCCATGCGACGCATGGTGCGAGCCGTGCCCGGCAGAAGTCGCGTCAGATCGCGTGTCCGATAGCGGACGATCGGCAGCGCTTCCTTGGTCAGCGACGTGAACACCAGTTCGCCGAGTTCGCCGTCCGGCAGCACTTCGCCGGTTTCGGGATCGATGATCTCGGGGTAGAAATAATCTTCCCAGATGGTCGGGCCGTCTTTCGTTTCCACGCATTCCGATGCCACGCCCGGCCCCATCACTTCGGACAGCCCGTAAATGTCGACCGCGTCGATGCCCATGCGTTTTTCAATGGCCTGACGCATGTCATTGGTCCACGGCTCCGCGCCGAAGATGCCGAGGCGCAGGGAGCAGGTGACCGGGTCAATGCCCTGACGCTCCAGTTCGTCCGCGATCGAGAGCATGTAGCTCGGCGTCACCATGATGATGTCCGGCCGGAAATCCTGAATCAGTTGCACCTGTTTTTCGGTCTGGCCGCCGCCGAACGGGATCACGGTAAGCCCCGCGCGTTCCGCGCCGTAATGAGCGCCGAGGCCGCCGGTAAAGAGACCGTAGCCGTAGCTCACATGAACCTTGTCGCCGCGCCGCGCGCCGGCCGCACGAATGGAACGTGCGACGAGATTCGCCCACGTGTCGATGTCGCGTGCGGTATAGCCCACCACGGTCGGCTTGCCGGTCGTACCGGACGACGCGTGAATCCGCGAAATCTGTTCCTGCGGCACGGCGAACATGCCGAAGGGGTAGCTATCGCGCAGATCCTTCTTGGTGGTGAAGGGAAAGCGCGCCAGATCTGCGAGGCTTTTCACTTCGCTCGGATGCACGCCGGCTTCGTCGAACTTGCGCCGATAGACCGGTGAATTTTCATAGGCGTGGTTCAACGACCATTTGAGCCGTTCAAGTTGAAGCGCGGCGAGTTCGTCGCGGCTGGCGGTCTCGATGGGATCGAGCGGAAGGGCGGTGGTCATCGAATGTCTCCTTGCTGCCTCAATGCTTGGGTCTGATGTTCGGTGCGCTTGCGCACAAAAACTGGGGCGGCCTGCTGTTGATGAATGTCGTGTTCGCTAGTTCTAGTTCGTCGACTAGTCGCCACGCTGTGCTTCGGAACTTGCCGCCGGATTGCTGCGGTTACCACCGCGATCTCGCGAGTGGTGTGTCGCGACGTCTCCGTGCGTCCTTCTTTCAATCGCCCACGGGAATCAGGTTGCCTTTAATCTGCGCCGATTTACCGCGAAACATCGCGACGGTTTCCTCAGCGCGATTCGTGACACGAATGTCGTAGATGCCAGTGCGTCCGCTCAACGTCTGTTCGACGGCTTCCGCCGTCAGTACGTCGCCGCCATGCACCGGACGCAGGAACTCGATCGAGCAACCGGCTGCGACCGTATTGATGTTGTACGTATTGCAGGCGAACGCGAACGTGGAATCGGCCAGCGTGAAAATCAGGCCACCGTGACAAATCTGATGACCGTTCAGAAAGTCTTCGCGCACAGCCATACGCAGGCGCGCGTAGCCGGGGCGGACTTCCAGGATTTCGAGGCCGAGCGCCTTGCTGCAGGCGTCGTTTTCGTACATCGCGGCGGCGGTTGCGCGGGCGAGTTCGTCTGGCGTCATCTGGCTGGTTTGACTGGGTTGTGCGGACATCTCAGCGGCCCTCAAAAAGTGGTGCACGCTTTTCTACGAAAGCCTGAACGCCTTCCGCGTAATCGTGGGAAGCGCCGAGCTCACGCTGCAGATCGCGTTCGAGGTCGAGTTGCTGATCCAGGGTTTGCGTCGCGCCTGCCCGCATGGCCTGTTTGATCGCGGCGATCGCGCGCGTGGGTTGCTGCGCGAGCTGGCTCGCGAGTTTGGCGGCGGCGCCGGCGAGTTCTGCGTCGTCGACCGCTTGCCAGATCAAGCCCCAGCTCTCGGCTTTTTCCGCGCCGAGTTTGTCGCCGGTCATGGCAAGCCCGATGGCGCGCGCCATGCCGATGCGTTGCGGCAGGAACCACGTGCCGCCGGAATCAGGCACGAGACCGATCTTCACGAACGCCTGGATGAAGCTCGCGGAACGGGCTGCGAGTACGAGGTCGCAGGCCAGCGCGAGGTTCGCGCCGGCGCCGGCGGCCGTACCGTTAACTGCGGCGATCACCGGCATTGGCAGCGCTTGCAGGCGGCGAATCAGCGGATTGAAATACGTGTCGATCAACTCGCCTAGATCGGTCATGGCGCCTGGCGTGAAGTCGAGATCGGCGAGATCCTGGCCGGCGCAGAAGCCACGCCCCGCACCAGTGAGCACGAGGGCGCGGGCCGTTGACGCTTCGACCTGGTCGAGCGCGGCGCTCAATTCCTGATGCATTGCGCGCGTGAAGCTGTTCAGCTTGTCCGGGCGGTTCAGCGTAATGGTCGCTACACGGCTCGATGCATCTATATCCAGGCGAATCGCTTCATACGACATTGGGTGTCTCCTCAAAGTCTCTTTGACCGATGGATGCTCCGGCGTTTGTGTCAGAGCCGCTCGATGACCAACGCGATGCCTTGGCCCACACCGATACACATCGTGCAAAGCGCAAAGCGGCCGTTGATCCGTTCCAACTGGTACAGGGCCGTTGTGATCAGACGCGCGCCCGATGCGCCGAGCGGATGGCCGAGCGCAATGGCGCCGCCGTTCGGATTGACACGTGGGTCGTCGTCGCGCAAACCGAGCGTGCGCAGCACGGCCAGGCCTTGCGATGCGAAAGCTTCGTTCAACTCGATCACGTCGAATTGCTCGAGCGTCATGCCGAGTTGCTTCAACAGTTTCTGGGTGGCCGGCGCGGGGCCGATGCCCATGATGCGCGGTTCGACGCCCGCCGTTGCCATACCTACCACGCGAGCGCGGCGACGCAGGCCGTACTGATCGGCGGCCTCTTGATTCGCGAGCAGCAGCGCACAGGCGCCGTCGTTCACCCCGGACGCATTGCCGGCTGTCACGCTGCCGTCAGGACGAACCACGCCTTTGAGCTTGCCCAGACTTTCGAGCGAGGTTGCCCGCGGATGCTCGTCGAGCATGACGCGCACCGGGTCGCCTTTCTTCAGCGGGATGTCGACGCCAACGATTTCCTGGGCCAACGTGCCGTCTTCTTGCGCGCGAGCCGCCTTCTGCTGGCTCGCTAGCGCAAACATGTCCTGATCCGCGCGGCTGATACTGAATTCGACCGCGACGTTTTCCGCCGTTTCCGGCATCGAATCGACGCCGTATTGACGTTTCATCAGCGGGTTGATGAAGCGCCAGCCAATGGTGGTGTCGTAAATGTCGGCTTGCCGTGCGAAGGCGCTAGCGGCCTTGCCCATGACGAACGGCGCTCGCGTCATGCTTTCTACGCCGCCCGCGATCATCAAACGCGCTTCGCCCGCCTTGATGGCGCGTGCGGCTGTGCCGACTGCGTCCATGCCCGAGCCGCACAAGCGGTTGATGGTGGCGCCGGGAGCATCCGTCGGCAAACCTGCCAGCAGCGCAGACATGCGCGCGACGTTGCGGTTGTCTTCGCCGGCCTGGTTGGCACAGCCATAGATCACGTCGTCGAGCGCGCGCCAGTCGACGCCCGGATTGCGCTCGATCAGCGCCTTGATCGGCACCGCGCCGAGGTCGTCGGCGCGAACGTCCTTGAGGGCGCCGCCGTAGCGGCCGATCGGGGTGCGAATCGCGTCGCAAATGAAGGCGTCGTTCATATGAGCTCCTGCAGGGGCGGACCGGCGCGAAATGCCGATCCGATGTCTCATGTTAGTTGGGGGGCACGGCTCGGTCCATTCGGCCAAAAGGCATAGGACGAAAGCCGTGCTTTTGTCTTATGACGTTCAGCCAGCTACCGCCGGTGCCGCTTTCGGTTCAACATGAACGCGGCTTTGAATGACGCGGAAGCGGTTCGCCACGAAAGCTGCATCGGCCAGCGCTGCGTTGGCCGCCGGGTTGGCGCCTGTGCCATGGAAGTCGGAAAACGCCGCCGACTGATTGACGAATACGCCGCCGGTCAGATTGATCGACAGCGCCACGCCGCCGCGGACAGATGCCTCGTGCGCTGCGTCGAGCACAGCTTCGTCGGTGCTGTAGACCGACAGCGTCAGTGCGCCGTGCTCCGCGGCGATCGAGCCGGCGAGATCGAGCGATTGGGCAGTCGAGTCCGTCGCGATCACGAACGAGATCGGGCCGAACCATTCCTTGGTGAATTGAGCGCAGTCGGTTGCGGCGTCCAGTTGCAGCACGAGCGGCGTGCGCACGCGGGCGCCGGCAAAGGCCGGGTGTTCGAGCGACTGGCTCTCGACCAATACGCGGCCGAGCTTGGCGGCTTCGCCAATACGCTGGATCACGCCGTCGTTCTGGATTGCGCCGAGCAGTTCGACGGCGCGGGCCGGATCGGCAACCAGTTTTTGGACCGCGCCGGCAATGGCTTGCGCGACTTCGTCGAAACCGAGCGTGCCGTCGGCGGTGCGAATGCCACCGCGCGGCACATAGATGTTTTGCGGCGCCGTGCACATCTGGCCCGAGTAGAGCGCGAGCGAGAAGGCGATGTTGCGGGCAACGGCTTTGATGTCGTCCACCGAGTCGATCACGATCTGGTTGACGCCGGCCTTCTCGGTGTAGACCTGTGCCTGATGCGCATTGCGTTCGAGCCACGTGCCGTTTTGCGTGCTACCCGTGAAGTCGATCAGCTTGATCTCCGGGCGCAGTGCGAGGTCTTGCACGAGTGCGCCGTCGTTCGGCTCGGTTGCGAGCAGCGTGACGACGTTCGGGTCGAAGCCGGCTTCACGCAAAACGTCGCGGGCAATTCGTACGGTCACTGCCAGCGGCAGAATTGCACCCGGATGCGGTTTGACGATGACTGTATTGCCGGTGGCCAGATCGGCGAAGAGGCCCGGGTAGCCGTTCCACGTTGGGAAAGTGCAGCAGCCCAGCACCAGGCCGGTGCCGCGCGGCGCGACGGTATAGCGCTTGTGCATGGCGAGCGGCGGGTTCTTGCCTTGCGGCTTTTCCCAGTGGGCGTCGGCCGGAATGCGGCGCAACTGGTCCCACGCGTACACCACCGCTTCGAGCGCGCGGTCTTGTGCGTGGGGGCCGCCCGCCTGGAAGGCCATCATGAACGCCTGACCGGTCGTGTGCATCACGCTATAGCCGATTTCGAAGCTGGCGCGATTCACTCGTGCAAGGATTTCGAGGCACACGCCGATCCACGCTTGCGGGCCCGCTGCGCGCCAGGCACGTTGCGCGACTGCCGCCGCTGCGATCAGTGCTTCAGGATCAGCCTTCGGGTAGCGCACGCCGAGCGGAAAACCGAACGGCGAGACTTCGGCTCCGACCGTGTCTCCGGTCGACGGTTGGTCGAGTTCGAAGGTCGCGTCGAGGTGTGCTTTGAATGCGGCTTCACCGTCTGCGTTCGCTGTTTCCCCGTACACTTTCGGACTGGGCATCTCGACGAACGGACTCCAGTAGCCGCGCGTTTCGATCGCGGTGAGTGCCTTTTGCAGCGTGTCTTCGTGCTTGGTGAATAGCGGATGTGTCATGGCAGAGGGGCGTGACTGTACGTTGGGGAAAAGCCTGTCGAATAATTGACCGACCGGTTGGTTGGTCAATGTTAGCATTATTAGGATGGCTGCGCGAAGCGTTTTCGCGTGTGATTAATCATTGGGAGGCGACATGGCTTACGAGAACATTCTGGTTGAGACACGAGGGCGAGTCGGTTTGGTCACGTTGAATCGCCCGAGGGCGTTGAACGCCTTGAACGACGCGTTGATGGACGAACTGGGCGCTGCGCTGCGCGAGTTCGATGCCGACGAAGCGATCGGCGCGATCGTGATCACAGGCAGCGAAAAGGCGTTCGCGGCAGGTGCGGACATCGGCATGATGGCCACCTATTCCTATATGGATGTCTACAAAGGCGACTACATCACCCGCAATTGGGAGACGGTTCGCTCGATCCGTAAGCCGATCATCGCTGCAGTGGCGGGCTTTGCGCTCGGCGGCGGCTGCGAATTGGCGATGATGTGCGACATCATCTTTGCTGCAGATACGGCGAAGTTCGGCCAACCGGAAATCAAACTCGGCGTCATGCCGGGCGCCGGTGGTACGCAGCGATTGCCTCGCGCTGTCTCCAAAGCGAAAGCAATGGACTTGTGTTTGACCGCGCGTTTCATGGATGCTGCCGAAGCCGAGCGTGCCGGACTGGTTTCGCGTGTGATTCCTGCAGCCTCGCTGATCGACGAGGCGATCGCGGCTGCTGCCACCATTTCTGAATTCCCGCTCCCGGCAGTGATGATGGTGAAGGAGTCCGTCAACCGTGCGTACGAAACGACGCTTGCTGAGGGGGTTCATTTCGAGCGCCGTCTGTTCCACTCGCTGTTCGCCACGGAAGATCAGAAAGAGGGGATGGCCGCGTTCGTTGAGAAGCGCAAGCCGGTTTTCAAGCATCGTTAATACTGTTGTCAAAATAACGCTTGCAAGGCCCTGCGCGGGTCGCTAGAATCTCGCTCTTTCGTGCTTCGGACAACGAGGCACGGGAGGCGGGAGAGCCAGCAATGGCAAGGGTTTCAGCGAGGTGAACGGGTTAAGAAAGTTAGAAAAACCTGTTGACGACGCAGCGAAAGTTCTTCATAATCTCGTTTCTCTGCTGCAGATGCAGCGACGCAGAACGAAGCGGTGCCGGGTAGTTGTGAGGTTGACGACAGCGGTGCGGGTTCGGTGGTGAATGCGTAATCGATCTTTAAAAATTAACAGCCGATAAGTGTGGGCGCTTGATGCGAGACGCGAGGTGGATCTTTCGGGATCTTCCGCAAAGCGAAAGTATCAAGTCTCACACAGTAATGAAAGGAAGGTTTGAGCATCGCAAGATGGTCGAACAATTCGTCAGTACGTTGAGTGAGCGACCGGTTCTTAACGGAACCGAAAAACAGTAACAGGTTTGAACTGAAGAGTTTGATCCTGGCTCAGATTGAACGCTGGCGGCATGCCTTACACATGCAAGTCGAACGGCAGCACGGGGGTAACCCTGGTGGCGAGTGGCGAACGGGTGAGTAATACATCGGAACGTGTCCTGTAGTGGGGGATAGCCCGGCGAAAGCCGGATTAATACCGCATACGCTCTACGGAGGAAAGGGGGGGATCTTAGGACCTCTCGCTACAGGGGCGGCCGATGGCAGATTAGCTAGTTGGTGGGGTAAAGGCCTACCAAGGCGACGATCTGTAGCTGGTCTGAGAGGACGACCAGCCACACTGGGACTGAGACACGGCCCAGACTCCTACGGGAGGCAGCAGTGGGGAATTTTGGACAATGGGGGAAACCCTGATCCAGCAATGCCGCGTGTGTGAAGAAGGCCTTCGGGTTGTAAAGCACTTTTGTCCGGAAAGAAAACTTCTGCCCTAATACGGCGGGAGGATGACGGTACCGGAAGAATAAGCACCGGCTAACTACGTGCCAGCAGCCGCGGTAATACGTAGGGTGCAAGCGTTAATCGGAATTACTGGGCGTAAAGCGTGCGCAGGCGGTCCGCTAAGACAGATGTGAAATCCCCGGGCTTAACCTGGGAACTGCATTTGTGACTGGCGGGCTAGAGTATGGCAGAGGGGGGTAGAATTCCACGTGTAGCAGTGAAATGCGTAGAGATGTGGAGGAATACCGATGGCGAAGGCAGCCCCCTGGGCCAATACTGACGCTCATGCACGAAAGCGTGGGGAGCAAACAGGATTAGATACCCTGGTAGTCCACGCCCTAAACGATGTCAACTAGTTGTTGGGTCTTCATTGACTTAGTAACGTAGCTAACGCGTGAAGTTGACCGCCTGGGGAGTACGGTCGCAAGATTAAAACTCAAAGGAATTGACGGGGACCCGCACAAGCGGTGGATGATGTGGATTAATTCGATGCAACGCGAAAAACCTTACCTACCCTTGACATGTATGGAAGTCTGCCGAGAGGTGGATGTGCCCGAAAGGGAGCCATAACACAGGTGCTGCATGGCTGTCGTCAGCTCGTGTCGTGAGATGTTGGGTTAAGTCCCGCAACGAGCGCAACCCTTGTCCCTAGTTGCTACGCAAGAGCACTCCAGGGAGACTGCCGGTGACAAACCGGAGGAAGGTGGGGATGACGTCAAGTCCTCATGGCCCTTATGGGTAGGGCTTCACACGTCATACAATGGTCGGAACAGAGGGTTGCCAAGCCGCGAGGTGGAGCCAATCCCAGAAAACCGATCGTAGTCCGGATCGCACTCTGCAACTCGAGTGCGTGAAGCTGGAATCGCTAGTAATCGCGGATCAGCATGCCGCGGTGAATACGTTCCCGGGTCTTGTACACACCGCCCGTCACACCATGGGAGTGGGTTTCACCAGAAGTAGGTAGCCTAACCGCAAGGAGGGCGCTTACCACGGTGGGATTCATGACTGGGGTGAAGTCGTAACAAGGTAGCCGTATCGGAAGGTGCGGCTGGATCACCTCCTTTCTAGAGCTGAACGTGTCGAACGTTGAGCGCTCACGCTTATCGGCTGTAAATTCAGACAGACTCAGGGGTCTGTAGCTCAGTCGGTTAGAGCACCGTCTTGATAAGGCGGGGGTCGATGGTTCGAATCCATCCAGACCCACCACTGTTTCTGCGGTGGCTGTGCTAACCGGTTGAAGGCACCCTTGAAGTTCATGTGTGACTGGGGGATTAGCTCAGCTGGGAGAGCACCTGCTTTGCAAGCAGGGGGTCGTCGGTTCGATCCCGTCATCCTCCACCAATCATCAATGCATAGCGTTCTGCGGAAGTACTGCAGAGGGTTGTGCATTGGCGATTGAGCCAGTCAGAGTGATACGTGGTTATAGCAATCATGATATCGGCTGTCGTTCTTTAACAATCAGGAAGAAGTAGTAAAGAGATTCACGAAAGGCTATCTAGAGATGGGTAGGCGAGTAGGTGAATCAGGGTTGTGATTGTATCAATGTATGAAAAGGTAATCGAAAGATTGCCTTGGAATACGGCGCAACACGAATACTCAACCTGTAACGATGTGGCCCGCGCTGCGTTCCGAGTGAACGCGGTGTGAGACACACCCGTTATAGGGTCAAGCGAACAAGTGCATGTGGTGGATGCCTTGGCGATCACAGGCGATGAAGGACGCGGTAGCCTGCGAAAAGCTACGGGGAGCTGGCAAACGAGCTTTGATCCGTAGATGTCCGAATGGGGAAACCCACTCCGAATGGAGTATCCATGACTGAATACATAGGTCATGCGAAGCGAACGCGGTGAACTGAAACATCTAAGTAACCGCAGGAAAAGAAATCAACCGAGATTCCCAGAGTAGTGGCGAGCGAAATGGGACCAGCCTGTACTCTTTATCTTCATTGTTAGTCGAAGGCTCTGGAAAGTGCCGCCATAGCAGGTGATAGCCCTGTAGACGAAAACAGCGAGGAAGAACTAGGTGTACGACAAGTAGGGCGGGACACGTGAAATCCTGTCTGAAGATGGGGGGACCATCCTCCAAGGCTAAATACTCGTGATCGACCGATAGTGAACCAGTACCGTGAGGGAAAGGCGAAAAGAACCCCGGGAGGGGAGTGAAATAGATCCTGAAACCGCATGCATACAAACAGTAGGAGCCTCCTTGAGGGGTGACTGCGTACCTTTTGTATAATGGGTCAGCGACTTACATTCAGTGGCAAGCTTAACCGATTAGGGCAGGCGTAGCGAAAGCGAGTCCGAACAGGGCGATTCAGTCGCTGGGTGTAGACCCGAAACCAGGTGATCTATCCATGGCCAGGATGAAGGTGCGGTAACACGTACTGGAGGTCCGAACCCACTAACGTTGAAAAGTTAGGGGATGAGCTGTGGATAGGGGTGAAAGGCTAAACAAACCTGGAAATAGCTGGTTCTCTCCGAAAACTATTTAGGTAGTGCCTCGTGTATCACCTTCGGGGGTAGAGCACTGTCATGGTTGTGGGGTCCATTGCGGATTACTACGCCATAGCAAACTCCGAATACCGAAGAGTGCAATCACGGGAGACAGACATCGGGTGCTAACGTCCGGTGTCAAGAGGGAAACAACCCAGACCGCCAGCTAAGGTCCCCAAATATTGCTAAGTGGGAAACGAAGTGGGAAGGCTAAAACAGTCAGGAGGTTGGCTTAGAAGCAGCCATCCTTTAAAGAAAGCGTAATAGCTCACTGATCGAGTCGTCCTGCGCGGAAGATGTAACGGGGCTAAGCAATATACCGAAGCTGCGGATGCACATTTATGTGCATGGTAGGAGAGCGTTCCGTAAGCCTGCGAAGGTGCATTGAAAAGTGCGCTGGAGGTATCGGAAGTGCGAATGCTGACATGAGTAGCGATAAAGGGGGTGAAAAGCCCCCTCGCCGTAAGCCCAAGGTTTCCTACGCAACGTTCATCGGCGTAGGGTGAGTCGGCCCCTAAGGCGAGGCAGAAATGCGTAGCTGATGGGAAGCAGGTTAATATTCCTGCACCATTGTTAAATGCGATGGGGGGACGGATCGCGGAAGGTTGTCCGGGTGTTGGAAGTCCCGGTCCTTGCATTGGAGAAGGCGCTTAGGCAAATCCGGGCGCGGAATTCAAGGGTGCGAGGCCATTCACCTAGGTGAAGAAGCAATCGGAAGTGGTTCCAAGAAAAGCCTCTAAGCTTCAGTTTAACAAGACCGTACCGCAAACCGACACAGGTGGGCGAGATGAGTATTCTAAGGCGCTTGAGAGAACTCGGGAGAAGGAACTCGGCAAATTGGTACCGTAACTTCGGGATAAGGTACGCCCCTGTAGCTTGACTGGCTCGCGCCAGAAGGGTGAAGGGGTTGCAATAAACTGGTGGCTGCGACTGTTTAATAAAAACACAGCACTCTGCAAACACGAAAGTGGACGTATAGGGTGTGACGCCTGCCCGGTGCCGGAAGATTAAATGATGGGGTGCAAGCTCTTGATTGAAGTCCCGGTAAACGGCGGCCGTAACTATAACGGTCCTAAGGTAGCGAAATTCCTTGTCGGGTAAGTTCCGACCTGCACGAATGGCGTAACGATGGCCACACTGTCTCCTCCCGAGACTCAGCGAAGTTGAAGTGTTTGTGATGATGCAATCTCCCCGCGGCTAGACGGAAAGACCCCATGAACCTTTACTGTAGCTTTGCATTGGACTTTGAACCGGTCTGTGTAGGATAGGTGGGAGGCTATGAAGCGTGGACGCCAGTCTGCGTGGAGCCATCCTTGAAATACCACCCTGGTTTGTTTGAGGTTCTAACCTTGGTCCGTAATCCGGATCGGGGACAGTGCATGGTAGGCAGTTTGACTGGGGCGGTCTCCTCCCAAAGTGTAACGGAGGAGTACGAAGGTACGCTAGGTACGGTCGGAAATCGTGCTGATAGTGCAATGGCATAAGCGTGCTTAACTGCGAGACCGACAAGTCGAGCAGGTGCGAAAGCAGGTCATAGTGATCCGGTGGTTCTGTATGGAAGGGCCATCGCTCAACGGATAAAAGGTACTCTGGGGATAACAGGCTGATACCGCCCAAGAGTTCATATCGACGGCGGTGTTTGGCACCTCGATGTCGGCTCATCTCATCCTGGGGCTGTAGCCGGTCCCAAGGGTATGGCTGTTCGCCATTTAAAGAGGTACGTGAGCTGGGTTTAAAACGTCGTGAGACAGTTTGGTCCCTATCTGCCGTGGGCGCTGGATATTTGAAGGGGGCTGCTCCTAGTACGAGAGGACCGGAGTGGACGAACCTCTGGTGTACCGGTTGTCACGCCAGTGGCATCGCCGGGTAGCTATGTTCGGAAGAGATAACCGCTGAAAGCATCTAAGCGGGAAACTCGCCTTAAGATGAGATATCCCCGGGGCTTCGAGCCCCTTGAAGGGTCGTTCAAGACCAGGACGTTGATAGGTCAGGTGTGGAAGCGCAGTAATGCGTTAAGCTAACTGATACTAATTGCCCGTAAGGCTTGATCCTATAACAGGTGTGTCTCTCTCGACACACGGTTGAGATCAGTGTTGTGCGATACAGGCACAACCCAAAGTAATACCGAGAGGCATCCTCTCAACTACTTCTTCCAGATTGGCTGTAGTGCCCAAAGGGCACGACAGCAACAAGTTATGCCTGATGACCATAGCGAGTCGGTACCACCCCTTCCCATCCCGAACAGGACCGTGAAACGACTCCACGCCGATGATAGTGCGGATTGCCCGTGTGAAAGTAGGTAATCGTCAGGCTCCCAAGCAGCAACGCAGAAACCCCACCCAATCAGGTGGGGTTTCTGCGTTTACGGCGACGGAAAATCACAACAAGGTACCCAACGTCCACCGCCGTCATCGCCCAACTATTCTTGCGCGTTGCGCAACACCGCTCTTACTCGGCTCGGCAACCCGTCACGTTGCCGCTCTTCGCGGATCTACCTTCCACGCTGACCAACGATGCCCACCGTTCCCTGGCAGCGGATAACTGCAACCGCTACTCGCCATGAAGAGCCATAGCCAGTTCCCCGCTCTGTCGCGTCAACGCCGTCCCGAGGTCATGCCACGGTCTGTTTCACCCAGGTACGTCTAACGTCCACTCGATTCTGATCAGCGCGCCGCACCTTTCTGCCTGCCTTTTCCGATATGCAAGCGACAGCCAAACCAGCGACCATGAAGCCCATAAAAGTCGAAACTAGAGGCGGCAACTCATAACTCGCCACCTCGAGCACCGCTAACACACGCCCTATCGCCGCTCAGCCAAAAATCGCTGCGCCAATCGCACCCAATAAGTCGAGCCGATCGGCAGCAACTCATCATTAAAGTCATAGCTCGCGTTATGCAGCATGCAAGGACCTGCACCGTGGCCCGAATCTCGGTGGCCGCCATCACCGTTGCCTAAAAAGGCGTAGCACCCCGGCTTCGCCAGCAACATGAAGGAAAAGTCCTCGGCGCCCATCGTCGGTTCGACCGAGTCATCGACATTTTCCGCGCCCACAATTTCCTTCATGACCGTCGCGGCAAAGCGAGCCTCTTCGCTGCTGTTGATAGTCGGCGGGTAGTTTCGGTGGAAATGCACATTCACGGAGCAATCGTAAGCATCAGCGGTGCTCGCTGCGATCTTGCGCATGCGTGCTTCGATCAGATCGAGCGTTTCGGTGGCAAAAGTACGCACGGTACCCGCAAGCCACGCATCATTCGGGACGACATTCAATGCGTCGCCAGCGTGAATCTGCGTGATCGACAGTACGGCGGTATCGAGCGGTTTCTTATTACGCGTGATGATGCCCTGCAGTCCATTCGCAATCTGCACGGCGGTAAAGACCGGATCGCGCCCGTTATGCGGCAACGCAGCGTGCGAGCCGATACCTTTGATCTCAATGCGAAATTCGTTGCTCGACGCCATGATCGGACCTTCGGTCACGCCGAAATGGCCCGCCGGCATACCCGGCCAGTTGTGGATGCCGAACACCGCATCGACTGGAAACTTCACGAACAAACCGTCGTCGATCATGGCCTGCGCGCCGGCGCCGCCTTCCTCCGCCGGCTGGAAAATGAAGACGATCGTGCCGTCAAATTCGCCATGCTTTACCAGATGCCGCGCCGCGCCGAGAAGCATCGCGGTATGTCCATCGTGGCCACATGCGTGCATCTTTCCATCGTTTTTTGACCGATGTTCGAAGCTGTTCAGCTCCTGAATCGGCAGCGCGTCCATATCGGCCCGAAGTCCGATACAGCGCGAACTCGTGCCGCGTTTAAGTACGCCGACCACACCGGTCTTGCCCAGCCCGCGGTGCGTTTCGATGCCCCAGGATTCAAGGGTTTTGGCGACCAGATCTGCGGTCGCCGTCTCCTCATAACGCAATTCCGGGTGAGCGTGGATGGTTCGTCGAAGAGTCTGGATTTCGCCGTGGGCGGCCTGGATTTCGGGGATCAGTTTCATGATGGAGTGATGTTGCGCTTGTGCTTTGACTTGCGTGGGATCGCTCGGGGTCACGTGACCCGGGCACGGTGATAAACGATTCTACGCCGAAGGCATTTTTGGCGGGACCATACAGGTTAACCGCCAATGGACGTAATAAAATCCGGCATCGCCTCAGCGCTCTCCTCGACGGACCGACCATGAATGCTCCGACTGAATTCGCCCGCGCCGTGTGTCCCCACGATTGCCCGGACACCTGCGCGATGCGCGTCACCGTGGAAGATGGCAGGGCGATCAAGGTGGTCGGCGATCCCGATCATCCGCCGACGCAAGGCGCGTTGTGTACCAAAGTCAGCCGCTATGCGGAGCGGGTGCATCATCCGCGTCGTCTGACTACGCCAATGAAGCGCGTCGGCCGTAAAGGCGAGGGCCGTTTTGAACCGATCAGTTGGGATGAGGCGCTCGAACTCGCCGCAACCCGCTTGTCCGAGATTGCCAGCCGCGCCCCGGAAGCGATCCTGCCGTACAGCTACGCCGGCACGATGGGTCTGATTCAGGGCGACAGCATCGCCCAACGGTTCTTCCACAAACTCGGCGCGTCGCAACTGGACCGTACTATCTGCGCCGCGGCCGGCGCAGCCGGGCTGAAATACACCTACGGCGCGAGCGTCGGCATGCTGACCGAGTTCTTCGCCGAGAGCGAGATCATCCTGATCTGGGGCTCGAATCCGATCGCGTCGAACCTGCATTTCTGGACGCGCGCCCAGGAGGCCAAGCGGCGGGGCGCACGGCTGATCGCGATCGATCCGTATCGTTCGTTGACCGCGGAAAAATGCCATCAGCACATTGCGCTGAAACCCGGCACGGACGGCGCGTTGGCGCTCGGCATGATGAACGTGCTGATCACGGACAACCTGCTCGATCATGCGTACATCGCCGAACATACCGTGGGTTTCGCTGAGCTGAAGGCCCGTGTGCTGAGCTATCCGCCATCGCGCGTCGCCGAGATTTGTGGCATCGCCGAGCACGTGGTCGGCGATCTTGCGCGACTCTACGGCAGCACGAAGAAGGCCGCGATCCGGATGAACTACGGCCTGCAGCGAGTGCGCGGCGGCGGCAATGCCGTGCGCGCCATTGCCAGTCTGCCTTCGCTTACGGGTGCATGGCGGGAGCGGGCCGGCGGTGCGCTGCTGTCTTCGGGCGGCTGGGCGCCGGTCGACTCGCATGCGTTGCAACGTCCGGATCTGATGCCGGGCTGGCCGGCCAAACCGAGCCGCGTCATCAACATGAACGCGATCGGCGACGCATTGCTGCATCCCGGCGGCGCCTCTTTCGGTCCGAAGGTCGAAGCCATCGTCGTCTACAACTCGAATCCGGTGGCCGTTGCGCCGGATTCCGAGCGGGTCGCGGCAGGCTTTGCACGCGACGATCTGTTCACGATCGTGCTGGAGCATTTCCAGACCGACACCGCGGACTATGCCGATCTTCTGTTGCCGGCCACGACGCAACTCGAGCATCTCGACGTGCACAAGTCATACGGCCACACGCATGTGATGGTCAACTTGCCGGCGATCGCTCCGGTCGGCGAGGCGCGGCCGAACACGGAGATCTTCCGTGGTTTCGCGCGGCACATGGGTCTCGACGAGCCGGCGCTGTTCGATAGCGATGAAACCGTCGCGCGAGCCGCGTTCCGCTGGCAAGACAAAACGCTCAAAGGCGTGAGCTGGGAGACGCTGAAGCAGACCGGCTGGGCGAGGCTGAACCTGCCCGACGCGCCTTTTGCCGAGGGCGGTTTCCGCACGCCGTCCGGCAAGTGCGAGTTTTACAGCGAGCGCCTCGCGCAGCAGGGGCTCGACCCGCTGCCGGACTATTTGCCGCCCTACGAATCCGCCGACGGCGCGCCCGAGCTTGCCGCCCGCTACCCACTGGCGATGATTTCTCCGCCCGCGCGCAATTTCCTGAATAGCACCTTCGTCAACATTGAGAGTCTGCGGTCGACCGAAGGCGAACCGCATCTGGACATGCATCCTGCCGACGCGCAGTTGCGCGACATCGTGGACGGTGCACAGGTACGCATCTTCAACGATCGCGGCTCGATGCAGGCGCGCGCCCGCGTCACGGACAAAGCGCGCGCGGGGCTTGTGGTCGGCCTGTCGATCTGGTGGAAAAAGCTCGCACCGGACGGCCGCAATGCGAACCAGGTCACCAGTCAGGCGCTCACCGATCTAGGCGGATCGGCCACGTTCTACGACTGCCTTGTCGAAGTCGAGTGCGTCTGACACGCACTCAAACATCCCGTGGCTGCTGGCCAGAACAGGTTCGAGGCCGCAGTCTAACCCCAGCGCTTTTCGCGAATAGCACAGAGGTGCCCATGCTACGATGCGTTTTTAGCACGACCATTCGAAAATAAAGGAGGAGACGCTGCATGGACAAAATCTGGCTGAAATCTTATCCGCCCGGCGTTCCCGCAGAGATCGACCCGACCCGCTATTCGTCGGTCGCCGAACTGCTCGAAGAAGCCTTCCGCGACCATCGCGCCAAACCGGCGTTCGTCTGCATGGGCAAGCAGATCAGTTACGGCGAGCTCGACACGCTCTCGCGCAAACTGGCTGCGTGGTTTCAGTCGAAGGGTCTCGCGCGCGGCTCGCGCATCGCGATCATGATGCCGAACGTGCTGCAATATCCGGTGGCGATTGCCGCCATCTTGCGCGCCGGTTACGTGGTCGTGAACGTGAACCCGCTTTACACGCCGCGCGAGCTCGAGCATCAGCTCAAGGACAGCGGCGCTGAAGCGATCATTCTGCTCGAGAATTTCGCGGTGACGCTGCAGGCGATCGTGCGCAATACCGCAGTCAAGCACATCGTCGTCGCGGCCATGGGCGATTTGATGGGCATCAAGGGCACGTTGGTTAACTTCGTCGTGCGCCGGGTCAAAAAGATGGTGCCGGCGTGGAGCCTGCCGGGCCACATCAAATTCAACACGGCGATCTCCGAGGGTGGCCGGCAAAGCTTCAAGCCGGTTCAGCAAGGGCCGGACGACGTCGCCTTTCTCCAGTACACCGGCGGCACGACAGGCGTGGCCAAGGGCGCGACGCTGTTGCACCGGAATCTGATCGCCAACGTGCTGCAGTCGGAGATCTGGCTCGAGCCGGTTCGCGCCGGCCGCACGGATATCGATCAGTTCATCACGGTCGTCGCGCTTCCGCTGTATCACGTGTTCGCGCTGACCGTTTGCGGGCTGCTGACGATCCGTACCGGCGGCCTTGGCGTGCTGATTCCGAATCCGCGCGATATCCCGGGCATGATCAAGGCGCTGCAGGGTTACCAGATCAATACGATCCCGGCGGTCAACACGCTCTATAACGCGATGCTGAACAGCCCGGATTTCCATAAGCTCGATTTCTCGAAACTGCTCGCGGCGAACGGCGGTGGCATGGCGGTGCAGGAAGCGGTGGCCAAGCGCTGGTACGAGCACACGCATACGCCGATTATCGAAGGCTATGGGTTGTCGGAAACATCGCCGTGTGTGACCTGCAATCCGGTGAGCGTTACGGAATACAGTGGGACGATTGGCTTGCCGCTGCCGTCGACGGAAATTTCGATCCGCGACGACGACAACAACGAAGTCCCGCTCGGTCAGCCGGGTGAAATCTGCATCCGCGGTCCGCAGGTGATGGCGGGCTACTGGAATCGTCCGGATGAAACGGCGAAGGTGATGACGCCGGACGGCTTCTTCAAATCCGGCGACGTGGGCTTCATGAACGAAGGCGGCTTCGTCAAGATCGTGGACCGCAAGAAGGACATGATTCTGGTGTCCGGCTTCAACGTCTATCCGAACGAGATCGAAGATGTGGTCGCGAAGCTGCCGGGCGTGTTCGAAGTCGCGGCGGTCGGCATCCCCGATCAGCATTCAGGGGAAGCGGTGAAGTTGTTCGTTGTGAAGAAAGATCCGGCTCTCACCGACGCGGACATTCTCGCGTACTGTAAAACACAGTTGACCGGCTATAAGCGGCCGAAGATTATCGAGTTCCGCACCGAACTGCCGAAGAGCAACGTCGGCAAGATTCTGCGCCGTGAGTTGCGCGACGGCCGGGCATAAGCGGCGAGCAACAAACGAACGACAGGCAATAAGCGCGAACGGGCGCGCAACGCGAATCAAAGCGAGGCCCGGCCGCCCAATACCAGGTACCAAAGTAAGAGACAGAAAGGCCCGGCAGACGAAAGTCTGCCGGGCCTTTTTTCGTCAAGCCGGCACCTCAGAAGCATGCGGGGCAAAACGCTACCTGTTCAGGACAGCCGGACAGGCCACTGCCCATAAAAAAAGGCGCCCGAAGGCGCCTTTGAGGCAGACTGCTTTATTACGACTTATTAGAACTTGTGACGGATACCGATGCGAGCCGTGAACTGGTTCTGGCTCGACGAACCCGTCAGGCCGTTGATGCCAGCCGTAGCCGCGACCGTTGCGCCCGTTGCGCTCAGCGTTTCGCCCAGAGCGTGTTGGTACACACCCGTCACGTACACGTCGGTACGCTTCGACAGGAAGTAGTCCACGCCAACTGCGCCTTGGTGGTACTGAGCGCGCGTTGCGCCAGCGATTTCCACGCCGCGCGTGTAGTCATATGCAGCGCCGATCAGCAATGCCGGGGTCAACTGATACTTGAAGTTGAGTTCCGCGTTGTTGAACGTAGCCGATTGGCCCTTGTACTGATTCAGACCAGGCGTCGAGTAAGCTGCGCCGAGGTTGCCGAAACGGATGTTCGAGTACGTAGCACCGATCGTTGCCGCGCCGAACGTGTACGCGCCGCCTGCACCGATGACCTGGTACGTGTTTGCCGAAGCGAAACCAGCGTACGACGGCGTCGTCACTGCGAAGTTAGCAGCGGCGGTAGCCGTAGCCGGCGTGTTCGGCGAGATCGTGCCGCCGTTGTTGAACAGGCCACCCGAAGCTGCCGGGGTGCGTGCGTTCAAGTAACCAACGCCCAAAACGAGGGGACCGTTGTTGTAGCCAGCGCCCAACGACCAGATCTGGTTCGACGTGACGTTGCCTGCAACACCGCCGAAGCTGTACGTGCCGCCGAACGTCAGGCCGCCGTAGTTTGCGCTCGTGTACTTGACCGTGTTGTTGGTTCGGTACGCGTTGTTGAAGTTGTCGATGTCGCCCGGGTGAGCAGCGATGTAGCCGCCCCACTGGTCGCCCGCTTCCAGCGGACCGACGTAGTCGACCACGGAGTCGTACTGACGACCCAGCGTGACCGTGCCGAAGTGGCTCGACAGGCCGACGTAAGCTTGACGACCGAACATCAGGCCGCCTTGACCCAGTTTGCCGCTGTTCACGTCAAAGCCGTTTTCCAACACGAAGATGGCCTTCAGACCGCCGCCCAGATCTTCCGTGCCGCGCAGGCCGAAACGCGAACCTTGCAGAACGCCGCTGGACAGGTTGTACAGGTGCTTGCCACCCGAGTTGGTGTTGACGTTGAAGCCTTCGTCAATGATGCCGTACAGGGTCACGCTGCTCTGCGCATGTGCGACGCCTGCGAATGCGCCCAGTGCTGCGAGAGCGAGAAGCGACTTTTTCATCGAATGATCTCCAAGGATTACGAATCTTTTGTACAAGGCGAATATTTGTCTAGCGTTGAGGCCTTGCTTGTCCAACTTCGCGAGAAGTTGCACGTAATGTAACAAAAGGCATACATGGCACAAAGAAAAAGGAGACGGCCGGGAACGCTCCTGTTTCGTTTACGCAACATGGTCTAGAATCAGGAATTGGCCGTCGAAGTCATGCGGATTAAAGGTTTTCGTGGCACCGTTTTCCGCCCGAAAAGCCTTGTCGCACGGGCCTTCGGGTTCGTCGGAGCGGCTGTCGAATGAGGGAGTGCTGAATGTTTCTGGACGAGTTGATTAGCGAGTTTGATCGGGGTTTACGCTCAATGACCGGCGTGTCGCGGATGAGTCGTCCGTTACCGGTTCCGCAAGAATCATCGGTGAGTGGCGAGGTGCCCGAACTCTCACCCGCGGAGCGCGCGCATGCCGCCGGACTGATGCGCGTGAACCATGTCGGCGAGGTGTGCGCCCAGGCGCTTTACCAGGCGCAGAAACTTGCCACGAAGTCGCCTTCGTTGCGAGCCGTGTTCACGCACGCCGCGATCGAGGAAGAAGATCACCTCGCGTGGACCGCGAAGCGCCTCGAAGCGCTCGATTCGCGCCCGAGTCTGTTGAACCCGGTCTGGTACACCGGCGCGCTGGCTATCGGTCTCGCGGCGGGGCGCCTGGGGGACCGCGTGAGCCTCGGCTTCATGGCGGAAACCGAGCGTCAGGTGGAGCAGCATCTGGATAGCCATCTGGATCAGTTGCCGGCGGCCGACCACGAGTCGCGCGCAATCGTCGAGCAGATGCGCGTGGATGAAGCCGAGCACGGCAAGGCCGCGATGGACGCCGGCGGCATCGAGTTGCCGTTGCCCGTGCGTGCGCTGATGCGCGCGGTGTCGAAAGTCATGACGCGCACCGCCTATTACATATAAGGCATATATATGCGAAACCGGGGTTGAACGCAGAAAATGCACCCCCGGCAGAACGCAAGACCGGAAGTGGGACGGCGCCTCGCGCGTCGTCCGCCAGAAGTCGCTGAAAACCCCGCTGCCATCATCCCATCCCGCTTGACGATCTCTTACATTCCGCGCTGTTCCCCCATACTTTTCACGTATCACCTTCACAAGTTGCACTAGCTCATTCATTTATAACGGTTTTCCGTTTTATGTCTGACGTGAAGGTCTCGCGCTAAGTCCTTGTTCTAACAAACAAAATTCGTTCAAAAAGCAGTTATCTCCCTTGACCCCTCTTTAGCGTTACTCTAAAGTGGGAGACAGTGTGAGAAAGTGTATTTTTGTGTGATCTCACGGGTGGTTTGGGGTAGATTTTCACGAATCGGGTAGCGGGCGCAAAAAAGCGCCGCGACAGCAATCAGTGGCATGAGGCCGGAGTGAGTGACTCGGGTCGACAGGGGAGAGCGAAGTGTTCCAAGGGGCGTCGGCGCTGACGCTCGATGCGAAAGGGCGGATGTCGATTCCCTCTCGCTATCGGGATGCGCTGCAAACACAGGCAGAGGGCCGGGTGACGATCACCAAGCACCCGGACGGCTGCCTGTTGCTCTTTCCGCGCCCGGAATGGGAGATCTTCCGCGACAAGGTCGACAAGCTGCCCATGAACGCGGCCTGGTGGAAGCGCATTTTTCTCGGTAATGCAATGGATGTGGATATGGACGGTGCAGGGCGCGTGCTCGTGTCGCCGGAATTGCGCGCGGCTGGCGCATTGGAAAAAGAAGTGAACCTGCTCGGTATGGGTCGTCATTTCGAGCTGTGGGACGCACAGATTTACGCCGCGAAGGAACAGGCGGCCATCGCCGAGGGCATGCCCGAAGCGTTAAAGAATTTCACGTTCTGATCGCGGCTTACATATATGGCACCTGCGATGGGAAACGAATTGCAGCATCGCACGGTGCTGCTGGACGAAGCGGTCAACGCGCTGGTTAATCGCGCGGATGGCGTTTATGTGGACGGCACGTTCGGGCGCGGTGGTCACAGCCGCCTGGTGTTGGAGAAGCTGGCCGAGTCGGGGCGTCTGATCGCGTTCGACAAAGACCCGCTCGCCATCGCCACGGCGCAGCAGATCGCGGATCCGCGCTTCAGCATCGTGCACGAGAGTTTTGCTTCACTGCGCGCCGCGGTTGCGGAGCGTGGCGTAGGGCGCGTGTCGGGCATCTTGCTGGATCTGGGCATATCGTCGCCGCAAATCGACGATCCGGAGCGGGGCTTCAGCTTCCGCGCCGACGGCCCGCTCGATATGCGCATGGACCCGACGCGCGGCGAGTCCGCGGCTGACTGGCTGGCGCGGGCCACGGTGCAGGAATTGACGGAGGTGATACGAAATTATGGGGAAGAACGGTTTGCTTTTCAGATTGCAAAGGCGCTTGTTGCTCGCCGGGCAGAGTCCGACCGTCTTGGGCCTCTCGTCAGCACGGGCGAGCTTGCCCAAATCGTGGCTAACGTCGTCAAGACCCGTGAGAAGGGCAAGGATCCGGCAACCCGCACCTTTCAAGCTATACGGATTCACATCAATCAAGAGCTTGCGGAGCTGCAAGTCGTTTTAGAAGCAGCGTTGTCGCTGTTGGAGCAAGGGGGGCGGCTGGTGGTCATCAGCTTTCATTCGCTCGAGGACCGGATCGTCAAGCGATTCCTGCAGGCGCACGCCAGTACGCCTCAGGTGGATCGTCGCCTGCCGATTCGCGCCGTCGATCTGCCGAGCCCCCCGCTCAAAATCATCGGCCGTGTGTTCGCGAGCGACGCTGAAGTCGCCGCCAACCCGCGCGCCCGTTCTGCCGTGATGCGTGTGGCGGAGCGGATCGCGCCATGAACCGCCTCAATATCTTCCTGCTGATCATCGTGATGGGATGCGCGTTGTCGGTTGTCAACGCGACCAATCAGCAGCGGCAGATTTTTATCCAGTTGCAGCGTGCCCAATCGCAGGAGCATCAGCTGCAGCAGGACTATTCACAGCTTCAATATCAGCAGAGCGCGTTGTCGAAAACCTCGCGCATCGAGCAGCTCGCGACCGACTCGCTGAAAATGCAATCGGTCACGACCGGCCGCACCCAGTACCTGACGCTCGACCCGGGCGCCGTCAAGGCTGAGGACGCGCCGATTCCGACTTCCGGCCCGGCCTCGGCGCCGGTGGCGACCCGTCGCGGAGGCGTGCGATGAAAAAATCGTCGACTCGCAAGAGCGTGGCCTTCTCGGCCAATCCGATCCTGTCGGTGCGCCTGCCGATGTGGCGCTCGAAACTCGTCGTGTTCATGCTGTTCATGGCGTTCGTCGCGCTGGCCGGGCGCGCGTTCTGGATTCAGGGTCCGGGCAACGCGTTCTATCAGAAGCAGGGCGAAATCCGCTATCAGCGCCGCCTCGAATTGCCGGCCACGCGCGGCAAGATTCTCGACCGCAACGGCCTGGTGCTCGCCACGAGCCTGCCGGTGCGCGCGATCTGGGCCATTCCCGAATCGGTGCCGGACGACCTCGGCGCGGACAAGCTGACCTCGCTCGGCAAACTGCTCGGCATGACGAACAAGGAACTGCGCGCCAAGCTGTCGGAAGACAAGAACTTCGTCTACGTGAAGCGCCAGGTGCCGGTGGACGTGGCCGACAAGGTGACCGCGCTGGACATCCCGGGTATTTACTCGCGCGACGAGTACAAACGCTTCTATCCGGAAGGCGAGATCACGGCTCACCTGATCGGCTTCACCAATGTGGAAGACGAAGGCCAGGAAGGCGTTGAGCTCGGCGACCAGAAACTGCTCGCCGGTGTGTCGGGCAGCCGTCGCGTGATCAAGGACCGCATGGGCCACATCATCGAAGATGTGGACGAGCAGGTCGTGCCGCACAACGGCGACGACGTGGACCTGTCGATCGACAGCAAGATCCAGTACATCGCCTATACGAACCTGAAGGCGGCCGTCGAGAAATTCAAGGCGAAGGCCGGCGCGGCGATGGTGATCGACGTGCGGACCGGCGAAGTGCTGGCGCTCGTCAATTACCCGACGTACAACCCGAACGACCGTTCGCACCTGACCGGCGATCAACTGCGCAACCGGATCCTGACCGATACGTTCGAGCCGGGCTCGATCATGAAGCCGTTCACGGTGTCGCTGGCGCTCGATCTGCACCGCGTCACGCCGACTACACTGGTAGATACCGGCGGCGGCCGCTTTGTGCTGGACGGTGCGCCGATTACCGACGACAGCGCGTTCGGCGTGCTGACCGTGGGCGGCGTGATCCAGAAGTCGAGCAACATCGGCGCGACGAAGATCGCCATGCAGCTCAAGCCCGAAGAGATGTGGAATATGTACACCAGCATCGGTCTCGGTCAGGCGCCGAAGGTCGGCTTCCCAGGCGCGGCGGCGGGCCGTCTGCGGCCGTGGAAGAGCTGGCGCCGGATCGAGCAGGCGACCATGTCGTACGGCTACGGTCTGTCGGTGTCGCTGTTCCAGTTGGGCCGCGCGTACACCGCGATCGCCCACGACGGCGAGATCATGCCGGTGTCGATCTTCCGTACGCCGACCGATCAACCGGCGACCGGTCCGCAGATCTTCGCGCCGACCACCGCTCGCGAAGTGCGCGCCATGCTCGAAACCGTCACCGCGCCGGGCGGCACGTCGCCGGATGCGGCTGTGCCGGGTTATCGCGTCGGCGGCAAGAGCGGTACCGCGTACAAGCACGGCGCGCATGGTTACGACCACTCCAAATACCGCGCGTCGTTTGTCGGTATGGCGCCGATGCCGAATCCGCGCATCGTCGTCGCCGTGTCGGTCGACGAACCGACGGCCGGCAGTCACTTTGGCGGTCAGGTGTCGGGTCCGGTGTTCTCGGCGATCGTCGGCGATACGCTGCGCTCGCTGAATGTGCCGCCGGACATGCCGGTCAAGCAGATGGTGGTGTCGGACGATTCGGCGCCGCCTGCGCCGGGCGCACCGGCCACGCCTGCCGTCGCCAAGAAACTTTCAACTAGCGCCGGCGCTAAAAAGATGACGATTTCCGCCTCCGCGAAAAGCCATCCGGGAGTGGTGCGATGAGCGCGTTGCGCAAGCACCATCCCGCCCACCGGCAGATCGCCGACGCGCTCACCTGGCTGCACGCACGCGTGCAGCCAGGCGCGCATCTGCACGCCGACACGCGTTCGCTCGCAGCGGGTGACGCATTTTTCGCCTACGCGGTAGATGGCGCGGACAACCGCCCGTTTATCGACGGCGCGCTCGAACGTGGCGCCGCCGCGGTGCTGGTGCAGCCCGAGGGTTTTGCCGAGCCGATCGATCAGGACACCACGCTGGCTGTGCCGGCGTTGAACGAACTCGCCGGTTCGATTGCAAGCGGCTGGTACGGCGACCCGAGCGACGCGATGCTGGCGGTCGGCATTACCGGCACGAACGGCAAGACGTCGTGCAGCCAGTGGGTATCGGCGGCGCTGACCGCGCTCGGCAAGCGCTGCGCGATTATCGGCACGCTCGGCACGGGCTTGCCGGGCCAACTCGTGCACACCGGTTTCACGACACCCGACGCGCCGCAATTGCAACGCAGCCTCGCGCAGTTGCGCGACGCCGGCGCGCAGGCGGTGGCGATGGAAGTGTCGTCGCACGCGCTGCATCAGGGGCGCGTGAACGGCACGGCGTTTGACATCGCCGTGTTCACGAATCTCACCCAGGACCATCTCGACTATCACGGCACCTTCGCGGCGTATGAAGCGGCGAAGGCGCGTCTGTTCGCGTGGCCGGAACTGCGCGCGGCCGTGATCAATCGCGACGATGCCGCCGGCCGTCGTCTGCTCGCCAGCACGCAAGGTCACGCCCGCACGATCGCCTACGGTCTCGACGGCGCGCTGCAAGACGCGCCGCAAGCCGATGCGTTGCTGCTCGCGTCGAACGTGCGCGCCACGGCCACCGGCACCGCATTTCATCTGAGCACGTCCGATTGGGGCCATGCCGACGTCGAAGTGCAAACGCTCGGCGCGTTCAACGTGAGCAATCTGCTCGGCGTGCTCGGCGCGCTGCTCGCCGCCGACGTGCCGTTCAATGCCGCACTCGCCGAACTGTCGAAGCTCGAACCGGTGAACGGCCGCATGCAGCGCCTGGGCGGCCGGTTGCAGAACGATGAGCCGCTGGTCGTGATCGATTACGCGCACACGCCGGACGCGCTGGAAAAAACCCTCGAAGCGTTGCGCCCCATGGCGGCCGCGCGCGGCGGCGAACTGATCTGCATGTTCGGCTGCGGCGGCGACCGCGACGCGACCAAGCGTCCGCTGATGGGCGCGATCGCCGAAAGGCTTGCCGATGGCGTGGTCGTAACCAGCGACAACCCGCGCAGCGAAGATCCGCAAGCAATCCTCGAACAGATCGCGGCCGGCATGCAGGACGCGTCGAAGGCGCGCCGTATCGAAGACCGCGCGAGCGCGATCCTGCAAGCGATCCGCACTGCCGCGCGCGAAGACGTCATCGTGCTGGCCGGCAAGGGGCACGAAGCCACCCAGGAAATCATGGGTAAGAAACGCGCTTTCTCCGATCAGGACCACGCTCGCCTCGCGCTTGCCGCGCGCGCGACGCATGCACGCGGAGGTGGCGAATGAGCCAGTCCGGAAAAGCCATGTTTTCGCTGCGTGAAGCCGCCGCGCTGATTCCGGGCGCCACCGTACTCGGCGACGACAGCGTGACGATCGAGCGCATTTCGACCGACAGCCGCAGCGCCGGCCCGGGCGATCTGTTCATCGCGATCAAGGGCGAGCGCTTCGACGCGCACGACTTCCTGCCGCAAGTCGCGGCGCGCAACGTGACGGCAGCGCTGATTACGCGCGCGCCGGCCGACTGGAGCGTGCCGTCGCTGCTCGTGACGACCGATACGCGCGTCGCGCTCGGCGCACTCGCGCGCGGCTGGCGTCGCCAGCTCAGCCTGCCGCTCGTCGCGGTAACGGGCAGCAACGGCAAGACCACGGTCAAGGAAATGATCGCGTCGATCTTTGCCGCCGCCGTGGGTGAACCCAACCGTCTCGCCACGGCCGGCAACTTCAACAACGACATCGGCTTGCCGCTCACGCTGTTCCGTCTGCACGCCGCGCATCAACTCGCGGTGGTCGAACTCGGCATGAACCATCCGGGCGAAACGTCGTTGCTGGCGAAGATCGCCGAGCCGACCGTCGCGGTGGTGAACAACGCGCAGCGCGAGCATCAGGAATTCATGGCGACCGTCGAAGCGGTCGCGCTCGAACACGCCAGCGTGATTCACACGCTGTCGCCGGAAGGCGTGGCCGTGTTCCCGGCCGACGACGCCTACGCGAGCATCTGGCGCGTGGCCGCCACCGGCAGCCGCATCATGGACTTCGCGCTGAACTCCGCTGAGCGCGTGACCGAAGCCGCCGTCAAAGGTACGTTCGACGGCAACGTGTTGCGCATCGACACGCCGGCAGGTCACGTTGAAGTCACGCTGCAAGTGCTCGGCAATCACAACGCGCACAACGCGTTGGCCGCGACATCGGCGGCACTCGCCTCGGGCGTCTCGCTCGATGCGATCAAGCGCGGTCTCGAATCGTTCGGCGCCGTGAAGGGCCGCTTGCAGGTCAAGCAGGCGGCGGTCGGTGCGCTGACCGGCGCCACCGTGATCGACGACACGTACAACGCCAATCCCGACTCGATGCGCGCCGCGATCGACGTGCTCGCGTCGTGCGCCTCGCCGCGCGTGCTGGTGATGGGCGACATGGGCGAAGTCGGCGACAACGGCCCGGCGTTCCATCGCGAGATCGGTGCCTACGCGAAGGAACGCGGTATCGACGCGCTGTACGCCATGGGCGACGCCTCGCGCGACGCCTGCACCGCGTATGGCGCGGACGCGCACCATGTGGCCGACGTCGGCACGCTGGTCGCGCAATTGCAGCAGGCCGGTTTCGGTTCTGCGGCAACGCTTCTCGTGAAAGGCTCGCGCTTCATGCAAATGGAACGCGTGGTGGACGCCGTGACGAGTCCACAACCCAACGCAGCGGGCACGACGCCCGCCGCACATTGAACTAGAAGGACCGAAGCATGCTACTGGCGCTGGCGCAATGGCTGCAGAATGACGCAAGCTTCTTGCGCGTGTTCAGTTATCTGACATTCCGTGCGGTGATGGCCACCATCACCGCGCTGCTGATCGGGCTCGTCTGCGGCCCGGCGGTGATCCGCAAACTGACCGCGATGAAGGTCGGTCAGGCCGTTCGTAAAGACGGTCCGCAATCGCACCTCATCAAATCGGGCACCCCGACCATGGGCGGCGTGCTGATTCTGCTCGGCATCGCGGTGGCTACGCTGCTGTGGGCCGATCTGACCAACCGCTTCATCTGGATCGTGATGCTGGTTACGTTCGGCTTCGGCGTGATCGGCTGGGTCGACGATTACCGCAAGGTGGTCTACAAAGACCCGCGCGGCATGTCGTCGCGCGAGAAGTATTTCTGGCAGTCGGTGATCGGCCTGTTCGCGGCGGTCTATCTGGCGTTCAGCGTGTCCGAAGCGAACAACGTGCGCGTCTATGACCTGTTCATGGCGTGGGTGCGCAGTGGTTTGTCGATGGGCTTGCCGGCGCGCGCCGATCTGATGCTGCCGTTCGTCAAGTCGATCAGCTATCCGCTCGGCGTGTGGGGCTTCATCGTGCTGACGTATCTGGTGATTGTCGGTTCGAGCAATGCGGTCAATCTCACCGACGGCCTCGACGGTCTCGTGATCATGCCGGTCGTGCTGGTGGGTGCGTCGCTCGGCGTGTTCGCCTATGTGATGGGCAGCTCGGTCTACTCGAAGTATTTGCTGTTCCCACATATCGCGGGCGCGGGTGAATTGCTGATCTTCTGTTCGGCGATGGGCGGAGCCGGGCTCGCGTTTCTCTGGTTCAACACGCACCCCGCGCAGATGTTCATGGGCGACGTCGGCGCGCTTGCGCTTGGCGGCGCGCTTGGCACGGTCGCGGTGATCGTGCGTCAGGAAATCGTGCTGTTCATCATGGGCGGCATTTTCGTCGCCGAGACGCTGTCCGTGATGTTGCAGGTCACGTGGTTCAAATTCACCAAGCGCCGTTTCGGCGAAGGGCGGCGTCTCTTCAAGATGGCGCCGCTGCATCACCATTTCGAACTGTCGGGCTGGAAGGAAACGCAAGTCGTTGTGCGCTTCTGGATCATCACGCTCATGTTGTGTCTGTTCGGTTTGTCCACGCTCAAGTTGCGTTAAGCAGGTTCTAAGGGAAGCAGGCGATGTTCGGCGAGAAGTTTCGGGATCGGCAAAAGCCGATGGTGCTCGTGCTGGGACTGGGTGAATCCGGTCTCGCGATGGCGCGCTGGTGCGCGCGGCACGGCTGTCGGCTGCGTGTGGCCGATACGCGCGAGGTGCCGCCGAACCTGTCCGCGCTGGAAGCGCACCGCGTCGATGCCGAATTCGTCGGCGGCGCGTTTTCGCCAGCGTTGCTCGACGGCATCGAACTCGTGGCGATCAGCCCGGGTCTGTCGCCGCTCGCCGCCGATCTGCTGCCGCTGATCAGCGCCGCGCGCGAGCAAGGCATTCCCGTGTGGGGCGAACTCGAACTGTTCTCGCTGGCGTTGCAGACGCTCGGCGAAAGCGGCTACGCGCCGAAGGTGATTGCGATCACCGGCACTAACGGCAAGACCACCACCACGAGCCTGACCGGCCTGCTGTGCGAACGCGCCGGCAAGAAGGTCGCGGTGGCGGGCAACATCAGCCCGTCGCTGCTCGACAAGCTCAGTGAAGCGATCGACAACACCGCGCTGCCCGACGTGTGGGTGCTGGAACTGTCGAGCTTCCAGCTCGAAACCGCGCACACGTTCGCACCGGACGCGGCCGCCGTACTGAACATCACGCAAGACCACCTGGACTGGCACGGCGGGCTCGATGCATACGCCGCCGCGAAGGGCCGCATCTTCGGACCGCAGACCGTGCGCGTACTGAATCGCGACGACGCGCGGGTGATGTCCCTCGCGCCTTCGGGAGAGAGCGAAGCCGACGTCGTGACGTTCGGCGTCACCGAGCCGAAGAACGACGGCGACTACGGTTTGCTGCGCGAGAACGGCATTGTCTGGCTGGTCGAAGCGCATGACCGCGACGCGAGCGATGAGCCGGTGCCCAAGCGCCGTCGCAAGAACGAAGTCGTGGCGCTGCCGAACATCGCGCTGAAGCGCTTGATGCCGGCGGACGCCTTGCGCATTCGCGGTTTGCACAATGCCGCGAACGCGCTGGCCGCATACGCGCTTGCGCGCGCTGTCGGTTTGCCGGGGGCGCCGCTGCTGCACGGCTTGCGCGAATACCGTGGCGAGCCGCATCGGGTGGAATTGATCGCGTCGATCGAAGGCATCGATTACGTGGACGACAGCAAGGGCACCAACGTCGGCGCGACGGTCGCAGCACTCGACGGCCTCGCCCAACGCGTGGTGCTGATCGCCGGCGGCGACGGCAAGGGTCAGGAGTTCGATCCGCTCGCCGCGCCGGTCATGCGCTGGTGCCGTGCCGTGATGCTGATCGGCCGCGACGCGCCGCAGATTCGCGCCGCGCTGGAACACACCGGCATCGCGTTGACGGACCACGCCACGCTCGAAGACGCGACGCGCGCCGCCACCGCGTTGGCGCAACCGGGCGACGCCGTGCTGCTGTCGCCGGCCTGCGCGAGCTTCGACATGTTCAAGGGTTACGCGCACCGCGCCGAAGTATTTCGCGGCACGGTGGAAGACATCGCGGCCGAACGGGGGACGATGATATGAGCTGGTCGGAACGCTTCGGTTCACGCACCGCGGGCGCCGGCGAAGGCGCCTCGGGCGGCGGCGCGGCGCGCGTCGGCGGTCGCACGGGCAGCGGGCTGGCGAGCGCCGTCAACGGCGTGCGTCCGCTGCGCTCGCGGATGCTCGACTACGATCACTCGCTGCTGTGGGTGGTCGTCGCGCTGCTCGGGCTCGGCGTCGTGATGGTGTATTCGGCGTCGATCGCGATGCCGGACTCGCCGAAGTATTCGTCGTACCGCGACTGGGCGTTTCTCGCCCGGCAGATTCTATTCGTGGTGCTGGGCTCGGTGATCGGCATCGTCGCGTTTCGCGTTCCGATCTCGACGTGGGACAAGTACGCGCCGAAGCTCTTCCTGATCTCGCTGTTCGCGCTGGTGATCGTGCTGATTCCGCACATCGGCAAGGGCGTGAACGGTGCGCGCCGCTGGATTCCGCTCGGCATTACGAACATGCAGCCGTCGGAAATCATGAAGCTCGCGGTGACGATCTACGCCGCGAACTACACGGTGCGCAAGCAGGAATACATGCACAGCTTCGCCAAAGGCTTTCTGCCCATGGCGGTCGCGGTTGGCCTCGTCGGCGCGTTGCTGCTGCTCGAGCCGGACATGGGCGCGTTCATGGTGATCGCGGCGATCGCGATGGGCGTGCTGTTCCTCGGCGGCGTGAACGGCAAGCTGTTCGGCGGGCTGGTGGCCACGGCGGTGGGCACGTTCAGCTTGCTGGTGTGGGCGTCGCCCTGGCGCCGCGAGCGGATTTTCGCGTACCTCGATCCGTGGGACGACCGTTACGCGCAGGGCAAGGCGTATCAATTGACGCACTCGCTGATCGCCTTCGGGCGCGGCGAGTGGTTCGGCGTGGGTCTCGGCGGCAGCGTCGAGAAGCTCAACTATCTGCCGGAAGCGCATACGGACTTCATCCTCGCGGTGATCGGCGAGGAACTCGGTTTTGTCGGCGTGCTGGTGGTGATCCTGATGTTCTACTGGATCGTGCGCCGGTCGTTCGAGATCGGCCGTCAGGCGCTCGCGCTCGACCGCACGTTCGCGGGCCTGGTCGCGAAGGGCCTCGGCATCTGGTTCGGCGCGCAGACCTTCATCAACATGGGCGTGAACCTCGGGCTGCTGCCGACCAAAGGGCTTACGTTGCCGCTCGTCAGTTATGGCGGCTCGGGCATTTTGCTGAACTGCGTCGCGGTGGCGGTGTTGATGCGCGTGGATTACGAGAACCGGGTGCTGATGCGCGGAGGGAAGGTATGACCGCAGCGCCGCAACGCACGCTGATGGTGATGGCCGGTGGCACCGGGGGACACGTGTTCCCGGGCCTCGCGGTCGCGCACCTGATGCAGGCGTGGGGCTGGAAGGTCGTATGGCTCGGCAACCCGGCGGGCATGGAAGCGACGCTGGTGCCGAAGCACGGCATCCCGATGGAATACGTGCGCTTCGGCGGACTGCGCGGTAAAGGGTTGAAGACCAAGCTGATGCTGCCGCTGAATCTGCTGCGCGCCTGCTCGCAAAGTCTTTCCGTGCTGCGTCGCGTGAAGCCGGACGTCGTGCTCGGCATGGGCGGCTACATCACGTTTCCGGCGGGTTTGATGACCGCATTGAGCGGTCGTCCGCTGGTGCTGCATGAACAGAATTCGATCGCGGGCCTCGCCAACAAGGTGCTCGCGAAAGTTGCCAAACGCGTGCTGGTTGCGTTCCCGAACGCATTGCCGCACGGCGAATGGACAGGAAACCCGATTCGTGAGGAACTTGCGCGCGCAATTGCACCCAAAGCACGCTACGCGCAACGCAGTGGTCCGCTGAATGTGCTGGTGGTGGGCGGCAGTTTGGGCGCGGCGGCGTTGAACGAAGTAGTGCCGCGTGCGGTCGCGTTGCTCGCGCCGAACGAACGGCCGCGCATCGTGCATCAGGCCGGCGCGAAGCATATCGACGCGCTACGCGAGAACTACGCGGCAGCGGGATTGCCGGCCGGCGACGGTGAGCAGAACAGCGTCGAACTCGTGCCGTTCATCGACGACATGACCAGTGCGTATGCGAACGCCGATCTGGTGATCTGCCGTTCGGGCGCAATGACGGTGTCGGAGATTTCAGCGGTTGGGGTGGCGGCGTTCTTCGTGCCGTTCCCGTTTGCCGTAGACGATCATCAAACAACCAATGCAGCGTTCCTCGCCGGCAACGGCGCGGCGCTGGTCGTGCAGCAACGCGATCTGTCGGCGGAAATGCTCGCCGACTGGTTGCGCAGCCAGACGCGGGCAAGTCTCGCGGAGATGGCGGAGCGTTCGCGCTCGCTCGCGAAACCCGACGCCACGGAACAGGTCGCGCAGATTTGCGCGACCGTGGCGGGTTCGATTTCGGGCGCGAGCCCAGAAGGAAAGCAATGAAACACATCGTCAAACATATTCACTTTGTCGGCATTGGCGGTGTCGGCATGAGCGGCATCGCGGAGGTGTTGGTCAACCTCGGCTACCAGGTGAGCGGCTCGGATCTGACGAGCAACGCGATCACCGATCGTCTGGCGAACCTCGGCGCGCGGATCGCGATCGGTCACGCGGCGGAGAACATTGAAGGCGCGAACGCGGTGGTCGTCTCGACCGCGGTGCGTAGCGACAACCCGGAAGTGCTGGCCGCGCGTCATCGCCGCATTCCGATCGTGCCGCGCGCGGTGATGCTCGCGGAATTGATGCGTCTGAAGCAGGGCATTGCGATTGCCGGTACGCACGGCAAGACCACGACCACCTCGCTGGTGGCGAGCGTGCTGGCGGCGGGCGGGCTCGATCCGACCTTCGTGATCGGCGGCCGGCTGATCAGCGCGGGTGCGAATGCGCGGCTGGGTACGGGCGACTTTATCGTCGCCGAGGCGGACGAGTCCGACGCGTCGTTCCTGAATCTGTTCCCGGTGATCGAAGTTATTACTAACATCGACGCCGATCACATGGACACCTACGGCCACGATTTCGCGCGGCTCAAGCAGGCGTTCATCGAGTTCACGCACCGTCTGCCGTTTTACGGTATCGCGGTGCTGTGCGTCGACGATCCGAACGTGAAGGAAATCCTGCCGTTCGTGTCGAAGCCGATCATTCGCTACGGTCTGGCGCCCGATGCGCAGGTGCGCGCGGTCAACGTCACGGCGCACGACGGCAAGATGCATTTCACCGCCATGCGTGAAGACGCGGCGCCGCTCGACATCGTGCTGAACCTGCCGGGTGAGCACAATGTGCAGAACGCGTTGGCCGCGATTGCGATTGCGACTGAACTTGAAGTGAAAGATGCCGATATCCAGCGAGCGCTGGCGGATTTCAACGGCGTGGGCCGACGCTTCCAGCGTTACGGCGAAGTGCCGGTCGTGAGCGAAGGTAACGGTAGCGGCACGTACACGCTGGTCGACGACTACGGTCACCACCCGGTCGAAATGGCCGCGACGGTGGCGGCGGCGCGCGGCGCGTTTCCGGGCCGGCGTCTGGTGCTGGCGTTCCAGCCGCACCGCTTCACGCGCACGCGTGACTGCTTCGAAGATTTTGTGAAGGTGCTGTCGACCGTCGACGCGCTCGTGCTGACCGAAGTCTATTCGGCCGGCGAAGCGCCGATCGTCGCCGCGGATGGCCGCGCGTTGGCGCGCGCGCTGCGCGTGACGGGCAAGGTCGAACCGGTGTTTGTCGATTCGGTGGACGAAGTGCCGGACGCGCTCGCAGCAGTAGTGCGCGCCGGCGATGTGGTGATCACGATGGGCGCGGGTTCGATCGGCGGTGTGCCGGGTCGCCTCGCTCAGGAAACGAAGGTGTGAGATGAGCGGTATCGATCCGAAAAAATTCGGCAAGGTGGCAGTACTTCTCGGCGGTGAATCCGCCGAGCGCGAAGTGTCGCTCACGTCCGGCCGCCTGGTGCTGCAAGGACTGCGCGACGCCGGTATCGACGCGCATCCGTTCGACCCGTCCGAGCGTCCGCTCGGCGCGTTGAAGGCGGAAGGCTTCGACCGCGCGTTCATTGCGTTGCATGGCGGTTACGGCGAGAACGGCCAGATTCAGGGCGCGCTCGACTTCTACGGCATCAAGTACAACGGCAGCGGCGTGCTCGGCTCGGCGCTCGGTCTGGACAAGTTCCGCACCAAGCTCGTGTGGCAGCAACTCGGCATTCCGACGCCGCCGTTCGAAACCGTGCTGCGCGGCGACGATTACGCGGCGCGCGCGCAGGACATCGTCGCGAAGCTCGGCTTGCCGCTGTTCGTGAAGCCGGCGAGCGAAGGGTCGAGCGTCGCGGTGATCAAGGTGAAGAGCGCGGACGCGTTGCCGGCCGCGTTACTCGAAGCGATCAAGTACGACAAGATCGTCGTGGTCGAGAAGAGCATTGAAGGCGGCGGCGAGTACACCGCGTGCATTGCCGGCGATCTCGATCTGCCGCTGATCCGCATCGTGCCGGCCGGCGAGTTTTACGACTATCACGCGAAGTACATCGCGAACGACACGCAGTATCTGATTCCGTGCGGACTCGCGCCCGAAGAAGAAGCGCGTCTGAAAGTGCTGGCGCGCCGCGCGTTCGACGTGCTCGGCTGCACCGATTGGGGCCGCGCCGATTTCATGATGGACGCCGACGGCAATGCGTATTTTCTGGAAGTGAACACGGCGCCTGGCATGACCGATCACTCGCTGCCGCCGAAAGCGGCGCGCGCGGTGGGCATCAGCTATCAGGATCTGGTTGTCGGCGTGTTGGCGCTGACGCTGCAGGACTAACCGGGGCGACCCGAAAGCAACACCATGTGGAACAACGTTCGCCAGCTCAATTTCGCCGCCAACGCGCTGAACGCGTTGCTGGTGCTCGTGCTGCTGGCGGCGGGCGGTTACTGGCTGATCCAGCGCCCGAATTTCGCGCTGCGCGAAATCCAGATCGACGGCGACACCGAGCACATCAATTCACCGACGGTGCGCGCCGGGGTAGTAGGGCGGTTGAAGGGCAATTTTTTCACGGTCGATCTCGACGTCGCGCGGCAAGCGTTCGAGCAGATGCCGTGGGTGCGTCACGCGAGCGTGCGGCGCGTCTGGCCGAATGCGCTGGCTGTCACGCTGGAGGAGTACAAACCGCTGGGAACGTGGGGCAGCGATCAGTTGGTGAGCGTCGACGGCGATCTGTTCACGGCGAACCAGGGCGAGCTCGAAGAAGATCTGCCCGCGTTCGACGGCCCGGACGGCACGGCCAAAGAAGTTGTCGCGCGCTATCACGATTTTCAGAAGTGGTTCGCGCCGCTGGGCGCGACGCCGGATGAAGTGACGCTGTCGCCGCGTTATGCGTGGACGGTGAAGTTGTCGAACGGAACGCAGGTGGAACTCGGGCGCGAACGCAATCAGGACACGCTGCTCGATCGCAGCAAGCGCCTGACCGCGGCGTGGAATGCGGTGACGCAACGTTGGGGAAAGGATATCGAGTATGCGGACTTGCGCTATCCGAACGGTTTCGCGATTCGTGCCGCTGGCATGCGCTTTATCAGCGAACCCGACAAGGGCAAGAAGTAAACGGACATCACACGCAATGAGCACGCTATGAGTAAAGACTATAAAGATCTGCTGGTCGCCCTCGACATTGGGACGTCGAAGGTCGTGGCCATCGTCGCCGAGTTAAAGGGCGAAGGTCACTACGAGGTGATCGGCCTCGGCCAGAGCGAATCGAAGGGGCTCAAGAAAGGCGTGGTGGTGAATATCGAAGCCACCGTGCAATCGATTCAGCGCGCGCTCGAAGAAGCCGAACTGATGGCCGACTGCAAGATCACCAACGTCTTCACCGGGATCGCCGGCAGCCATATCCGCAGCTTCAATTCGAGCGGCATGGTGGCGATCAAGGAAAAGGAAGTCACGCAGACCGACGTGGCGCGCGTGATCGAAACGGCCAAGGCGATCAACATTCCGACCGATCAGCAGGTGCTGCATATCCTGACCCAGGAATTCATCATCGACGGTCAGGAAGATGTGCGCGAGCCGATCGGCATGAGCGGCATTCGCCTCGAAGTGAAGGTGCATATCGTTACCGGCGCGGTCAGCGCGGCGCAGAACATCGTCAAGTGCGTGCGCCGCTGCGGCCTCGAAGTGAACGATCTGATCTTGCAGCCGCTGGCGTCGTCGCTGGCGGTGCTGACCGAAGACGAGAAGGAACTCGGTGTGGTGCTGGTCGATATCGGCGGCGGCACGACGGACATCGCGATCTTCAGCGAAGGCGCGATCCGTCATACCGCGGTGATTCCGATCGCCGGCGACCAGATCACCAGCGACATCGCGATGGCGCTGCGCACGCCGACGCCGGACGCGGAAGACATCAAGGTCGATTACGGCATCGCCAAACAAGCGTTGGCCGATCCGGACGAAATGATCGAAGTGCCGGGTCTCGGCGAGCGCGGTCCGCGCACGCTGTCGCGCCAGGCGCTGGCGGCGGTGGTCGAGCCGCGTGTCGAAGAACTGTTTTCGCTCGTGCAGCAGGTGGTGCGCGAGTCGGGTTACGAGGAACTGCTGAGCTCCGGCGTGGTGCTGACCGGCGGCGCGTCGATGATGCTCGGCATGGTCGAACTGGGTGAAGACATTTTCCTGAAGCCGGTGCGCATCGGCGTGCCGGAATACGCGGGCGGTCTGGCCGACGTGGTGCGCAATCCGCGCTACTCGACGGCGATGGGCCTGCTCGTCGAAGGACGCTCGCAACGCATGCGCGGCCGCAAGGTCGCGGTGCAGTCGGGGTCGATGGGCCAGGTCTTCACGCGGATGAAGGACTGGTTCCTCGGCAACTTCTAACGATTTCGCTTTAAAAAACTCGCGCTGGTGCCGGCGGCCGGCGCGCGACAGGGGGTTGCCCGATCTCCTGCCGAATAACGGCCGAGTGGCTGTAAATTTTTTATCTTGACGGAGGCAACATGGAATTCCAGATGCTGGAAACCGAAACGAACGGCACCATCATCAAGGTGGTCGGAGTAGGTGGCGCTGGCGGCAATGCCGTTCAGCACATGATCAACAAAGGCGTGCAAGGCGTCGACTTCATCGTGATGAACACGGACGCGCAGGCTCTGTCGCGTTCGCGTGCCACCGCGGTGATCCAGCTCGGCAACACGGGTCTGGGCGCTGGCGCCAAGCCGGAAATGGGCCGCGCGGCAGCGGAAGAAGCTCGTGAACGCATCGCCGACGCACTGCGCGGCGCCCACATGGTCTTCATCACGGCCGGCATGGGCGGCGGCACGGGTACGGGCGCAGCTCCCGTGGTCGCGCAGATCGCCAAGGAAATGGGTATCTTGACCGTGGGCGTGGTCAGCAAGCCGTTCGAGTTCGAAGGCGGCAAGCGCATGCGTGTGGCAGAAGCCGGTTCGCAGCAACTGGAGGATCACGTCGACTCGCTGATCGTCGTTCTGAACGACAAGCTGTTCGAGGTGATGGGCGATGACGCCGAGATGGACAAGTGCTTCCAGTGCGCAGACGACGTTCTGAACAACGCAGTTGCCGGCATCGCGGAAATCATCAACGTCGACGGTCTGGTGAACGTCGACTTCGAAGACGTGAAGACGGTGATGGGCGAGCAGGGCAAGGCGATGATGGGCACGGCGACGGTTGCCGGCGTCGATCGCGCGCGTCTGGCCGCCGAGCAGGCTGTCGCCAGCCCGCTGCTGGAAGGTGTCGATCTGTCGGGTGCACGCGGCGTGCTGGTCAACATCACGTCGAGCCGTTCGCTGCGTCTGTCGGAAACGCGTGAAGTGATGAACACGATCAAGAGCTACGCGGCGGAAGACGCCACGGTGATCTTCGGCGCTGTTTATGACGACGCGATGGGCGACGCGCTGCGCGTGACGGTCGTGGCAACGGGTCTGGGCCGTGCGGCGAAGAAGCAGCAATCGGCACCGATGACGCTGCTGCGCACCGGCACCGACAACCAGCCGATCAGCACGATGCAGCACGCTGCGTACGCGCCGTCGACGTCGCACGCGAGCACCGCCGACTACGGCGCACTGGATACGCCGGCCGTATGGCGCACCTCGCGCGACACGGCGGCTTCGCATGTGCAGGCGCTGCAGGAAAAGGGCGTCGACACGTACGACATTCCGGCGTTCCTGCGCAAGCAGGCGGACTGAGCGCGCGAGCAGGCTTTCGTTGCCGCGCTTCTTCTGGAAGCGCTGGCCGGCGAATGCATGAGCGTGGCGGGTGAACGGCGAACAGGTCGCGTATCGTTAGATTCGCGGCGAGGACAACTGCCCTCTTCAGATTCGCGAAGCGGAGTGGGCGACTGTCGCCGGGGCGCGCAGCCGGTTTCAGGGCTGGCGCGATTGACTTCACTGCGACACGACAGCGTGCGAGCGTGCTTCGCATCGATGCAAAGGACTGAGCATGATTCAGACAGGTGACAAGCTGCCCGACGCGACGCTCTTCGAGTTGATCGAAGACGAGCGGGCGGGCTGCACGATCGGGCCTAACAGCTTCGACGTGCGCGAGCAGACGGCGGGTAAGCGCGTGGTGATCTTCGGGTTACCAGGTGCGTTCACGCCGACCTGTTCGGCCAAACACGTACCGGGCTATGTCGGGCACGCCGAGCAGTTGCGCGCGGCGGGCATCGACGAAATCTGGTGCGTGTCCGTCAACGACGCGTTCGTAATGGGCGCGTGGGGACGCGATCAGCACGCCTCGGGCAAGGTGCGCATGATGGCGGACGGCAGTGCGGCTTTCACTCGGGCGCTTGGTCTCGAGCAGGATTTGTCGGCGCGCGGCATGGGAATCCGTTCCCAGCGCTACGCGATGGTGGTCGACGACGGCGTGGTCAAGACGTTGAACGTCGAGGCTGCCGGCAAATTCGAGGTTAGCGATGCAGGGAGTATCCTCGCAACGTTGAGCTAGTTACGCGGCGTCCAGACCGTCGCCCCGAGCGCATGTTGTGGCCGGGCAACGGTCGATAAGACGCTTTTGTGACAGGCCGTTACGCGGGCCGATGACCGGAAACGCCTCCGTTCCGGATATCGGCCCGTCACGCTTTCCCTGATTGGCGCACCCGGGGTAATGCAGCGAAACAGATTGATACGTTCCGCGCAAAGACGCTCCTTAGGGTATTGGAGTATAATTCGTGCTATGGAACAAAAAGTCCCGATTGGGATTTTCAATCGAATAGAAGATCACCATGTTGAAGCAGCGCACTATTAAACAGATCGTTAAGACCGTCGGCATCGGCGTGCATTCCGGCCGTAAGGTCGAATTGACGCTTCGCCCGGCGGCGGCAGACACCGGCATTGTGTTTTCACGCGTGGATTTGCCCACGCCGGTGGACATTCCCGCGTCGGCTCTGTCGATCGGCGATACGCGTCTGGCTTCGGTGTTGCAGAAAGACGGCGCGCGCGTTTCGACGATCGAACATTTGATGTCCGCTTGCGCCGGTCTTGGCATCGACAATCTTTACGTCGACGTCACCGCTGAAGAAATCCCGATCATGGACGGCAGCGCCGGTTCATTCGTGTTTCTGATTCAGTCGGCGGGGATTGAAGAGCAGAACGCGGCGAAGAAATTCATCAAGGTCACCAAGCCGGTCGAAATTCGTGACGGCGACAAATTCGCGCGTCTCGATCCGTACTTTGGTTTCAAGCTCAAATTCACGATCGACTTCCGTCATCCCGCCGTGGATAAAACCGGGCAGTCGCTGGAAGTGGATTTCGCCAATACGTCGTATGTGCGTGACATCGCGCGTGCGCGTACGTTCGGCTTCGCGCATGAAGTGGAAATGATGCGTGAACTCGGTCTGGCGCGCGGCGGCAGCATGGACAACGCGATCGTGCTCGACGAATACCGCATTCTGAACAACGACGGCCTGCGTTACGACGACGAGTTCGTGAAGCACAAGATGCTCGACGCGATCGGCGATCTGTATGTGATCGGCCATCCGTTGCTGGCTTCGTACGACGCGTACAAGTCGGGTCACGGCCTGAACAACGCGCTGCTGCGCGAGTTGCTGGCGCATGAAGACGCGTACGAAATCGTCACTTTCGACGACACGCAGAAGGCGCCGCGCGGCTTCGCGTATGAAACGCAGACGGCGTTTGCGTAACGCATTCCTTCGGGCCTTCGAGCCCGTGGTAGCAACGAAAAAGCGGCCCACTGGGCCGCTTTTTTCGTTTCGTTTCAGCGATTTCTCCGATGCCGCGCCGCCATTTTCGCCAGCGCTTCCTGCAACGGCGACGGCGCCAGCGATTCGCTCAACGCGTGCAACGCGTCCGCGCCGACCGGCGTCATACGCGCCTGCTTGACCGGCGGCGGCTCCTTGGCCGGCTGCGGCCGCACGCGAATCCTCAACGCATTGACGTGCCAGCCGCGCTGCTGCAAATCCGACAACAGCCGCGGCTCGAGATGCCGCAACCGCGCCGCGAGCGCGTTGTGCCCGGCAAACAGCGCCAGCACGCCGTCTTTGATAAAGCCCGGTTCCACGCTGGTGGCCAGATAGTCCGGCAGCAACGCGCGCAAATCCTTCTCCAGCGCCGCGATCTGCTCGACGCCTGCGCGCAGGGCCGCGAACGCATCGGTGCGATTCAGCACCTCGGCGACGGGCTGCGGACGGCGCGCCTTGAACTGCTGCGGCGGCGGTCTTGAAAAGGACGGAAAACGGCTCATGTTCGACAGTAACGGTGTGTTCGCGCCCCATGCGCGTTCACGCCGCGATTGTACCGCGCGGGATGCACGCGAGCCCGCGTCAGTGCGTACGGTCGGAGGTCGGCGCGGCGGGGCTGGAATGCCATGCCGCCGTCTCACCGCTGACACAGGCGCGGCCGGGGGCGCGTGCTAAAATGCCCGATTCGAATTCACTCTTGGACTAAGCCGCCGAGGCCCCTCCGACCCCGGAGCGCACGTGCACGAATCATGCACGCCGCGAACCAGCCGAAGCCGCGACGCAGACACCGATCCGATGACCACCGGTTTTCTACAGAAGATTTTTGGCAGCCGCAACCAGCGTCTAGTCAAGCAATATCAAAAGACCGTCACGGCGATCAATGCGCTCGAACCGCAGATCGAGCAATTGACGGACGATCAACTGCGCGCCAAAACGGGTGAATTCCGCCAGCGCGTCGCGAGCGGCGAGTCGCTCGACAAGCTCCTGCCGGAGGCGTTCGCGGTCTGCCGCGAGGCCAGCAAGCGGGTGCTGAAAATGCGCCACTTCGACGTGCAGCTGATCGGCGGCATGGTCCTGCACTACGGCAAGATCGGCGAAATGCGCACCGGTGAGGGCAAGACTCTCGTCGCGACGCTGCCGGTTTACCTGAATGCGTTGTCGGGCCGCGGCGTCCACGTTGTCACGGTGAACGACTACCTGGCCCAGCGCGACGCCGAATGGATGGCGCGCCTGTACAACTTCCTCGGTCTGTCGGTCGGCATCAACCTGTCGCAGATGGATCACGACGCGAAGCAGGAAGCCTACGCCGCGGACATCACGTACGGCACGAACAACGAATTCGGTTTCGACTACCTGCGCGACAACATGGTCTACGAGACCGACGCGCGCGTGCAGCGAGCCCTGAATTTCGCGGTGGTCGACGAGGTCGACTCGATCCTGATCGACGAAGCCCGCACCCCGCTGATCATCTCTGGCCAGGCCGAAGATCACACCGAACTCTACGTGCGCATGAACGCGCTGCCGCCGCTGCTCGAACGCCAGATCGGCGAAGAGAAAGCCGACGGCACCGGCGTCGAAAAGCCGGGTGACTACACGCTGGACGAGAAAGGCCGTCAGGTGTTCCTGACGGAATCGGGCCACGAAAAGGCCGAGCGTCTGCTCGCCGAGTGGGGCCTGATCGGCGAGGGCGAAAGCCTGTACGCGCCGCAAAACATCACGCTGATGCACCACGTGTACGCCGCGCTGCGCGCGCACACGCTGTTCTTCAAAGATCAGCACTACGTGGTGCAGAACAACGAAGTGGTGATCGTCGACGAATTCACCGGCCGTCTGATGTCGGGCCGCCGCTGGTCCGACGGTCTGCATCAGGCTGTCGAGGCGAAGGAACACGTCAAGATCCAGAGCGAGAACCAGACGCTCGCGTCGATCACGTTCCAGAACTACTTCCGTATGTACGCGAAGCTGTCCGGCATGACCGGTACGGCGGACACGGAAGCGTACGAATTTAACGAGATCTACGGTCTCGAAACGGTCGTGATCCCGACCAATCGTCCGCCCAAGCGGATCGACAAGCAGGATCAGATCTACAAGACCGCGAAGGAACGCTATGACGCGGTGATCCGCGACATCCGCGATTGCTATGAGCGCGGTCAGCCGGTGCTGGTCGGCACCACGTCGATCGAAAACTCCGAGTTGCTGTCACATCTGCTGAAGCAGGCCGGCTTGCCGCACGAAGTGCTGAACGCCAAGCAGCACGCACGCGAAGCCGAGATCGTCGCCGAAGCGGGCCGTCCGAAGCGCGTCACGATCGCCACCAACATGGCGGGTCGCGGTACCGACATCGTGCTCGGCGGCAATGCCGAGAAGCAGGCGTCGTTCCTCGAACTGGACGAAACGCTTGCCGACGCGGAGAAGCAAAGCCGTATCCAGAAGCTGCACGACGAATGGCAAGCGTTGCACGATCAGGTGAAGGCCGCGGGCGGTCTGCACATCATCGGCACCGAGCGTCACGAATCGCGCCGGATCGACAATCAGCTGCGCGGCCGTGCCGGCCGTCAGGGCGACCCGGGTTCGTCGCGCTTCTATCTGTCGCTGGAAGATCCGCTGCTGCGCATTTTCGCCGGCGATCGCGTGCGCGCGATCATGGACCGTCTGAAGATGCCGGAAGGCGAAGCGATCGAAGCAGGCATCGTGTCGCGTTCGATCGAATCGGCGCAGCGCAAAGTGGAAGCGCGCAACTTCGACGTTCGCAAGCAATTGCTCGAATACGACGATGTGTCGAACGATCAGCGCAAGGTGATCTATCAGCAGCGCAATGAATTGCTCGAAGCGAACGACATCACCGAAACCATCGGCGCGATGCGTCAGGGCGTGATCGGCGATATCGTCCATCAGTTCGTGCCGGCCGGCAGCATCGAAGAGCAGTGGGACGTGCCTGAGCTGGAGGAAGTGCTGCGCAACGAATGGCAGCTCGACCTCGCGATCCAGGAAATGATCAACGAGTCGAACACGATCAGCGCGGACGAAATCCTCGAAGCGGTCGAAGCCGCCGGCGACGAAGCGTACGAATCGAAGGTCGCACTGGTCGGCCGCGAGTCGTTCAGCGCGTTCGAGCGTTCGATCATGCTGCAAACGCTGGACCGTAGCTGGCGCGAACATCTGGCCGCGCTCGACCACCTGCGTCAGGGCATCCATTTGCGCGGCTATGCGCAGAAGAACCCGAAGCAGGAATACAAGCGCGAAGCGTTCGAACTGTTCGCCGCCATGCTCGACGCCGTGAAGCTCGAAGTCACCCGCGTGGTGATGAACGTGCAGATCCAGTCGCCGGAACAGTTGGAACAGGCCGCCGAGCAGATGGAAGAGCAGGGCGGCCATCTGGAGAACGTCGAGTTCCGCCACGCCGAATTTGCCGAAGCGGCGTCGGCCGCACCGGTTGCCGCAGAAGCCGCGACCGCCGCGATGATCGGCGACGCGATGAGCCACGGCTCGTCGTCGACAGCAGCGCCGAACGTGAACGCGGACGACGTGCCGAAGGTCGGACGCAACGATCCGTGCCCGTGCGGTAGCGGCAAGAAGTACAAGCAGTGCCACGGCAAGATTGCCTGATGCCGAAAGCGGCGCGCTTCTAAGCGCGCCGCGTCGTTTTATGCGGGCGCTTTGTCGCTCCGTTTGGTTGTTGCGCTTCTTTTAGCGCATTGCTGTAGCGAGTTTCAGACGCGCTTTTCAGCAGCGCGTTTCAGTCGATTCCGCGGTGGTTCGGCCCTCTGCCCGAACCATCAGTTTGCTATCCCCGATGCCGGCGCCTGCCGGCATTTTCTTCGACAGGTCGCGACCATGGCTGTCAATTTCCCCTCGATCGATCCCGCTCAACTCCATCCCATCGCCGGCGTCACGCTGGGCTGGGCGGAGGCGAATATCCGCAAGCCGAACCGCAAGGACGTGCTCGTCATTTCCGTGGGCGAAGGCGCCACGGTCGGCGGCGTGTTCACGCAGAACCGCTTTTGCGCGGCCCCTGTCACGGTGTGCCGTGAGAATCTGGAGCGCGTGCGCGCTGGCGGCAAGCCGATCCGCGCGCTGGTGATCAACACCGGCAACGCCAACGCGGGCACCGGCGAGCCGGGTATGGTGGCGGCGCGCGAAACCTGCGCGGAACTCGCACGCCTGGCGGACATCTCGCCGGAACAGGTGCTGCCGTTTTCGACGGGCGTGATTCTGGAACCGCTGCCGGTCGATCGTCTGAAAGCCGGCTTGCCGGCGGCGCTCGCGAACCGCAAGGAAGCGCACTGGTACGACGCCGCGCAGGCGATCATGACCACGGACACGCTGCCCAAGGCCACCTCGCGCCAGGTCACGATCGACGGCCACACGGTCACGCTGACCGGCATCAGCAAGGGCGCCGGCATGATCAAGCCGAACATGGCGACCATGCTCGGCTTCCTCGCGTTCGACGCCGCCGTCGCCCAACCGGTGCTCGACGCGCTGGTCAGGCACGTGGCGGACCGTTCGTTCAACTGCATCACGATCGATGGCGATACATCGACCAACGATTCGTTCATCCTGATCGCGTCGGGCCAATCGAGCCTGCCGGCAATCACCTCCACCGATTCGCCCGCTTACGCAGCGCTGCGCGACGCGGTGACTGAGGTCGCCCAGACCCTCGCGCAACTGATCGTGCGCGACGGCGAAGGCGCGACCAAATTCATGACCGTGCAGGTTGAAGGCGGCTCGAGCGTCGGCGAATGCCGTCAGATCGCGTATGCGATCGGCCACTCGCCGCTCGTGAAGACGGCCTTCTATGCATCGGACCCGAACCTCGGCCGCATTCTGGCCGCAATCGGTTATGCCGGCGTGGACGATCTCGACGTCGGCAAGATCGATCTGTATCTGGACGACGTGCTGGTCGCGACTGCCGGCGGCCGCAATCCGGCCTACCGTGAAGAAGACGGCCAGCGCGTCATGAAAAAGAGCGAGATCGGCATTCGTGTCGTACTCGGCCGCGGCGATGCGCAAGCCACGATCTGGACTTGCGATCTGTCGCACGACTACGTGAGCATCAACGCCGACTATCGTTCGTAACCAGGTTCAATCAAGCTAATGATGCGGCCTCGCGGCCGCTAACTTCACAGCCATGGACAAACTCGAACAGTTTCTGACCCGCGCCGAAGCCGTACTCGGCCGCCTGGAAGCGATGCTTCCGCCCGCTGCACCGAACATCGACTGGTCGGCCGCGGTGGCGTTCCGCTGGCGCAAGCGCCAGGGGCGCGGTTACCTGCAGCCTGTGCCGGCCATTTCGGCGATCACGCTCGACGACCTGCAAAACATCGAGCGCCAGAAAGGCTTGATCGAGCAGAACACGCGTCAGTTCGTGCATAAGCAACCGGCCAACAACGTGCTGCTGACCGGCGCGCGCGGCACCGGCAAGTCGTCGTTGATCAAGGCCTGCCTGAACGCGTATGCGAAAGACGGCCTGCGTCTGATCGAAGTGGACAAGGACGATCTGCACGATCTCGGCGATATCGTCGACTTGATCGCGCAGCGGCCGGAGCGCTTCGTGGTGTTTTGCGACGACCTGTCGTTCGAAGACGGCGAGTCGGGCTACAAGGCGCTGAAGGTCGCGCTCGACGGCTCGATCGCCGCGCAGTCGGACAACGTGCTGATTTACGCGACGTCGAACCGCCGCCATTTGTTGCCTGAATACATGAGCGACAACGAGACGTACAAGCACACGTCCGACGGCGAGATTCATCCCGGCGAGCTGGTCGAAGAAAAGATTTCGCTGTCCGAGCGCTTCGGACTGTGGGTCAGCTTCTATCCGTTCAAACAGGACGACTACCTGTCGATCATCGGCCACTGGCTGCGGCACTTCGGCTGCGACGACGCCGAAGTCGAAGCGGCGCGCGGCGATGCGCTGGTGTGGGCGCTCGAACGCGGCTCGCGCTCGGGGCGCGTGGCGTGGCAGTTCGCGCGCGACTGGTCTGGCCGGAAGGACCCGGCATGAGCGACGCTGGCACGAACGCCGCCGGCCGCAAGGTGACGGAAGTCGCCGTCGGCGTGCTGGTTCAGCCGGATGGACGCTATTTGTTGGCACAGCGTCCGGCCGGCAAACCGTACGGAGGCTACTGGGAGTTTCCGGGCGGCAAGCTGGAAGCGGGCGAGTCGGTCGAGGCCGCGCTCGCGCGCGAGTTGCACGAGGAGTTGGGGATCGACGTGAAGGCGTGCCACCTGTGGCATACGCTGGAACACGACTACCCGCATGCTTACGTGCGGCTGTTTTTCTGCAAGGTGACACAGTGGGCCGGCGAGCCGCACGGCCGCGAAGGTCAGGCTTTTGTCTGGCAAACGCTGCCGGCGGATGTCGCGCCGCTATTGCCTGCGACCATTCCCGTGCTGGAATGGCTTGCGGCGGAGAAGAGCTAGCTGGTCAGTCAGGAGAGAAAACGCTCGCGAAAGCAGGCGCTCGTAAAAAAAAACGCCACGACCTAAAGTCGTGGCGTTTTTTTGTGCGCTGGAGGTGGCCGGCTCTTGCCGGCCTCGCTCAATGCGAGCTGGCGTCCCCGCCGGGGGTTTCATCTGATACAGCGTCCTGGTCGGTGCCGCCGATCTTGTACTTCTCAGTGGCCCAGGCGCCGAGATCGACCTGCTTGCAACGTTCCGAACAGAACGGGCGGAAGCGGTTTTCAGGGGCCCAGAGGACGTCCTTTCCGCAAGTGGGGCATTTGACGAAGGTTGGCATACGGTCAGGCGGTCAATCGGAAACGGAACAAGTAACGAATATAGGGGCATTTTTCGCCACTTCAAAGGCGTGCCCCCGCGAGTCGGACTAAAGGCCGACTTACCCGGCGAACGTTACAGGCTGCAGAGCGTGAGCTGGAACGGCACGTCGATATCGACCGCGCGCGGACGCAGATCGCCGTCCTGCACAGTGAAACGCACCCAGAGCATGTACTTGTTCGCACTGGCTTCCGGGATCACGCGCAATTCGGGTACCACGCGCACCTGCATCAATTGATACGAACGGCCCGACAGCATCTGCTGATAGCTGCCTTGCATGGCCATGACCTTCGACGCCTGACCGGATTCCCGCGCGAGCCGCAGCACGATGGTGGCCGCGTCACGCAGCGGCAGCAGCGGCGTGACCCATTTGGCGATGTCCTGGCGACGCTGATCCGGATGAATTTGTTGCCACGCGTAGTAAGACGGCAGGTCGAATTTGCAGGTGCCGCCCGGAATGATCGCGCGACTTCGGATGCTGGCAAGCCACTCGTTGTCGGCCAGATGCTGGCCGGTTTTGCCCTGCATCTGCGAAAGGCCCGAGAGGGTCTGTTCGATTTCCCCGAGTACCGCTTCCAGCGCGTTCTGCTCGATGCCAGGATTGCCGCGGAACGGCGCGAGCGTTTGACGCTGGCGTTCGAGTTCCTTCATCAGATCGGACTTCAGATCCGCGCGACCGGCGACCTCGGAGATTTCGAACAACGTTGTCAACGCGACGTGATGTTCCCTGGCGTCTTCCTGAGTCAGAAAGAACGTGAAGCGCTCGAACAGATCTTCGAGGCGCAATAGCGTCCGGATTCGCTCGTTGAAGGGATACTCGTAAAGGATCAAGCGGGCTCGCCTCGGGCGTGGTCGGTGACGGGAATGCAGAACATTCTAATGCCGTGAGACTACCCTAGCAATCTCGCACTTTTCCTGACAGCTTGCGCAATTTTTTTGGCGTGTTTGGGGCAGTTTTCTGCGTCATTCGGCTCGCGCGATGCCGCAAAGTTCAATGAGCTTTGCGGCGGGCGTCATGCCGACGCCCCAGCGGCGAGCGACAGATACACGCGATGCTGCGCGTCGACCTGCGCTCGCAGGCTGTCGAGCGATGCGCCGTCGTTGCCGATCACGTCGTCGGCTGCGGCGAGGCGTGCTTCGCGCGTGGCCTGGCGGGCGATGATCGCCAGCACCTGATCGCGGCCGAAGCCGTTGCGGGTCATGACGCGCGAGATTTGCGTCTCGACGCTGCAATCGACGGTCAGCACGCGGTTTACGCGGGTCTTCCAGCTACCCGATTCGACCAGCAGCGGCACGACGACGATCACATAAGGCCCGCGCGCCTCGCGCTGCCCGCGTTCGGTCTCCGCACGAATCAACGGATGGGTGATGCCTTCGAGCCGCTTGCGCGCGCCGTCGTCGCTGAATACCAGTGTGCGCATGCGGGCGCGGTCGAGCGAGCCGTCCGCCGCGACGAACTCCGTGCCGAACTCAGCCGCGATTTGCGGCATCGCGATGCCGTGCGGCGCGGTGATGCGATGCGCGATCAGATCGGTATCGACGAGCGGCACGCCGTGCGCGGCGAACAGGTCGGCCACGGTCGATTTGCCACTGCCGATACCGCCAGTCAGTCCCACGACGAACATGCTTCAGCCCCCCAGCGCGAGATAAAGCGGCGTGCCGACGAACAGCGTAACAGCGCCGCCCGCCGCGAGAAACGGTCCGAACGGCAACGGTTCCTGGAAGCGCATGCGGCCGAGCCATGTGGCGGCGAGGCCGACCACCGCGCCGCTGACCGCGGCGATCAGCACGATCTGCGGGAGAGCGGCCCAGCCGAACCAGGCGCCGAGCGCGGCCAGCAGTTTGAAATCGCCATAGCCCATGCCTTCGACACCGCGCACCAGCTTGAACAACCAGTGCACGACCCACAGCGTCAGATAACCGAAGATCGCGCCCAGCACCGCATCTTGAAGATTGGCGAACATGCCGTTGAAATTGACGATCAGGCCTGCCCACAAAAGCGGCAGCGTCATCGAATCCGGCAGCAGGTGCGTGTCAATGTCGATCGCGCTCATGGCCAGCAACGCCGCGCACAGGCCGAACGCCGCGAGCGTCGTGGCGGTCGGGCCATACAGCGCGAGTGTGCCGGCCGCGCAGGCGGCGCTGGCGATTTCGAGCAACGGGTAGCGCGGGCTGACGCGCGCTTTGCATGCCGAGCAACGTCCGCGCAACAGCAGGTAACTCAGCACCGGCAGGTTCTCCCACGCGCTGAGCACATGGCCGCAGTGCGGGCACGCGCTGCGTGGCACCCACAGGTTGTAGCGGGCGGGCAGCGTGTCGTCTTCGAGCGGCGCGCCCGTGGCTTCATGCACTTCCTCTTGCCATGCACGCTCCAGCATGATCGGCACACGATGCACGACCACGTTGAGGAAGCTGCCTATCACGAGGCCGAACACGACCGCGAAAACGAACTGCAAGCCGGTCGGCAGGCTGCCGAACGCAAAGCCCAGATCGGCGGCAAAGTGCCCGGGCAGCAAGCCCGCAAGCAAGCTGGAAGAGGTGTCTGACACGAGTGGAGAAATAGCCTGCATGGCGAAAGAGTGGATTCGGCTGCGATGCTACACCACGTTGCCGAGTTGAATAATGGGAAGATACATGGCGATGACGAGGCCGCCGACCAGTGCACCCAGTACGACGATGACAAGCGGCTCGCACAGGCTCGCCAGCGTGGCGATCTTTTCGTCTACCTGACGATCGCTGAGCGATGCCACGTCGATCAGCATGGTGTCGAGCGTGCCCGATTCCTCGGCGACCGCGACCGGCTGCACGATCTCCGGCGCAAAACAGTGTGCCGAACGCATGGCCGCCGCGAGCCGTTCACCGCGCCGCAACCGTGCCGCGATATCGACGGTGGCGCGGTCGAAGAATGCGTTGCCGGTGGCGTGCGTCAAGGAGTCGAAAGCGTCGGCGAGCGGCGTGCCGGCCGTTAGCAGCGTGCCGAGCGCACGACTCCAGCGGGCTGCGCACAGACTGCTCAACAGCGGACCGGCGACCGGTATTCTCAGCGCCACGCGTGCGAAGCGTATGCGTGCCGCTTCGGAACGTCGCAGCAGAAACGTCACAGTCCAAGCCATGGCGAACAACATGACGACGGCCGGCACGCTCCAGCGCGCGGCACCCGCCGAGAGCGCCAATACGAACTGGGTCGGCGCGGGCAGCTTCGCGCCGAAGCCGTCGAAGATCTGTTTGAACGTCGGCACGACCCACACCAGCAGCGCGGTGGTGATCGCCATGGCCAGCAGCAGGATCGCCCCCGGATAGGTCAACGCGGCACGCACCTTGGCGCGCTGCGCGGCGGCGCGCTCGCGGTCGTCGGCGAGGCGGGCCAGGACCGTGGCTAACGCGCCGGCTGCTTCGCCCACCTCGACGAGCTGGCAATAGAACGCGCTGAATTGGGCCGGGTGCCGTTGCAGCGCCGCGGAAAACCGCAGGCCGCTCGTAATGTCGCGTGCCAGCGCGCCGACGATACGCGGCATGCCTTGCTGGCGCACGTTGCCGGTTTGCGCTAGCAGATCGAGCGCGGGCGCGAGCGGCAAGCCGGCGCGCAGCAGACTGGCGAGCTGGCGTGTGAACAGCGTGACGTCGGCGGCGCGGGTCTTGGGGCAGGGCGCCGCTCCGTGCGCTTTGAGTTCGATGATGAACAGGTTGTCGCGCTTGTTGAGCAGCGCGCGCGCGGCGCTGGCGTCCGGTGCGATCAGCGCGCCGCGCTTGTGCGTGCCCTGCGCGTTGACGCCGTGCCATTTGAAGCGCAGTTCCGTTGCCGCTGGCCGAACCAGCACGCCGGTATTCACGCGACCTCCGTGGCGGCCAGCGCTTCCGCGAGACTCGTCGTGCCGTCGCGCACACGCGCCAATGCGGCGTCACGCAACGTGGCCACCTGTTCCGCCCGAGCGAGCCGCGCGAGTTCATGCGTGCCCGCGTTCACCACGATCAGTTCACGCATCGGCTCGGACACCGGCATCACCTGATGCACGCCGATCCGGCCACGGTAGCCGATACCGTGGCACTTCGCGCAACCGGCGGCGGCGTAGGGCTGCCAGCCGTCGAGCTGAGCGTCGGCGAAACCGGCGGCTCGTAGCGCTGCGGCCGAGTGTGGCGCGGGCGTTCGACATGTCACGCACAGTCGGCGCACCAGTCGTTGCGCCGTCACCATGCGCAGCGCGGCTGCCAGGTTGTACGGCTCGACGCCAATGTCGATCAGACGTGCGATCGCCGCGGGCGCGTCGTTCGTATGCAGCGTTGACAGCACGAGGTGGCCGGTTTGCGCGGCCTTCACGGCGACGTCGGCAGTTTCGTCGTCGCGGATTTCACCGACCATGATCACGTCCGGGTCCTGACGCAAAAACGCCCGCAGCGCCACGGCGAAGGTAAGGCCCGCTTTCTCCCGCACGCTGACCTGGTTGATGCCGGCTAGTTGGATTTCGGCCGGATCTTCAACCGAGCACAGATTGCGCGACGTGTCGTTGAGCAATTGCAGGAAGCAATACAGCGACAGCGTTTTGCCGCTGCCGGTCGGACCGGTGACCAGCATGAGGCCGTGCGGCGCACGGATCGCGGCGTCGACGGTGGCGTGCTGTTGTGGATCGAGGCCGAGCGAGTCGAGCGACAGATCCGCGGGCAATGCGTCGAGCCGGCGCAGCACCAGCTTTTCGCCGAACAGCGTAGGCAGCGAATTGACGCGATAGTCTTCGGTGCGTCCGGGCGACGTGGCGATCCGCAGCCGGCCGTCTTGCGGCACGCGCCGCTCGGCGATGTCCATGCGCGCCAGCACCTTCACGCGGGTGATGAACGCGTCGCGCAGATGCGCGGGCGGCTGCGGCGTCTCATGCAGCACGCCGTCGATGCGCAAGCGTACGCGCCACCCATGCTCCGACGGTTCGATATGCAGATCCGACGCATTGCGGCGCGTGGCTTCCTGCAGCGTTTCGGTGAGAAGGCGAACGGCCGGCGCGGTGTCGATGTCGCCGAGGTTAGCGGCGGGATCGACCGCGAAGTTTGCGGGCCTGGTTTTGACTGCAGTTTCGCTACTGAACGTTGATTGCCCTGAAGCGGGCGCAGCGGGATGACTGGATGCTTGCATGAGAGACCGGTGACGAGCCGCCTGTAGAACGTGACGGCTGCATCATCGGTCATGGCATCGCCCTAATGCCACTCGGCCATTCGGCTAATGGCGCGCGCGGCGACGCTGTGCGAAGCTCTGTTTCGGCTTCAGATGCGCGTGGCTTTGGCTGCCTTGGCCGCACCGCGCACCGGTGGCTTGAACAGCTTGACGGTGCGGATCGCCTGATCGTCGCTGCGCATTACTTCGAGCTTGGTGTCGCCGATCTGCACGCAGACGTCGCCGTCCGGAATGTCTTCGAGAATTTCGAGGATCAGGCCGTTGAGCGTTTTGGGGCCGTCGGTGGGCAGCGTCAGTTGCAGCCAGCGGTTCAGTTCACGCAGCGGCATGCTGCCCGCCACGATGCATTCGCCGCTCTCGTTCCAGCCGCCGCGCGTGTTGGCGCTACGCGGAATCGACGTGGTGAATTCGCCGATCAGTTCTTCGATGATGTCTTCCGGCGTGACGAGGCCTTGCAACTCGCCATACTCGTTGACGACCAGCGCGGTGCGGTGGCGGCTTTCCTGGAAGAACTGCAGTTGCTGGAACACGGGCGTACCGCTCGGCACGAAGTACGGCTCGGCGAGCAGTTCGCGCAGCGTCTCGCGCTCGAGTTCCTGGTTGTGCAGCGCGGCCAGGGTCTTGCGCACGTGCAGCACACCGAGCACGCGGTCAATGTCGCCTTGATAGACGATCAGCTTGTTGTGATAACAGGTCTCGAGCTGATGCAGGATCTGTTCGAACGGCGCGTCGAAATCCAGCGCTTCGATGCGGCGGCGCGGGATCATCACGTCGTCGACGGAGATGTTTTCGAGGTCGAACAGGTTCAGCAGAATGCTGCGGTGTTTGGTGGGCATGAAGCTGCCCGATTCGAGCACGATGGTGCGCAGTTCTTCGGTGGTCAGGCGTTGATCCCGCCCGCCCTTGGTGTTGATGTGCAGCACCCGCAGGATCGCGTTGGCGAACAGATTGACGAACCAGACGAGCGGCTTCGCGACGCGCATCATCGGCGCGATCAGCAGGCTGGCGGGCAGCGCGATTTTTTCCGGAAAGGTCGCGCCGACGATCTTCGGCGTGATCTCCGCGAACACGATGATCAGGAACGCGACAATGCCGGTCGCGATCGAGAGCACGAGGTTGTTGCGGCCGAACGTGTGCAGCGCGATCGAGGTGGTCAGCACCGGAATGATCGTATTGAACAGATTGTTGCCGATCAGCACCACGCTCAACAACTGGTCGGTCCGCGCGAGCAGGCCTTGCGTGGTCTTTGCACCAAGCACGTTCTGATTGGCCAGGTGCTTCAGGCGATGACGGTTGAGCGCCATCATCGCCGTTTCAGAAATGGAAAAGAAACTGGAGCAGACGAGCAGCAGACAAACTGCGCCGATCTGCGCCCATAGGGGAAGTTGTTCCACGCGTCGTGAAGGAGAGGGACAGGATGGACAGAATATAGCAGAGGGGGCCGCTGCGGCCCTCTGCGGAATGGCCGGGCGGATACCGAGGGGACGGGCGCCCGGCGCTTGGGAAGCGATGGTTATGGCCAGGCGGCGCGCCGACCCTGACCGAGTGGGTCATGGCTAGTTTTGGCCGGTATGTTGTTTGAGCGTGCGGACCAGTGTTCCTAGTGTGTGCATGAATTCCGGGGTGAGGCCGGCCTCGGCGGCTGCGTCGCAGGGCACGCCGGCGCCGTCGAGAAAGGCGTGGGCGAGCACGGCGGCGGATTCGATGGCTTCGCCTCCGTCGATCGTTGCCTTGTGCGACGGTTCGCTCCGCCCGTGAGTTTCACCGCCGTAATTCGGCACGGCAACACGCACGACGCAGGCCGACGCGTCGTATAACCGGCCGAACGCGTCGGCGTAGTCGGTTCGCTGAGCGACAGCGCTATGCCGCTGGGTCTCCTCCATCGGCGTGGCGATCTTTACCCGCAGATGGCCGTCGAATTCCGCCACGTGGTCGCGGAGCGCATGACCGGGCGCGTTGTCGGTACGCGATGCGTCGAACGCGCCGGGTGGCGCGGCAGTGAGGTCGGCGAACAGGTCGTGAACGTTCGCGTCGTTCCATCGGGTGTTCGACCACGTCGTAGCCGGTGGTTCGAATAGCGCAAGCGGATCCAGCGGCGTATCGAGCAGATCGTGTAACGAGGTCGATGTTCCGGGACCGAACGGCCGGTCATCGGAAAGGTCACGCGGTCGCGCTGTTACGTAGAGCGGATTCGGTGCAGCGTGTTCGGCAGAGTCAGCGGTAGCGCCAGAGCGAGAGCCAGCGCCAGACTCAGCGGCGGAACGCGCGTCGGTCAGCGAGGACCCGCCCGGCAGATTCCAGACCGGCAACGCCGAGCACGCCGCCGCCCGCAGCACATAGGCGCCGATATTGACGATGTCGCCCGCGTGCAGTTCGATCTGTCCGCGCGGTTCGACCAGCTTGCCATTGACGGCGATCGCCGCATGCTCGCTGGTATTGAGCAACTGCCACCCGTCGCCGTGCGCGCCGATCAACGCATGGCGACGCGCCACTGCGCTGCCGCCGTCATCGTCGTCGGGTAGCACCAGCGTGTTGTCCGGCGCGCGGCCGATCGAGCCGCCCGCGGCGTCGAAGACCGCGCCCGGTTCGTTCGATAGCGCCTTGCCGTGGCAGGCGACGATCATCAATTGAAGGCTGAAAGAGGGCATGGAACAAACGTCCTGATCTGATAGCGAGCGGCTTTAGGACGGACACGAGAACGCGTCCATTTGCGGCAACCTGAACGGGTTGTAGCTGCTGTTGGCGATGACCCGCAAAGACAGCTTGCGGCCGTTGAAGTCGAAGGTGGCGACAAAGTGCTCGGGCGTCGCGCCCGGTGTAATGCTGGCCTTGTCGAGCAGACGTTGCAGCGCCCACGGTCCCTGCGTTTGCAGGCCGTCGGCGCCGCCCGGCGTGCTGATCTGCAGGCTGACCTGACCGGCGCCGCCGACGGGGCCCGGCCATTTCACCGTGGTGGGCAGTTGCGGGCCATGCGCGTAGCGGATCGTTTGGCCGTCGACATCCAGCGTGTACTGCGCGATCCCCGGATCCAGCTCGAGCGGCGTCAGCTCGACTTGCAGCGCCGGCGCCGTGGCATTGCCGGAAAAAAACGCCGTGCGGATGATGTCGGCATTCTGGAACGAGCCGACCAGACGGGCATCTCCCGAAGCGGCGCCGGTTGCGTCGCGCCTGAAGCGCCAGCGGCTGCCACTAACGTCGATTTGCGACGCCAGATTTTTTTGAAAGAAGCTGTCCATCAAGCCGCCCGGGGCGAACAGTTTCGAGAAATCGTCGAGCGCGACATCGCGACTGGCGTTGCGCACGAACGGGTAGCGCCCCGCGATCATGTGCCGGCACAGTCGGCCTATGCCGCCTTGCGCGTCCTGCGCGAGATTGGCGCGCAGCGCGCCGCCGATCTGCGCCGAACCGTTTTGCGACAGGTCGCCGAACATCTTGCGCAACGGCATCGGCATCCGTCCGGCATCGGCCTGCAGTTTGTCGAACACGTCGGTTGGTGGCGGCGAATTGCCGCTGTTGAGCGCCGCGCTCGCCGACGTCAGATAGCCGTACAACTCGTCGACCACGTGCAGGTTGCCGTCGAACGGTGCCGTGCCGGCGGCGCCTCCGTCGGACGAGGTGACGAGGCGGCGCAGTGGTTCGAAATGGGCGTCGACTACGGCCTCGGGTCGCTCTTCGTTGGCCGTTTGCGGCACCGCGGGCGCAGCGTTGCCGAACATCGCCGCGAGCGATTGCCGCGCTTTGCCGAGGCGTTGCTGCATGCGACCCGCCGCGGGGCGTTGCTCGGACGCGGATGTTCGCGACAGATTCGTCTCACGGGCGGCGGCTTGCAGGAATTGTCTGAGCGGCGAATCCGGCGCCGACAGCGTGCGCGCAATTCGCGTGCTTTGCGCAATCGACTTGCTATCCATCAGCGTCAAGTCGTTGAGATAGGCATCCCAGACTTCGATGTAGTCGTTGAAGTACGCGCGTCGGACTTCAAGCACGAGACGCGCGGTGTCGACGGCGGGCGCGGCGTCGATGCCCAGCACCCATGGTTCTTCGCTGCGCAGTTGCGCGGCGGCGCCGGCTACGCGTTTGTCGAAGACGTCCCAATAGCCTCGATAGGTATACAGGCTGTCGATGCCGTCGCTGAGCGGTTTGCCGCTGAGGCGCCGGAACACGAGCGCGGCTTGCGGGCCCCCCGCGCTGACGACGGTGAGCGGCGCGGCGCGCGGTATGCGCAGCAGTTCGCGGCGCAACTGATGGTAAGCACGCTGAGCAAACGAATCGCGTGCGAGCCGCTCACGCACGCGGCTCACCAGGGCTGCGTTGAGTGCAAACGGCGACGCGACCGCGCGCGCTTCGAAGAGTCGCGTGAGGTGCGCTTCCAGGCGTGCGCGTTGATCGAGCGTGGTGTTCGACGGCAAAGACGTCTGCGTGTCGAGGATCAGCCATGCGGCGACAAAACCGCCGTCGTAGTGAGCAGCGTCGTGAAGCATCAGATAGGCCTTGAGCGCGTCGTACGTATATTCCGGATCGTCGAGCGGGGCGTTGGACAGCAGCGCTTCGAGACGCGCTGCCGCCTGCGGCAGCAGTTTGTCGTCGAGCGCGCGGCGATAAATGGTCTCGCTGGCTTCGCTGATTTTTGCACCGGGGTAAAGACCGAGTCCGTAGCGCAAGGGCGGCGGTGCATCGATCTCGAAGCGTTCGCTGCGAGGCAGGCTTCGCACGTCGTTGAGCATCGGAGCGAGCGGCGCCAACGCACCGGCGGCCAACGTGATCGGCTGGCGCGCGTGCTGATTGAACGCGGCGACGTGCGTGCCGACTTCGTCGAGATAGGCACGGATGTTCGAATAGCTGATCGTCCAGCCGGCTAGCAGTGTTAGCAGCAGGGCGCCGCTCGTCACCGCGAGCGCCGTGTGCGCGATCAGACGTCGCCGCAGCGACGCGCGACTCGTGCCGGCGAGGCCGGCATCGGCAAAGACGGCCTCGTGCAGCAGTTGCTTGAGGAAATAGCTTTGGCGGACGCGACTTATTGCGGGTGCCGGTGACGGCATTGCGCTGTGCAAGTGTTGTCTGACCGGCGTCAGTATCCGGTCAACCGTCTGCCCGCTCTGCAAGGCGCTAGTGAAGTAGATGCCGCGCGCGACCAGTTTGGCTTCCAGATGCGAGGTCTGAAACAGCGTCGAGCAGAAGCCGTCGAGCACATCGCGCAGACTCGCGAACTGCTGCGGGAATAGATAGGCGAGCGCCCGGCTATCGAGATCGGGGTCGGCGCTCACGACGTCGCGCAGGCCGTCGGTCAGGCGCTGTACGAGTTTGTCGAATGCGTCCGTGAATGCGGTGGTGGCGCTGTTGGACGCTGCGGCGGCTTCATCGAGTGGGAATGTCGCGCCCCAAACCTGCTCGCGGCCCTCGCGGTTCAGCGCCGAAAAATACTCGACGAAGCCGCTGAGGCGATCCATCCGGGTCAAACATAAGTAGATCGGGACCTGTATGTCGAGCGCTGCCCGCATCGTTTGGAGCGGCTTGCGCAGACGCGTCGCGTAGGCTGTGCGTTCGGCTTCGTTCAGTGCGAGCAGCGAGTCGACGGCGACCGTCAGTAGGACGCCGTTGAGCGGCTGGCGCGGCCGACGTTTGCGAAGCAGCGCGAGCAGGGCGCGCCACTCGGTGCCACGCCGCTCGGTGTCGTCGGCGGCTTCCAGATAGTGGCCGGGCGTATCGACGAGCACTGCGTGGTTGCTGAACCACCAGTCGCATTGCTGGGTCGCTTCGACGCGGCCGGCGGCGGCGCGCGCCGCTTGCTCGGCGGTCGATAGTTCGAGTCCGCCGTGGACGAGTACAGCGGTCTTGCCCGAGCCGCTGCTGCCGACCACGAGATACCACGGCAATCGATACGCGTACTGACCGGTGGCGGCATCGAGCCATGCCGCGAGTTTGCCTTTGGCCGGGTTGGCGTGGCGCAGCAGGTACAGCGCGTCGCGAAAACGGGCGCGTAGTTCGGCAACCGGAGCAGTGTCTTTTATGCCGGCAGCCGTAGCCGCACCCGCACCCGCACCCGCACCCGCACCGGCACCCGCACCGGCACCCGCTTCGCTCGCACTTCCCCGCATCCGCCAAACCAGCCGCATGCACCCGGCCAGCAGCACGAGCGCAATCAACCACCCTCGCACCGTCGCACTTTCCAACGGACGCATCGTGCCGATCGCCAGCAGTGGCCCCACGCTCCAGATCAACGCGACGACCAGTGCGATTTCGACGCATAGCCACACACACAGCCACCACTCCCGGGACAACATCAGCTTCACCACCCGTGTTACGAACTTCATTGATCGGTCGCCTGCGAAATGCCTTGTCTGTCTGTGGGAAGCGGGAACAGCACGATTTCCACGCGGCGGTTTTGCGCGCGACCCTCGGCTGTCTGGTTGGTGGCGACCGGCTGTTCGTCGCCGCGCCCCATCACGGCGATGTTCCGGTTCGCTTCGAGGCCGGCCGCCAGCAGCCATTGCCTGACGGCGCCGGCACGGGCTTGCGACAGCGCGAGGTTCGACTCGAAGCGGTGATCGCGGATCGGCTGATTGTCCGTATGACCGGTAATCGCGATGTCGCCGCCGACCCGGTTCAGCACGCCAACCAGATGTGCGAGCACCGGCAGATACGCCGGATTCGCGGCGGCCGAACCGGAGTTGAACAGGCCGTCGCCGCGCATCGCGATCACGCTGCGGTCCGCCTCTTCGCGCAGCGCGAGCAGGCCGCTTTGCAGATCCGCGTCGAGCGCTTGTCGCAGCCTGTTCGACGTTGGCACGTCGCTCGCGTGGGTGTTCAGCTCGGGCAGACGAAGCGTGCCGATCGCCGCATAGACTCGATCGGTATGCGCGGTGGTGGCCAGCAGAAAAGCGGCGAAACTCGCGCTACCGCTCACGCCGACGAACAGCAACCACGCCCACAACGGCAGCCCGCGGCGCATCCGCCGCACCGGCGTGCGGTCCGCGGCGCGCCATTCGGGCGACAACGGCAATGCGTATCCGCCGCCCGTTTCATGCAGCAATTTGTGCAGCCGACGCATCAGCGTTTCGCGTTGCGCGGCGCCGTTGTCGATCACGCGGTAGCGTCCCTGGAAACCGAGCATCAGACAGAAATACTGCAGCTCGATCATGTCGCGATGCTCGTGCACGCTCACCGACAGGCGCGCCAGCAACTGGAAGAACTTTTCGCCGCCCCATGTCTCGTTGTGAAGGGCCACCAGCAGACTGTGCGTCGACCATGTGCCACCGCCGCCCCACGGCGCGAGCGCGGCCGCTTCGTCGAGCGCGGTGCACAGGCAATAGCGCGCCGCGACGATCGTCTCGACGGGAATGGCCGCACGTTGCGCGCGCGCCTGAAATTGCCGGATCTGATCGAGCAGATATTCGCGCAGCCGCTGCGGCGCGAGGTCCGTGCTGGTGCGGATCGGCGCGAGCAGGTCGAGCAGCGGGTCGGCGGCAACGACAAGCGCGTTGCGGGCGTTTGGTCGATGCTGCATCACCCGCGAATCGCCCAGCATTCCATCGTCAGACCCGGCAGATCGCCCGCGACGTGCAGCGCGAGTCCGCTGGATTTTTCCAGTTGCTTCCAAAGCTCGGCGCCCGTATCCAGTTCGAAGTAGTGATAGCTCGCGTGATACGGAATCTGTCGAGGCGCGACCGGCAGCGTGCGCAACGCGATGCCGGGCAGATGCAGATTCACCAGATCGGCGAGCCGCTCGGCCGGCCCGATCTTGATCTGTGCGGGAAAGCGCGCACGCACGGTCTCGGCGGGCAGATCGGCGTGCACGGCGAGCACGAAGCCGGCGCTATGCAGCAACTCGGGGCTCGGAATCCGCGCTACCCACACGCGGTGCGCGCGTTCCTGCAACTCGATCGCGACCGCGTTCTGTTCGAGCGCCGTCGACAACGCGCGCCGCAACTCGGCCATCAACGGCGAGAAGCTGCCTTGCAGATCGTCGTGCCGGTACGCTGGACGAACCGTCGGCCGGCGCTCGTGGCTCGTGTAAGTGGCGAGGTCGAACGCGAGCCGCAACCACTGCTGAAACAGCGATTCGGGATGCACCTCGCCGAGTTCGTGTTCGTGCGAAGTGTCGGCCTGCGCGCGATTGATCAGCGCGAGCAGCAGGAAGTCCGCGACTTCCGCGACGCCGCCGCGTCCCGGCCGCGACAGCCGGTTCGCCAACGCATCGCCGCGTTGCTCGAGCAGACCGTGCAACTCGCGGATGTAGCCGGCGAGCAGCGGATGCTGGCCGGCAATCAGCATCGGCGGAATGTAGTGTTTGTCGAGCACCAGATGGTTGTCACTACGCCGCTCGACCACGCGTAGCAGGCCGATGGCCTGCCATTCGCTACCTAGCTCAGACGCCGGTACCAGACGCAGTCGCGCGCGGGCGATCTGCACGCTGGCCGGTCCCAAGGCGACCGCGTTGCCGTCCACGATTTCGCGGACGTAGGCGCTATAGCGCGCGAGCGAATCGGCGCGTTCCTCGAAGATCGTGTCTTCGCCGCCCGGCCGCCTGAGCGGCAACGCGAGCAGCACGAGCTGATCTTTTGCGTCGACGGGAATGTCGAGCGGGGCGGGTAGTTCGTCGGGACCGGTCAGCAGAAAGGGGGTGCCGTCCGGAAACACGCCTTGCGCCATGGTTAGCGACACTTTCCCCAAGGCTAACGCGTCGTGATCGATCTCGACACTCGTGAAGCCCCAGAACGCGCGCTGCAAGCCGCGACAACGCAATTGCACGTAGCTTTCGACATAACGCTCAAACTGCTGGAAATGCTGCGGCCGTAGATACATGCCTTCGGACCAGACGACCTTGCTGCGGGACGCGCCCGAGTCTTTCGACGGTAAATTCAACGGCGCGGTGGAATGCTTCATCAAGGGTTCCGATTCAGGGTTCGGACGACGATGCCGCTGTCATCCAGTTTCACTTGCACTTGCACGACGAGTCGCTGCGGTTCGAATGGCCAGAAAGAGGGGCGGCTGGACTCGTCGGCGACGGGCAACGCGATTGCGACGCGCCAGACGTGCCGGTTCAATTCGCGGTAACCGGCGACGATGCCCAGCGAGCGCGTCCGTGCGTCGCCTGTCCGTTCGATCGACCGTTCGAGCGTCCGTTGTTCGCCAGGTCGCAGGATGAGCTGGTCGAACCCGACGAGGTCGTCACCGAGGCTTGCCTTTGCGTGGTCCTGCAACGGCGCGAAGCCGCTCGCGGTGAAGGCCGCGGTCGATTTCAGGTCGTAGATGCCGACGAGAATCGGTGCGGGTCGTCCGAGGCTGTCTGGATTGACGGTTGGGCTGGCGTCGAGAGACAGCGTGAAGGCGGTGTCTGCGGGTGGGCTTGTTGTTGCACAGCCCGTTAGCAGGATGAGCAGGGTCAACTGGGTCAGCAGAGCCAGTGGCATTAGCCGCGTTAGAGGAGACGCCGTCGCTGGAAACCGCGCGCGCCATTGCATCGGGATCATGCGCGGATCAACCTGCCAGATTAAGAATGTGCGTCTGACTGGGCGAGGTGCCCGTGCCTATCGCGTTGGTCGCATTCTGTTGCGTGGGGTCGGTCATCCGGGTAGTCGGCATGCCGTGCAGCAGTACCGTGTTGGCGCCGCTGATATGGCGCGAACTCGCGCAGACGGTGCTGGAACTGACGCCGCCCATCGAGCCAGGCGCGTCCCCGGTGGTGACCGGAATGAGGGTCGCGAGGTTGTGGGCGGGCGCGCAGGCGACCAGGATGTTGCTGACGTTCGGAATCGCCTGCACGCGTTGGGCGTTGTTGTCGTAAGCGACCGGCACGCCCAGCGGCGGGGTCTTGTTGACGCTGATGGCGTCGTTGGCGCCGGCCGCGCTTGAATTGACCATGACCATGGATACTCCTAGCCGAGGTGGATTTGTTGGGCGTCGAGCTTCGCCAGACGCTCGGCGGTCAGCAACGTGTGCTTGCCATGCAGACGCACGGCCTCCGATGCGGCGTAGTCGAGATGGGCGCAACGCAGGTGATCGACCGTCTCGACCGTGCGAAAACTTGTCTTCGCGATGTGCACGACACGCTCGAAGACGCTCTCCAGGCTTTTACCGATCAACCGCAATGCACCGGCGCGGCCTTCGAACTCGGCGCAGTTGATCGATGCTTTACGCGCGACGAGCGTCGCTTCGTCCGCGTCGAGTGCGAGGCGCTTGCCGTGCAACGCCAGGTCGTTGTCCGCGTGCAGTTGAAGGCCCTGTTCGGCGCGAATATGGATATGGCTCGACGATTCGAGCAGTAGATCGCCGCCGACGCGAATGCATGCGCCGCGCCCGTGAGGCCGGTCAAGGATCGCCAGCACGTGGGGGCGTTGCGGCTCGACGTGGCTCACGATGACGCGGTCGCCGATCTCAGGCGCGATCAGGCAACTGAACGCGCGTCGGCAAGTTAGTCGGGTACCCGCGCAGGCCACCAGCAGCATGTCGTCGTGAAGTAACGCGAGCACGGTGCCGGTGGTTTCGCTGGTTTCGGCCGGTGGCGGCGTTCTTAATTCGGCTACGGTTGATGTCATAGAGATTCTGAGGTGGAGAGCAGTGCTGCGCGATCGTTCCGACGTGACGACCAGGCGCGCGCGGCTTCCAGTGCGATGTCGCTGGCGGCTACGCCGGGTTGGTCTTGCCAGGGGGCGGGTGGGGGCTTGCGGTCGGGGTGGACGCGCGCGCCGCTGGCATCGGCGCGCGCCCCATCAAAGCGCGTTCGCGCAAACAACGCCTCGTGAAAATCCGCGCCGTGCAGCAACGCCGACGAGAAATCCGCACTGTCGAGTCGCGTCTGCACGAAGCGCGCGCCACTCGCATCGGCGCGATGCAACACCGCGCCGGACAAATCCGCACGGCTGAAATCGGCGCTTGCCGCGCGAGCATCGACCCAGATGCTGTTCGGCAGGCGCGCACCACGGCACTGCGCGTGGTTCACGCGCGCCTCGAAGAAGTTAGCGAAGGGAGCGTCCACGTCGTCCAGCACCGCGTGGTCGAGTTCAGCGCCTTGAAAATTGCAGCGCGACAGCCGCGCCGATGTGAAGTCCACACCACGGAGTTCGGCGCGAATGAACTGGCATTGATCGAATACCTGTCCGCGAAACGTTTGTCCCGTCAGATTCGATTCGCTAAAAATAACGCGGTCGAAGCCGCTCTGCGCGAAACGCACATCGCGCAAATCCAGTCGATAGAAAAGGCTCTGGCGAACCGCGGCGGCCGACCAGTCCGCGCCATCCATGGGCGTTTCGTCGAAACAGGCGAAGTCGAGTTGCACCGAGTCGAACTGGCAGCCGCTCAGCTCGCACTTAAGAAAGGCGAGGCGAACTGCGCGCGCTCGCGTGAAGCGTGTGCCGCTTGCGTGCGTGTCGGTGAAACGGCAATCGTCGAGCGTGCCGTCGGTGAGGTTCGTGCGCACCAACTCGCCTTTCAGGAAGACGCTCCTCGACAGGTCGGCACAAGTCAGATCGACGTCCGTGAAGCGGCACTCGTTGAACACGCATTCGCCGAGCCGCGCGTGAGCGAGTTGCGTGCCGCTGAACGTAACGTTCGCGAAGATGCCACCCGACAGATCGCATTGCGTCAAGTCGAGCGGTCCCACTGACTGCCGCTCGATGATTTCACCTCGATGGACCATCTGTTGGAGTTGTTCGCGCGTGAGACTCATGCCGGACTCGCCAACGGGTGGAGCACGACCTGCTCCAGGTAAGCGCCGTCGAATTGCGAGCCGTCGCCGCTCCGTGAAACGTCATCCAGCAAAACTTCGGCGAGATTGGCGCGAAACAGATTCGCTTCGTGCAGGTTTGCGCCGCGCAGATCGGCACCCCGCAGATAGCCGCCGATCAAGTCCGCGCCTGCCAGCCTCGCGCCGCGCAGATCGGTGCGCACCAGGTAGCCGTTCTCGATCCGCACGCCTTGCAGATTGGCGCTGTGCAGGCAAGCATCGGAGAAGTCGCATTGGTCGATCCTCGCATGGCTGAAATTGGCGCCCTTCGCGCTGGCTTGACGGAAGTTCACCTCGCTGAGCGTGGCGTGCGAGAAGTCGGCGCGATCCAGCACGCTGTCTTTCAGGAAGCCGGCCTGGCGCAACGTGGCGCGATCGAAACGGATACCGGCCGCCGAGGTGTCGATGCAGGCAAAGCCGTGAATGTCGGCCTCGGAAAAACTGACGTGCTCGGCCGTGCACTGGATCAACGCCAGCTTGCGGATTTGCGCGCGGCTGAAGTCGACGTGCTGAAAAGCCTGCTCGATGAACGCCAGATCGCTCAGCCTGGCCTCGCGGAAATCGACGGAATCGAAACGACACTGACTGAAGCGGGCTCGTTCGACCGATGCGCGGCGCAGCTTGCATCGGTGAAATTGAGTGCGGTCGAACAGAGCGCCGTCGAGCGTTGCTTCGTCGAAATCGGTGCCGTCGCAGTGCGCCAGCGAGAGGTTGGCGCGGCTTAGATTCGCACCGCGTAAGGTGGCGCGGCTGAGCGTGGCGCGGACAAGCACCGCGTCGCTCAACGTGGCGCCGGTGAGATCGGCGCCGGTGAGGTCGGCGTTTTCGAGCATTGCGTCCGACAGCAGCGCGCCGCGCAAACTCAGGCCGCTTAGATCGGCGCCGGTCAGGTCGAGACCGGCGAGCGATTCGCCGTTGGCATGCAGGGTTATGACGCGGTTACGTATCGTACGAGCCGCAGCCGTATTCGCGTCGAGGCGGGGGGCGGCCTCCTGATAGTGCGCGGCATGGCGGTAGGCTTGGCGTAGTTTGAGGGTCGCCTCGCGTGCCATGTCGGCCATTCCGGCTTGCACGGAATAAACGGGATCAATTGGATCGACGGGCGGCGTGTTGTCGTGAGGCAGCGTCGGCGGCCCGCGTCTTGGCGCCGTGGGCGGACAGCGGGCGGCGTGTTCGTTCTCGATACGCTGCCGCGTCTGGTCGAGCGCGGCGCGCTGTTCGCTCGCCAGTTGTTCCTGACGCTGCACGAACTCGGCCAGATCGTCGAGCCGCGGTGCATGCGTCGGGCCAGGCGATGTTGCGAACGCATCGGCGGGGAACGGGATGCCTGCGTGCTGCGCGGATAAGGCGGCTTCGTCGGCGAGCGATCGCGCGCGGTTTAACAGGTTGCGCTGCCATGCGCCTTGCGATGGATCGCCAGGCGTGCCGGCGTTGTCGCGCGTCGAGTCGGCGGGTGTCGACGCGGCTGTCGACGCGGGCATCAGGTCGCTATCGCGCAATGCATGCAGCGCGCCATGCTGACGGTCCATACGCAATTCGAAAACACGCTGATAGTGCTCCGCTGATCGAGCTTGGCTGCTTGCCTCGGCGGCGATCAGCAAACAGGCGATGTCATGAGCATCGAACGCTTCGATTTCCGCGACGCCGTGAAAAATCATCACCACCCGCTCGCGATGGGGAATGAACCAGGCGGTCGTCAGACGCATCGCGATCTCAGTCAGCAACTTGGACTGACGACGCTGGATAAAGCTGCGAGCACGCAACGCGGGCAAGACGCCCGCGATCACTTCGCGCTCGGGATGCAGGCGCGTGATCGCATAGGCCGCGCCGTCCGGCAGCGCCGTGTGTGCCGGCAATTGCTGATCCAGCGGTGCGACGTTGAAATAGCGACGGTCCATCGTGCGAGGAAAGCCGGGGCGATCCTGCTCATGCCACACCTCGTCTAACTGACCGAAGAGCGCGCTGCGTTGCGGCCAACTCGGCGCGATCGGCGTCAAGGCGGCGGGGGCGGCGTGTTGCCCACGCTGCGTGAGCGCGTTCGCCGCGTATTCGATATTGGGCAGTAGAGACGGCGTGTTGCGGTCGTCGCCGATTGCGCTGCTGAATCCCCGGCCGACGGGATTGTCCGCATAACCGGCACCGCCGTAGGCATGCGGCCAGTCGATTCGTAGCGATTCGAACGGTTTGGCCGCCGTGGCTGTATTGCCGTTCCAGTTGCGCTCGCCTGATACGTGCAATTGCTTTTCCACGCCCGCGAAGCGGATGCCGACGTGGCAAGTATTCGCGCGGTCGCCGCGGTGGCCGCGTTCACAATACTTGCCGTAGGCATTCGCGGACACCAGAAACTCGGCGTGCGACTTGGGCATTGCCGCGTCGAGCGTATAGCCCGCCAGTTCATCACCAACCGTATTCCACAATTCGGATTCGCTCACGATTTGCGGTGTCGCGCCGAGCGTCGCCATGACCGGAATCGCGATGCCGAGGTGTTCGCGACCGTGCGCGCGGTAGGGGCGCGTCAGGATGCCGAGCGGCGTGGGTTTGATGATTTTCATGGCTGCCAGGTTCGGATGGCCGACGTCAGAACGTGACCGACAGGCCGACGGTGCTGTACGACACGCCGGTCGCACTGACGCTCGAACCGGTGCTACTGACCGAAGAGCCGGTAGAGGAAACCGATGAACCGGTGGAGGAAACCGACGTCCCCGTCGTGGTGACGCTCGAGCCATTCGCGCCGACCCACGAACCGTTTGCGGCCATGGCCGAACCGGTCACGCCCGCGCTCGCTCCGGTCATGCTGAGTCCAGTGCCGAGCACGCTGATCTGGTGCGCCGTAAACGAGCGGGACGTGCCGAGCGTGATCGAGGTCGAATCGCCCTTGACCGAGATGGATGAACTGCCGCCGACGGAGGTCGACGTGTTGTTCGCGACCGATTCGGTTTTGTCGCCGCCGACGTCGTGCATCGCGTCGTTTTCCACCGACAGCGCGTAGTCGCGCTCCGCATGCAAGCTGATCTTTTCCACCCCGCGCTTGTCTTCGAAACTCAGCATGTTGGCGTTCGCGCGGGTGCCGCCGGGTGTGCGCGTGACGAAGCCGCTTTGCGTCGCGGCTTCCGGCAGGCTGAAAGGCGGCATCTGATCGGCGTTGTAGACGCGGCCGGTGACGAGCGGCCGGTCGAGTTCGCCGTTCAGAAAATCGACCACGACCTCCTGACCGATTCGCGGCACGTGAATGCCGCCGAATTGTGCGCCGGCCCATGCGCTGGACACGCGCACCCAGCACGAACTGTTTTCGTCGTGCGCGCCGTAACGGTCCCAGCGAAACTGCAATTTCACGCGGCCGTATTGATCGGTCCACAGTTCGTGGCCGGCTGGTCCGACCACCACGGCGGTTTGCGGACCGGTCGCCCTTGGCACAGCCGTCACGCTCGGCGCGCGATACGGCAGCGACGCGGGTTGTGCGATGAAATCGAATTCGTAGCGGGCTGTGCCGCTGCCGGTTGCGTAGCCGCTTTCCTGCAGTCGATAGCTCACGCCGACTATCAGGCAGGCGCGGTTTTCCACCTGCCGCGGACAGCCTTGCAACGTGAACAGGTAGCCCGGCGCGATCGCACGCAAACGCGTATGCGCCTGAATGCGCGCGTGCGCAGCCTGTTCCGCTTCAAGGCGTACACGTGCGTAGTGTTCGCCCTGATCGGTTTCGATATAGCCGCCGCGCCATTGGTATTTCGCGTATCCGCCGTGCTCGGCGCTCAACGGCCTGGCGCGCATCTGCGACAGATCGGCTTGCGGTTTGCGGAAGTCGTAGTCGTCGACGGTATAGGCGCCGGGGCTCAGTTCGACCGCTGGATGCCACGTGTGGACGCCTTCTTCGGTGGGCAGCGCGAGGCGGTCTGCGGCGAGCCAGGGCAGCGTCGCATGGCCTGGCAGCGGATCGTGCGCGCTGAGGTCGTCGGCCAGCACCAGCACCTGCTGGTCCGCTTCATGACGGAAAAAGTAGTAGATGCCTTCCTGCTCCATCAATCGGCTGACGAACGCAAAATCGCTCTCCTCGTACTGCACGCAGTAGTCCCATCTGCGATACGCGGTCAGCAGACGTTCGTCGACCTGGAAACGGTATTTGCCGAATACCTGCCGCAGAATCTCCACGACCGACAGGTTCTGGAAGATCCGGCAATCCGTGCTCTGCGTGAGATACCAGAGCCACGGACGTAGCGTGGCCGTATAGACATAGCTGCGCACCGTGCCGGTTTCGCGGCCGCTGAATGCGCAGCGCGCGATCTGTCCGCCGAGATGGCGCAGCGCACCGGCGCTCGTGACGATATCCAGCGAGAGCGGCTTGCCGAGCAGCGCATTCATATCGAGCGACGCGGAAGGGCTCACCAGTTCCACCTGAAACTCATACAGCGACGACAGCCTTTCCGCGCCGGTCAGCGAACGGAACGCGAGCATGGCCGGATCGAGCGGCGTGTGTGCGGTGACGATGTGGTTCATGACAAGTTTCCTGCTTGATGGGCGCGACGGGCGTGCGGGGCAGTGAATGCGGCTTCGGGGTTCGGGGGCTGCTCAGTAGGTGGCGGTTTCCTGTTCGTATCGTTCGGGTTGGTAGACGAAATCGTCGGCGTCGGTGTTGGTGTTGGCGTTGGAGGCAGCGCCCGCGCGGGTGCCGAGCCAACTGCCCCAGCCCAATGGCGGGCTGTGCGGGCTATCGCCGCCCAACGTGGCACCGCTCACCTGGTCAGCGGCCAGAACCAGCCGCAGGTCCCACGCCCATTCGACGCCGCCGTACAGACGCACCCACTGCGCCACCTGGCGCGCGCGCGGCGTGCGCGGCAAGAGCGCTGAAAACTGCGCGCGCGATAACGGGCCCAGCCTGAGCTCGAATTTCGATTGCACGCCGCGCACCGCGATGCCGAGCAACGCACCGCCGCCCAGCTTGCGGGTCGGTGCGCTGCCGCGCAGCCGGGTGCGTTGCGATGCTTCGACCGGTATCCAGCTCGGTACAAACTCGACGATCGTCACCGGCACGCCAAGATACACTTGCAGGATCTGCTGAAGTCCCGCCGGATTGCGGGTTTGCCGCACCAGATGGCCGGCCATGAAATGGCCGGCGTGAGCGGGCAGGCCGCCACGCGGAGTCTGCGAGGGCAACCCCAGATGAATCAGGCTCGCGACATAAGCGTCGAAGCGCGCGCCCGCGCCGCGGTCGAGGCTCACGGTAGCTTGTGCGTCGGCCCATGCGCGGTAGAACAGCAGCGTCAACCGGTGATGAAACAGATCCGCGAACGCCGTCAGCGCAGGGTCGTCGTGATTGCGCGCCCGGTCGCGCGCGTATTCGGTCAAATGAAGCGGCAGCGGACCGTTGGGGCCGAACAGGCCGAAGCCATAGATCGACACGCGCGGCGGCGCGCCTTCATTTGCCAGCGTCGCGCTCGCAAGCGCGGCGGGCGCGAACACGAGTGACGGCTGCTGGCCGATGCGCAGCGGCTCGTCGTCCGGATGAGCCGCGTATCCGAGCCGCGCCGGCATGCCGGCTCGGGCGTCGAGCCAGCGCAACAGCGCGTAGAGGTCGTACGCGTGCGGCGTGTTGGCGACTTGCTGCCAGAAGCGCTGCAGCGACGGATGAGCTGCGCCGTTCATGCGATCGGGCGGCAGCCGACACGCGGCGCCCACCGGTTGATTTCACCGCGCTGCAGCGTTGCCACGGCGAGTTCGCTGAAGCTGTTCAGCGACACATGGCGGGCGAAGAACTGCTCCAGCACCGCGCCGAACAGATAGGGACTGGCGCCGGCAAACGTCAGTTCGTCGAGCATTAACGAAACGGCTACGCCGCGGCCGAACATCAGCGGACCCGGCTGCGGCAACTGACGGTACACGGGTTGGACCTGAACGCTGCGCAGCCCCTGGATCTGCGGCATCACATCGGCTTGCGCGGCGCCCGCATAAAGTTCGAGCAACTCGCGCAGCACTTGTGCGCCTTCGCCGCCGTCGAGATCGGTCAGCGTCAGATAGTTGAGACCGAGGTGACTGATCAGGCGCCAGGTGATGTCGCTATCGGCAAGCGCCGGACGCGGCGGCGTGGGTCCGCGCAGCACCTTGATAGCGCTGACGGGTGCGGAAATACGCAAGCTGAAATCGCTGTTGCCGGTGAGCGGAATCAGCGGCGCGAGGTCGCGATTGGTGCAGAGCGCTTCCACCGACAACTGGCGCAGATCGTCGGAAAACGGCGCATCGTTCTGGTCGACCAACGACAGGAACACTTCGCTGCCGCTATAGGCAGTCGACGCGTTGCCGTGTGCCAGTCCGCGCGCGGCTTTGCCGAGGCGAGGTTCGCGACGGACCGAGAAATAGCGGCCATGGCCGGTGGGCGCGTCGCCGGAAAACGTGCCGTAGAACGGCCGGAACTCGCAGTGACTGCCGGCGGACTGCAGGTGCCCGGTCACTTTCTCGACGGTATGGATCTCGTGGTCGAGCGGCCTCGTACGGTCCACCACCAGATGATGTTCGTGGCGTTGCAGCGTGACCGCGATGCGGTCCGTGCGTTTCGGAAACAGATTGATGACCGGCGTGCAGAACAGCGCAAGACTGCGGGTGTCGACCGAGCGCTCGAGTTCGGGCGCCGTCTTGTCGAGCAGGATGGTCAGCGAAAACGTCGTGCCTTCGATCTTGCGCAACGCGGGGCGCAGATGCCTGATGCTAAAAAACAGGAAGCGTGCCGGGAACGCGAAGTACTCATGTAGCAGCCGATAGCCCTGGAACGAGCGTGCTCCGTAGGGCAAGAGCGCCTGGGTCGCGTCGAATCCTTCGTGATGGAGGGCTTCGCTGTCGAGCAGCGAGCAACGGTTTGCGGTCTGCGTGCCGTCACTGCAGACCACGCCGACGCAGTGTGCGAGCATTAGTTCCAGCAAGGGCAACGCCTGGTTTTCCGCGCCGCTAAGAAAAAACGTCAAGGCGTCGAGCGGCAATTGGCTCACACTGTCGGCGCCGCAGACTTCAAACCGTACGTGCAACGCGGCGCGTACTTCGCCTTGAACGTTGAGTCGTGACAGCGGTAACTCGGTAGGCGCGCCGCGCAGCCTGACCTCCGTCACGCGTAGCGGCCAAAGCGTCAGCGCGTGAGCCGTGCGAAAGTCGCAGGCGGTCTGTTCCCCTTGGCTGAGATGAGCACGCAGCGGTGTACCGGCCGGCAACGTGTAGCCGTCATGCAGGCTGCCTTCACGCAGATTGGGCTGCACGGCGACGATCGCCATCGACGGCAACGGCGCCAGGTAGTTCGGGTAGACGACGTCCAGCAGCCGCTGCGAAAAGCGCGGAAATTCAGCATCCATCTTCAACTGGATGCGTGCGGTCAGAAAGCTGAAACCTTCCAGTAGCCGCTCGACATACGGGTCCCGCACGGACGTGCTGTGCATGCCGAGATGGCCGGCTGTGTTCGGAAACGCTTCGGCGAACTCGGCGCCGAGTTCGCGCAGGTAGGCGAGTTCGCGGTTGTAGTAGTCGAGCAGGCGTGCGTCCATTACACGATACCTGGCGAGTGCAAGGTGACGCGGCCGTTCTCGAGGTCGATTTGCGAACGCAGTACAAACGCTTGCGGCGCGTCGCCCGCCCACAACTGTCCGCTGATCTCCAGCAGCAGCATGTGGCCCGGCCGAACCGCGTTCGATCCGCCGACGCATCGCACTTCGATGCTGTCGGCCAGAATGCGCGGCTCGAACTGCGTGATCGCTTCGCGAATCGCGCCTTCGATGTGAGTCCAACCGCTGACCGGTGAGCACGAGCCGGCCAATGCGTTCATGCCGAAATTGATCGCCGAGCTGCGTACGTGCGGATAGGCGTCGAGGTTGTCCATCACGTCAGGCGGGACACTGTTCAGGAGCCAGCCAAGATCGCGCAGAATCGATTCGCGCAATGCCGTGCGCAACGCCGTATGCGACGGCGCGTGGCGTCCGCCCGGCTCGTTCGATGCGGGCGAACGGTGGACCGTCAGACGATCCAGCAGCATGGGCTGAACGTCGAAGCGCGGCCCACGGCGCGGCGCCGCGGAATCCCGCGGCTCGCGCAAGAAAGAAGGCTCGTTCACAGATGGTCTCGCTGGCAGGTGAGCCATGCGGGCAAGCGCGTTTGTTTGCCCGTACAACTCGCTGAAGAAGGGGAAGGCTTAAACCTCGCGGTTCTGCTTGACGTCCCAGGCGAGCACGCTTTCGCCGCCGCGATTGCCCTGGTCGGTCTGCTCCCAATACTGTTTCTTCACCTTGGCTGCCTGGAATGCGTAAGTCACCAGCACCGCCTCGGACGTTTTCGCGGCGCCCTGCAGGACGGACGTGACCAGCACCTCGGAGAGTGTGATTCGCAGATACTCGATCTGCGAACCGCCTGCTTTGCACACCGAGACTTCGACCTGCGGCAAGTGCCTGCCGTTGGCGCAGTACTTGAGGATCGCCGGCGCGGCTTTGTCCATGAAGGTTTCGACCTCCAGATCCTGGAAACTGGCTTTGCCGATACCGCCGCCACTTCCCGTCGCCATATTGCCGGGCTGCGCCGCGCCCCACGAATAGGACTGGATGTCGATCCACCCTTTATGGTTGGCGTCTTTCGATTCGCCGGTGACGCCGTCTACCCGCATGTACATATCCACTGACATTTTTCCGTTCCCTATTCGATGAAGCGAAACTGATGACTTGATGTTTAGAACCGTTGCGCTGATGTCGCGCTATCTTTCAGCGCCGGCAACTTCGACACCAGCCGCAATGACACGGTGAGGCCTTCGAGTTGATAGTGCGGACGCAAGAAAAATTTGGCGCTGTAGTAGCCGGGGTTGTCGTCCAGGTCCTCAACCACGATTTGGGCCGCCGCCAGCGGTTTTCTTGCCTTGGTGTCCTGCGACGAGTTGACCGGGTCGCCGTCGACGTAATTCATGATCCAGTTGTTCAACCACGCCTCCATATCGCCGCGTTCCCTGAACGAACCGATCTTGTCGCGCACGATGCACTTCAGGTAATGCGCAAAGCGGCAGCACGCGAACAGATAGGGCAGGCGCGCGGCCAGTTGCGCGTTGTCGGTAGCGGTGGCGTCGTGGTATTCGGCTGGCCGTTGCAGCGATTGGGCACCGATGAACGTTGCGCAATTGGAGTTCTTGCGATGCACGAACGGCATGAAGCCGTTTTTGGCGAGTTCCGCCTCGCGCCGGTCGCTGATGGCGATTTCAGTCGGACACTTGATGTCGACGCCGCCGTCGTCGGTGGGAAACGTGTGGGTGGGCAGATCCTGCACCGTGCCGCCCGATTCGACGCCGCGAATCGACGTGCACCAGCCGTAATACTTGAACGAGCGATTGATGTTGGCCGCCATCGCGTACGCGGAGTTGATCCACGTGTAGCGCTCGTGATTGGCACCTTCCGTGTCTTCCTCGAAGTCGAAGGCGTCGACCGGATTCTCGCGTGCACCATATGGCAGGCGCGCGAGAAAACGCGGCATGGTCAGGCCGAGATAACGCGAATCGTCCGACTCACGCAAATGGCGCCACGCGGCGTATTCGCTATTCTGAAAAATCTTGCTGAGGTCGCGCGGATTCGACAGCTCTTGCCACGACGCCATTTGCATGACCGCGGGCGAGGCGCCGGTAATGAACGGGCAGTGCGCGGCGGCGGCGATCCTGGCAATTTCGCCGAGCGTTTCGACGTCCGGCGGGCTGTGATCGAAGTAGTAGTCACCGACCAGGCAGCCGAGCGGTTCGCCGCCGAACTGGCCGTATTCTTCCTCGTAGACCTTCTTGAACAGTGGGCTTTGATCCCACGCGACGCCCTTGTGCCGTTTCAGCATACGGCTCAGTTCCGTCTTGCTGATCGGCATGCAGCGGATCTTCAGCAATTCGTCCGTTTCGCTGTGGTTGACCAGATAGTGCAGTCCGCGCCACGCTGATTCGAGCTGCTGGAAATCGGGGTGATGAATGATCGTGTTGATCTGCTGTGACAGCTTGCGATCGATTTCGGCTATCACCGTCTGGATCGTCTGATACGCGTCATCCGACATGACGACTGCGTTTTCCAGCGCCTGCAGCGCGAGCGTTCTGACCGCGCTGTCAATGGCCTGCTGCGTTTGCTCGGTGCGCGGATTGAATTCCCTCATCAGTACGGCTGAAAAATGTTCGGCCGTGAACGCCGGGTTGGCCGATTGCTGGGTGATGGACTGTGCGAGGGTCACGGTGATCTCCGAAAGCGATTCTGAGTCGATGTCATGCACGGTGGCCGTGCGTTTCCCTGTCCGCCGTCTCGACGGCGGTGTCCAGGTCGCTTATTTTTGTTTCGGCGGGGGCCGATGGACCGGCAAGCGCTTTCAGCAACGCGGGGTTCTTCAACGCCTCGGTGAGCAACGCTTCCGCACCGCTTTTGCCGTCCATATAGGACAGCAGGTTCGACAATTGCGAGCGCGCCTGCAGCAACTGGTCGAGTGCGGGCACCTGGCGCGCGATCCTGGCCGGCGAGAAATCCGCCATGCATTCGAAGGTGAGTTCGGCGGCGAGCATGCCCTGGCCGGCAATGTCGTTCGACACTTGAAGTGCCACGCGAGGCTGGACCGACTTCAGCCGTTCGTCGAAGTTGTCGACGTCGATTTCCATGAATTTACGTTCTTCGAAACCGGGCAGAGGGCGGGCAGATTTGCCGGCAAGATCGGCGATGACACCCATCACGAATGGAATTTCCACTTTGCGCTCGCTGCCATACACCTCGACGTCGTATTCGATCTGCACGCGCGGCGCCCGATTTCGCGCGATGAATTTCTGCCCGGTCGCTTTTGCTTTCAATGCGTTCGAATGGATCATGTTGATTTGCGCTCCCTATGGGTTTCGGCTGGTCGCAGTTCGTGGGTTGGATCAGTTGCCTGAATTGGCCGCTGGTTGCTGGGGGTCGCCCGCGAGGGCGTCGAGTTGCGGCAATGCGGCAGGCACCATGTCGCGCACGATTTCGCGGAAGTTCATGTGCATCAGACGCTGTGCGCGGCGTATCAGCAGAGGCGCGGGATGGCCTGGCTCCGTGTGCTCCAGATAACGGCACACGCTTTCGAGCGCGAGCAGGGCGTCCTGGCGTGAACCGAGCGCGATGGGGCAACTGCACGGTTCGGGGGCGCCGGCAACGTGCCGCGCTGATAGCGATGCCGACGCCGGATCGAGCTGCTGAACCTGCCCGGCTTTAACGGATTGCTGAGTGGACCGGTCTGCCTGGATGGGCTCACGGCGCAAGTGCGTCTCTTCACCGTGTTCGGATCGGGTATTCGGCGCGTGCTGGAACTCAGGATGGTCGGTGATCGACGACAGGTTCGAGCCGCCGGGTCTCTGCGCCGCCTGCAAGATCACGGTCAGTGGGTGTTCAACAGCGCTCGAATCCGGCACCCACGCGTAGTCCAGATTCAGCGAGATGTGCCCTGAGATGCGTTCGATGGCGTCGAGCACTTGCCGCGCAACGGTGAGTTCTCCGGGCTCGCCGTGCAGCACCGAGCGCAACTCCGCTCGCAGGTCGGCGTTTGACGATGAACCTGTGTTCGCGGCTGAAGCCGGTTTTCCTTCGAGAATCGCCGCCCCGTCCCGCAGGGACAGCGGGCCCAGCCGCCAGTGCAGCAACGTGGCGCCGCGGGCCGCGTGTCCGAGCGCCTCGCGATCCGTGAATGCGGCCAATGCATTGAGCCGCGGAAGCGGATCGAATTCGCCGGCCACCTGAAGCTGAGGATGAATGGGCTCCCAAAACTGATCGAGCGCGTCTGCGGTGAGCGAGATGCCCTTCGCGTAGCCTTCAAGACCGTCAGTGACGGTCCAGGCCAACGTCAACAGCGCGAAGAGGCGCAGGTCGATCGATCTTTCGAGCAACGCGATCGCCAACGCCGCCACCTGACGCCAGTCCGGCGCGACGGCTGGAATCAGTGTGTCGCCAAATTGTTGTTCGCGACTGCCGGTTGCGATCTGCTGCAACGCGATGAATTCAGCGTCGTATTCCAGATCGGCGCCACAGGGGTGCTCGAAACTGATCGGGCTAATCGGATAGATGCGGGCGAAGTTGATGGAATGCATTGGCCGAATAAAACGCAGATTTTGTTCCAGTGAAGCGAATTGAGCGCGAGTCTTAATTCGCGCGGCTGTTAATAAGAATTTCTCGGATAATCAGGTGATTTTTTCGGATGGTCTTGAATCTCGTGGTATTGAAGTGGATTGGCCCGACCAACCTCCGCTCACGGATTGTCACAGGCCGCGGTGTGGTACAGGCGTGCCGCACCAACAATGGCTCGGGCCCTTGGTGATTGGACTATTCGTTTGGTTTGATTGGCATGCCGAAATATATCGGGCAAGCGTTTGGTTCGAGTCAATATTATTCCGGGTTTATTCATAGCGCAAGCTTGTTCGCTTATCTTTTAATGGCTTGGATTTATTCCTATTATTAAGATAAGGTGGGAGGGCGGTGCCGGGATTAATAATCGTGCGGCACCGATATTGATCGGATTGCGTTTGCTTATTACAGAGACGAGTGCCGTCATTTCGTGCGCGGCACAGCACGGAAGTCGGCTGCCAGGATTGATTCTGGTGGACGTTGTGAGTTACCCGGCGGCGGAGTGCGCGGCGCATCGTCGCGTGCGGGATTGTGAGATTCGCCGGTATCTGGCGGGCGCCGATCAGTGCGGCGCGCCGACATGGCAGTGAGGTCGGTGCCGGTGATGTTGGTGGGGCGGTTCAAGCCGCGTCCGCCGGACGATCCGACAAACCGCCGACCCAAAACAAAAAACCGCCGAGCAAGCTGGGCGGTTTTTCGAGCCTTCAACATCAAGGCAAATCTGGTCGGGGTGAGAGGATTCGAACCTCCGGCCTCTACGTCCCGAACGTAGCGCTCTACCAGGCTAAGCTACACCCCGATTTGATACTGCTGGACTCTTACGGTGTTTCAGTCTCGTTCAAGACTGTCTTGCCGTCGAGTAAGAACATAATTCTAGCAGGCTATCTTTGAAAATGGAATCGGGAAATGAAGAAATTGCCGCTGCGGCCGCCTGAGCTTCCTGCTTCGCACATTCCAGCGTGTGGTCCAGCGCGCCGGAGCGTGTGATGGCTTCGAAAATCGTGTCGAACCGGGCGGTGCCGCCTTGCTCGATCGCTTCCCGGGCGAGCGCCGATTGTTCTGGCGTGCCGCGTTCGATCAGATAGATCAGCGGGAGTGTCGGTTTGCCCTCGCGAAGATCGTCGCCGGCATTCTTGCCCATCGATTCGGCCGTGCCCGTGTAGTCGAGCCAGTCGTCCATGATCTGGAACGCGGTGCCGATGCGCCGGCCGAACTCAGCCGCGGCGGCTTCAGTCTTCGCGTCCGAGCCGGCGAGCACGGCGCCGAGCTGGGCCGCTGCCTCGAACAGTTTGGCCGTCTTGTAGCGGATCACTTGCATATAGCGGGCTTCGTCCACGTCCGCATCATGCATGTTCAGCAACTGCAGCACTTCGCCTTCGGAGATGATGTTGGTCGCCTCCGACAGAATCTCCATGACCCGCATCTTGCCGACGCCGACCATCATCTGGAACGAGCGCGAGTAGAGGAAATCGCCGACCAGCACGCTCGCGGCGTTGCCGAACAGCGCGTTGGCAGTCTGGCGGCCGCGCCGCAGATCGGATTCGTCCACGACGTCATCGTGCAGCAGCGTGGCGGTGTGGATGAACTCGACGACCGCCGCCAGTTCGTGCCGGTGCCCGGTGGTTTCACCCAGTGCGCCGGCCACCAGCAACAGCAGCGCGGGCCGCAGCCGCTTACCGCCGGCACTGATGATGTACTCGGAGATCTGGTTGATCAGCATCACGTCCGACGCTAGACGGTGCCTGATGACGCGATTGACCTGCTGCATGTCTTCGGCGATCGGAGCGAGCAGGCTGGCGGCGTTGGAGGAGGGAGTGGCAGTCGACGACATGGTGGCTGAATTGGGTAGTGCCGCGAATTATAAGGCGAATCGCGGCAGTTCCGTGTCGCGGGCTGCCGTGCGGCGCGTTCGGCGGCTGCGGGGTCGTGCATTAGGGCGCGGCCGCGAGGCGCCGGGCACCTCGCACGGTATCTCTCAATGAGTTTTGACCGCGTAGCTAACTCTATGTATAATCACGGGTTTCCGCGCGCGGTGCGTGGGAAAAATGAACACAGAGTGAGGTTCTCAATGTACGCGGTCATAAAAACCGGTGGCAAGCAGTATAAAGTTGCCGTCGGCGAAAAACTTAAAGTAGAACAGATACCGGCAGACATTGACGCTGAAATCACGCTCGACCAGGTTCTCGCAGTGGGCGAAGGCGAATCGATTAAGTTCGGTACGCCGCTGGTCAGTGGGGCTTCCGTCAAGGCTACCGTCGTGTCGCAGGGTCGTCACAAAAAAGTGACCATCTTCAAGATGCGTCGCCGGAAGCACTACCAGAAGCATGGCGGCCACCGCCAGAACTATACCGAACTGCGCATCGACGCGATCAACGCGTAAGCGCAACGGTTAAGGAGCAAATCAAATGGCACACAAAAAGGCAGGCGGATCATCCCGCAACGGCCGCGACTCCGAATCGAAGCGCCTCGGCGTGAAGGTTTACGGCGGTCAGGCTATCAACGCTGGCGGCATCATCGTTCGTCAACGTGGCACGCGTATGCACCCGGGCGATAACGTCGGTATCGGCAAGGATCACACCTTGTTCGCGCTGACGGACGGCCACGTCAATTTTTCGACGAAAGGCGCAGCGAAGAAGCACATGGTCAACGTCGTCCCGGCAGCAGTCTGAGCTTACTCAGGCACGGGCTTCAGGACCGGTAAAAGGCCCCGCGAAGTTAGCGGGGCTTTTTTTATTTCGGCGGTTTTCGCCGGACGAATGGGCGTGAACGCGCCGCTCATGCCGGCAGTCCTATGCCGTTCTGCCGATTGTTTGGCGCACGGTTGGCACGGCAAAATAGCAGCGTAGAGTACACCCAGTCGCATCAAATCTAGCAACACCATCAGGCAGCACACCACGGGACGGAGTTACGCATGAAGTTCATTGACGAAGCGAGGATTGAAGTCATCGCCGGCGACGGAGGGGATGGCAGCGCGTCGATGCGCCGCGAGAAATTCGTTCCGTTCGGCGGCCCGGATGGCGGCGACGGCGGTCGGGGCGGCAGTGTGGTCGCGGTTGCGGACCGCAATATCAACACGCTGATCGACTACCGCTACGCGAAAAAACACTTGGCGCGCAACGGCGAAAACGGCCGTGGCGCCGACTGCTACGGCAAGGGCGGCGACGACGTCACGCTGCGCATGCCGGTTGGCACCACTATTTCCGACATGGAAACCGGCGAGTTGATCGCCGATCTGACCGAACACAACCAGAGCGTGCAAATCGCCCAAGGCGGTGCGGGCGGTCTCGGTAACCTGCATTTCAAATCCAGTACGAACCGCGCGCCGCGTCAAAAGACCGACGGCAAGCCGGGCGAGCGCCGCATGGTGCGCCTCGAACTGAAGGTGCTGGCCGACGTCGGCCTGCTGGGCATGCCGAACGCCGGCAAGTCGACCTTTATTTCGTCGGTGTCGAACGCGCGGCCGAAGATCGCCGACTACCCGTTCACCACGCTCGCGCCGAACCTCGGCGTGGTGCGCGTTGGGCCGAGTCGCAGCTTCGTGATCGCGGACATTCCCGGTCTGATCGAAGGCGCGGCGGAAGGCGCCGGCCTTGGTCACCAATTCCTGCGTCACTTGCAGCGCACCGGCTTGTTGCTGCATATCGTCGACCTCGCACCGTTCGACGAAGCGGTCGACCCGGTCGCGGAAGCCAAGGCGATCGTCAACGAACTGCGCAAGTACGACGAGCTGCTGTATGAGAAGAAGCGCTGGCTGGTCCTCAACAAGCTCGACATGGTGCCCGAAGACGAACGCGAAGCGCGCGTTTCGGCGTTCCTCGAAGGCTTCGGTTGGGACGGCCCGGTGTTCGAAATCTCGGCGCTGACCGGTCAGGGTTGCGAGAACCTTTGCTATGCGGTGTTCGACCACATCGCCTCGCACTCGGACGCGCAGCGTGCGGCCGAAGCCGAAGATCTCGCCGCCGACGTGCGTTTCCGCGAAAAGCCGGCAGCGCCGCCCGTCGCGGACGAATCCAGCGTCGACCCGCAAGAATAAGAAAGCACGAGCGCCGGCGCGCCTGGGCGGGCTGCCGGTTTGCATCACGCGTCAACTTGGAGACTGCGCACAATGCGTTCAGTCATCGCAGATTCACGGCGATTGGTAGTGAAAGTCGGTTCGAGCCTCGTCACGAATGACGGGCGCGGCCTCGACCATGCGGCGATCGGCCGCTGGGCGGCGCAAATCGCGGCTCTGCGCGCGCAAGGCAAAGAGGTCGTGCTGGTCAGTTCCGGCGCGATTGCCGAAGGCATGCAGCGGCTCGGCTGGACCAAACGTCCGCGCGAGATCGACGAATTGCAGGCGGCTGCGGCCGTCGGTCAGATGGGTCTTGCGCAGGTCTACGAAAGCCGCTTTGCCGAGCATTCAATCCAAACCGCGCAGATTCTGCTGACACACGCCGACCTGGCCGATCGCGAGCGCTATCTGAACGCGCGTTCCACGCTGCTGACGCTGTTGCGCCTTGGCGTGGTGCCGATCATCAACGAGAACGACACGGTCGTCACCGACGAAATCAAGTTCGGCGACAACGATACGCTCGGCGCGCTGGTCGCGAATCTGATCGAGGGCGACGCGCTCATCATTCTCACCGATCAGCAAGGGCTCTTCACCGCTGACCCGCGCAAGGACCCGAACGCCACGCTTGTTCAGCAGGCCGATGCCGGCGCGCTGGAACTCGAGGCAATGGCCGGCGGCGCCGGCTCCAGTCTGGGTCGCGGCGGCATGCTGACCAAGATTCTCGCTGCCAAGCGTGCGGCTCACAGTGGCGCCAATACGGTGATCGCGAGCGGGCGCGAGGCGGACGTGCTGTCGCGGCTGGCGTCGGGCGAAGCGATCGGCACGCAGTTGATCGCACGCACCGCGCGCATGGCGGCCCGCAAGCAATGGATGGCGGACCATCTGCAAGTGCGCGGCCACGTCGTGATCGACGACGGCGCGGTCGAAAAACTGACCGAAGGCGGCAAGAGCTTGCTGCCGATAGGCATCGTCGGTGTGCAGGGCGCGTTCGCGCGCGGCGAGGTGATTGCTTGCCTGAGCGCCGCGGGGCGGGAAGTGGCGCGCGGTTTGACGAACTACAGCAGCGCGGAAACCAAGCTGATTCAGCGTCGCCCGAGTGGCGAGATCGAGTCCGTGCTCGGCTACATGCTCGAGCCCGAGTTGATTCATCGCGACAATCTGGTCCTGGTCTGAACCCAACGCATAACGTCGGCTCGCAGCAGATTCGGCGCGGGCGCGCAGTACAGACCAAATAGCAGCGCAGACAAAAAAGCCATTTCAGCACAAGCTGAAACGGCTTTTTTCACATCCACGACGCGCTGAGACTTCAACCAGCGCGCTCAGGAACCACGACCCCTCTCAGCGAATCAACGAGGCCGCAGTGCGCTTGTAGCGGATATTTTCAAGAATCCGCTGAGCGTTGCCCGTAGGCATCTTGCTCGCGCACAGATAATCTTGGTACAGCGCCGACTGATACGCGTTCAGCGCACCGTCCTCGATACGCGTGAAATTGTTCGCGACCGTGGTGTCCCAACCGTCGTGATCCGCGTTCAGGCCCGCGTACTGGCGCCATTCGTACGTGTCGCAGCGAATCCCTTCATAGATCACATTACGTGCGCCGCTCGGGCTCGTCACGACGACGGTAAGGCGAACCACGCCGTCGGTACCTACAGTGAGCGAATTCTTGTCGACCGCAAACTGCAGCGGGGTATTACCGGAAACAGCGAACGGCAGCAGATTCGCGTCTTGCGGCAGCGGCGGCAACGTGTCCACCTTGTTTTCAACCCAGCTACCCTGGCGGTCCAGCAGGTAGACGAACGCGCTGTCGTCTTTATTGGTGGGTTTGCCGGCGCTCGAGCAACCAGCCAGCAGGGCGCCGGTGGCGACGCACGCCACGACGAGAGCAAGTGCTTTCAATATGATTTCCTCGAAACACCGGCGCGGCTCAGTGAGCCGCGCCGGTTGAGGCGGCCAGGACAGCCGCACAGCGTTGTTAATTGCGCGCGCCCGGGCGGAATAGCGAGCCGGCGGTTTCGCGAGCAGATTCGCCCTCGTCCTCATGCTCCGGCGCGGCGCCCAACTCGGGCTCCGATCCGGAACCCGAATCGCAATCGGACGCGATCGTGGTGTGAACCGATGTTTCGATGCTGACAGATGTCACCGTGGTCACGGAGGTCACCGTCATTATCGTGGAATCCGGCGGACTCTCCATTGACGACGCTATCCGGGGATAACGCGGCACGTGGTGCCCGACAGGTTTTTCCGCACGCGGCACAGCCCGGCGCATGAAGCGGGATAGCTCCGTCAGCGCCAACTGATACACATCCCGCTTGAACTCGATCACACAGTCGAGGGGCACCCAGTACTCGTTCCAGCGCCACGCATCGAACTCAGGGTGGTCGGTGGCGCGCAAGCAGATGTCGCAATCGCGTCCAACCATCCGGAGCAAAAACCAGATTTGTTTCTGGCCGCGGTAATGACCGCGTACTTCGCGCTTGATGAACTTGTCAGGCACCTCGTAACGCAACCAGTCGCGCGTGCGACCGATCACCTTGACGTGCTCAGGAAGCAGCCCGGTTTCTTCGTGTAACTCCCGATACATCGCTTGCACGGGGGTCTCTCCGTACTTGATGCCCCCTTGCGGAAACTGCCAGGAATGTTCACGGAGCCGTTTGCCCCAAAACACCTCGTTGTGCGCGTTCAAGAGGATGATGCCGACGTTCGGGCGAAAGCCTTCACGATCCAGCATACAACCACCTTCGAATCCTTTAAAATTGCTTTGATTATAAACAGATAACGGACCCGACGCACCGATTCGCACCAGATTGGAACGATTCGCCGCAAAAGGCCCCGCGTTTGCGGTAGCCTGTCAGTCTTTCCGTGCCTTATCCCGTGTGTGAAGGCTTTGCGCGGCAGCTTCGGCGGCGCGCAAAAGCGTGCCGAGGCGCACAACAGCGCGCTAAGGCGTGAGCACGCGGCGCTGTGCCAGGCGTCGGGCGAACCGGGCTGACAGAGCGCCGGGTCTGTGTCGATTCCCCACCGTTTTCACCTTTCGGGCGGTCCTTCCGGAGCCGCCGCTTTTGGAAAATCTGAATGAAAGCTTCCCGTTTCTTTATCGGCACGCTGAAAGAAGCGCCCGCCGACGCCGAGATCGTCAGCCACAAGCTCATGGTGCGCGCCGGCATGATCCGTCGCGTGGCCGGCGGTATTTACAACTACCTGCCGGTCGGCCTGCGTTCGATCCGCAAGGTGGAAGCCATCGTGCGTGAAGAAATGAACCGGGCCGGCGGGATCGAACTGCTGATGCCGGCCGTGCAACCGGCCGAGTTGTGGCAGGAGTCGGGCCGCTGGGAAAAGTACGGCCCCGAGCTGCTCCGTTTCAAAGACCGCAAGCAAACCGATTTCGTGATCGGACCGACCCACGAAGAAGTGGTCACGGACATCGCGCGTAATCAGATCAAGAGCTACCGCCAGCTGCCGGTGAATTTCTACCAGATCCAGACGAAGTTCCGCGACGAGATCCGTCCGCGTTTCGGCGTGATGCGCGGTCGCGAATTCATCATGAAAGACGCGTACTCGTTCGACAAAGACGCGGAAGGTCTGCGCGAGTCGTATCGCAAGATGTACGACGCGTACGTGCGCATCTTCACGCGCCTCGGTCTGGACTTCCGCGCGGTGGCGGCGGACAACGGTTCGATCGGCGGCAGCGGTTCGCACGAATTCCACGTGATCGCCGACACCGGTGAAGACGCGATCGCTTACTGCCCGACCTCTGAGTTCGCGGCGAACGTCGAAGCGGCCGAAGCGTTGCCGCTGTACGCGCAACGCGCGGCGCCTGCCGAAGCGCTGACGAAAACCGCCACGCCGGGCAAGGCGAAGTGCGAGGCCGTCGCCGAACTGTTGAACATTCCGCTCGAGCGCACCATCAAGTCGATCATTCTCGCGACCGAAAACGAAGGCGCCGAGCCGACCATCTGGTTGCTGATGCTGCGCGGCGATCACGACCTGAACGAAATCAAGGCGAGCAAGCTGCCGGGTCTGGCCGAATTCCGCATGGCAACCGAGGCTGAAATCGTCGAGACCTTCGGCACGCCGCCGGGCTACCTCGGTCCGATCAATACGAAGAAGCCGGTCAAGGTCGTCGCGGATCGCACGGTCGCGAACATGAGCGACTTCGTGGTCGGCGCGAACGAGGTGGATTACCACATCGCCGGTGTGAACTGGGGCCGCGATCTGCCGGAGCCGGTCGTCGCCGATATTCGCAACGTGAAGAAGGGCGATCCGTCGCCGGACGGCAAGGGCGTGATCGACATCTGCCGCGGGATCGAAGTGGGCCACGTGTTCCAGCTCGGCAAGAAGTATTCGGAAGCCATGAACGCGACCTGCCTCGACGAAAACGGCAAACCGCAGCCGATGGAAATGGGCTGCTACGGCATCGGCGTGACGCGTATCCTGGGTGCCGCGATCGAACAGAATTTCGACGACAAGGGCATCATCTGGCCGGAATCGATCGCGCCGTTCGAAGTCGTGCTGTGCCCGATGGGCTATGACCGCAGCGATGCCGTGCGCGAACAGGCCGACAAGCTGTACGCGGCACTGGTCGAAGCGGGCATCGACGTGATTCTCGACGACCGAGGCGAGCGCCCGGGCGTGATGTTCGCCGACTGGGAACTGATCGGCGTGCCGCATCGCCTGGTGATCGGCGACCGTGGCCTGAAAGAAGGCAAGCTCGAATACCAGGGCCGCCGCGACGCCGAAGCGACGCTGCTGCCGGTCGAAGACGCCGCGCAAACGGTGATCGGGAAGATTCGCGCCGCGTTGGCGAGCTAAGCGGAGCGGGCGTGGAGTACACCTTCCTGTCCGCGACCATCCTGCTGATTCTGATCACCGATCCGCTCGGCAACATTCCGCTCTTTATTAGTTGTCTACGCGGAGTGTCGCCGCAGCGGCGCACGGTCGTGATTCTCCGTGAAGTGGCGATCGCGTTTGCGATCCTGCTGGTCTTCATGGTGGTCGGGCAGGGTTTTCTGCGCATGATGAGCCTGACCGATCAGTCGTTGCGGATCGGCGGCGGCATCGTGTTGTTCCTGATCGCGCTCAGAATGGTGTTTCCGCATCCGGATGGACCATTCGGCGGCGATACCCGCGGCGGCGAACCGCTGATCGTGCCGCTCGCGATTCCGGCGTTGGCGGGGCCGTCGGCGTTGGCCACGGTGATGCTGCTGACGTCGCAGGCGCCGGGCAAGATGTTCGAGTGGATCGGCGCGCTGACGGTTACGATGATCGTCTGCGCGATCGTGCTGATGCTGGCTGAGCGCATTCAGGCCTGGCTCGGCGAGCGCACGATGATGGCGTTCGAACGCTTGATGGGTTTAGTGCTGGTGGCGATTTCGGTCGAGATGATGTTGGGCGGCATCCGGTCGTTCGTGCATCAGCTTTGAAGCCCGGTTCCACTCAAGTCCACTCGACTCGACAAGCAGCGACCAACAAAAAAGCGACCCGCGGGTCGCTTTTTTTTCGCCGGTACGCCGCGTGATCACGGCGTAGTTGGAGGAACTGGAGCCTCAAGCCCCTTCGGTCAACGCACGAATGGTCGGCAGGTTGCGCCAGTAACCCTTCGCGTCCATCCCGCAGCCGAACACATAGCGGTCTGGCACTTCGAACCCGCAGTAATCCGGGCGCAGCGGCTTAGCCTTCGGAATGATCTTCTCGCACAGCACCGCGCTCAGGAAACGCTTCGCGCCCATCGCGAGAATGCGGTCGCGGATCGCGGCCATCGTCTCGCCTTCGTCGAGAATGTCGTCGAGCACCAGCACCACGCGATCCTTCACCGACTCGGCCGGCGCCACGCGCCACTGCATTTCGTTGCCGCCCTTGGTGGTGTTGCGGTAACGCGTCAAGTGGATGTAGTCGAACTCGAGCGGGAAATCGAGGTGCGGCAGCAGCATGCCGGTGAATACCGCTGCGCCACCCATGACCGACAGCACGAGCGGGAAGTCCTCGCTCACCTCGCTGCGGATGGCGGCCGCCATGCCGCTGATCGACGCGTTGACGTCGTTGGCCGAAACGATTTCTTCGGAGTGGCTAAAAATGTGCAGGGCTTCTTCGCGGTTCATGACGTCTGACGGACAATAACTGTATACATAGTGTGGGTGAGATCGGCGGCGCGCGGTACAGAATAAACCCGCACAAATCGGAAGTCAGCGCTTTCCGGAGTTCGCGCGCGAAAAGCACGCGCCCGCCATCTTGAACAAGCTTAGCGCATGCCGGGCAACATGCCCTTCATACCGCGCATCATCTTCTGCAGATTGCCGCCCTTGAGTTTCTTCATCATGGTGCGCATCTGGTCGTACTGATTCAGCATGCGATTGACTTCCTGCACCTGCACGCCCGCGCCCGCGGCAATGCGCCGCTTGCGGGTGGCCTTGATGAGATCCGGCTTGGCGCGCTCGAGCGGCGTCATCGAATTGATGATGCCTTCCATGCGGCGCATCTGCGATTCGGCCATGCCCATGTTGGCGCCGGCCGCGGCTTGCTGGAATTGCGCGGGCAGCTTGTCCATCAGCGACGACAGACCGCCCATGCTCTTCATTTGCGTGAGCTGCGCGCGGAAATCGTTGAGGTCGAAGTCGCCGCCTTTCTTGACCTTGTCGGCGAGCTTCTGTGCGGCTTGTACGTCGACGCCTTTCTGCGCTTCTTCGACGAGGGCGAGAATGTCGCCCATGCCGAGAATCCGGTTCGCCATGCGGTCCGGGTAGAACACTTCGAGGCCGTCGAGCTTTTCGGCGACGCCGACGAACTTGATCGGCTTGCCGGTCACATGACGCACGGACAGCGCCGCGCCACCGCGCGAGTCGCCGTCGAGCTTGGTGAGCACCACGCCGGTGAGCGGCAATGCGTCGCTAAAGGCTTTGGCGGTGTTGACCGCGTCCTGGCCCAGCATCGCGTCGACCACGAACAGCGTTTCCGCCGGTTTCAGTTCGGTGTGCAGCGCGGTGATTTCCGCCATCATCACTTCGTCGATACCGAGACGGCCGGCCGTGTCGACGAGCAGCACGTCATGGTAGTGACGCTTGGCCCAATCCACCGCGGCGCGCGCGATGTCGACCGGCTTCTGATCGGGTTCCGACGGGAAGAAGTCCGCGCCGACCTGCTCGGTCACCATCTTCAACTGCGCGATAGCAGCGGGACGGTAGACGTCGCACGAAACGGTGAGGACCTTCTTCTTGTACTTTTCGCGCAGCAGCTTGGCGAGCTTGCCGACCGTGGTGGTCTTACCCGCGCCCTGCAGACCCGCCATCAGGATGATGGCCGGCGGCGTGACGGCGAGGTTGAGTTCGACAGCCTTGCCTTCGTAGTCGCCGCCGATGATCGCGGTCAGCTCGCGCTGCACCACGCCCACCAGCGCCTGACCCGGCGACAGGCTGCTGATGACTTCTTCGCCGAGCGCCTTCTCCTTCACCTTGGCGATGAACTCGCGCACGACGGGCAGCGCCACGTCGGCCTCGAGCAGCGCCAGGCGAACCTCGCGCAGCATTTCCTGGGTGTTCGCCTCGGTGAGCCGGGCTTCGCCGCGCAGCGTCTTGACGACGCGCGCCATCCGTTGAGTCAGATTGTCGAGCATGGGGAGCGATGAACAGTGCGGCCCGGGCAGCGCGCGAAGTGGAAGACGTCGCGGAGTAGGGGCCTAGTGTAAACTTCGAATATGGATATTGTACTGTATGCCCTCACTGCGCTCCTCTACGGCGGTTTAGCCGTGGCCGGCTGGCGCTCGCACCGGCACGCCGCCGTGCGCCCCATGCTCGAGAGCGTGCCGCCGGTGCCCGCCGCGGTCAGCGCGCCGGCCGCCTCGGGCATGAGCTCGGCCGGCCGCGCACTACTAGGCGTGGCGCTGGCCGCGCACGGCGTGCTGCTGCACACCACCATCTTCCCGCAGAACGCGATGGTGTTCGGCTTCGCGTTCGCGCTGTCGGCCATGTTCTGGCTCGGCGCCGGCATCTACTGGATAGAGAGCTTTTTCTTTCCGCTCGACGGGCTGCGTCTGCTGGTGTTACCGCTCGCCTGCGTCGCTTCGCTGATGCCGTTGGCGTTCGGTGGCGTGCGCGTGCTGCCGTATTCGGCCGCGCCGTTGTTCAAGCTGCACTTCCTGATCGCCAACATCGCGTATGGTCTGTTTGCGATCGCGGCGCTGCACGCCATTCTGATGCTGCTGGTCGAGCGGCGTTTGCACGCCATGCGCGGCGGCGGTATGGCGCAGCGGCATGCGGCCGCGGCCGGCAACGGCTGGCTGTCGAGCTGGCTCGACACGCTGCCGCCGCTTTTGACATTGGAAAAGCTGCTGTTCCGCCTGATCGGCGCGGGCTTCGTGCTGCTCACGCTGACCTTGCTGTCGGGCATTCTGTTTAGCGAGCAACTGGTCGACCGTGCATTGCGGCTCGATCACAAGACCGTGTTCGCGATTCTTTCGTGGGTGATGTTCGGCGCGCTGCTGACCGCGCGCAAGGTGTCGGGTTGGCGCGGTCGCGCGGCCCTGCGCTGGGTGCTGGCGTCGTTCGTCGCGCTGTTGCTGGCGTACGTCGGCAGCCGTTTCGTCTTCGAGGTGCTGTTGCACCGTGCTGTAGTGTGAGCGTATTCCATGCGACAAATATTTCTGCTGATCCTGTTGTTCGTCGTCGGCCAATGGCTGGTCAAGGCGCTGCGTCGTCATGACGCGCAAACCACGCAGCGCACCGGCGGCGCCGGCGCGGGAGCGAACGGTGCGCCAGGCCAGCAAGCCGGTGCCAATGGCGCCGCTCGTCCGGCGGGTCAAGCTCAAGCGCGGCCGCAACTCGCCGAGCCGATGATCCGCTGCGTCGAGTGCGGCGTGCATGCGCCGAAGAGCGATTCCGTGGTGGTGGCGGGGCAGCCGTTCTGCAGCGCCGCGCACGCGCAGCGGCACAGCGCGCGTCCGTCGGGCCGCGACGCTCGATGAGCGGCGCGTTCACCGTCGATGCCGACGGTTGGGTCGCCGCCGCCAGTCAACTCCGTTCGCCGAATTTCGAAGCGCGGCCCGACGGCGCCGTGCCGACGCTGATCGTCGTTCACAACATCAGCCTGCCGCCGAACGAGTTCGGCGGCACGGCAATCGCGGAGCTGTTCCTCAACACGCTCGACTGCGACGCTCACCCGTACTACGACACTCACCTGCGCGGCGTGCGGGTCTCGGCACATTTCGTGATCCATCGCGACGGCGCGCTCGAGCAATTCGTGTCGTGCAACGAGCGCGCGTGGCACGCGGGGCCGTCGAATTTTTTCGGCCGTGAGCGCTGCAATGATTTCTCGATCGGTATCGAGCTGGAGGGCAGTGACACCGCTGCTTTCGAAGCGGCGCAATACCGCACGCTCGGCGCCCTCGTGAACGCGCTGAAGGCCCGCTATCCGGTCGAGGCGCTCGCCGGTCACTCGGACATTGCCCCGGGTCGCAAGACCGATCCGGGTCCGCATTTCGAGTGGCAACGTCTGCAGCGTGACACCGCGCTCGACGCTCAGTATTTCCCCTATCTCAAGTTTTCCGCGAACTCGTAACGCCCCTTTGCGCGACCTTGCGTGATGCGAGGAGAGCAAGGCACAGCCTTGTTCTCCGGGGAGGTACGCCGCGCCGCGCTATCCAAAAGTCAACCCATTCAAAGCAAATAAAACGATTTGACCTGTCTCGAATCTCCACTATACTTGGTGCCAGAAATTCGGTTTCACACCATATCTTGTGTTGGCTGTGTATAACTGTGTGGATAACCGAGTGCATAAATCAGCGGCGCCCCGCTCTCCGAGCACGGCGCCGCAAGCATTCCAGGCAGTGAAAAAATTCCTGCGGCGCGGCCGGTCAAGACCAACCGGCGGCATCCAGAAGCATTCAGGGAAGGGGCATAGCCAGTGATCGCGACGCATACGACGAAGACCGTTTTCAATTCGAATCAGGCTTCGTCGCCGTCGCATCCCGCCAACCGGCTCAGCCAGCCTCTTTCCTGCACCCTATCGCTTGCGCACGCGGCGGCGCAGCGTTCGTTTTAATCCGCGGCAATCACCGCACCATTTCCAGGACCAGGAGCTTTGCACATGCAAACCACCGACAACGCGACGACCCGCTATGAGGGTTCACCGACCGGCCAGGCCTTCGGCCAGGCACAAGGCGCACAGGCGCTCGCGCCGCAAGCGACGCTCGCCGACTACAAGGTGATCCGCCGCAACGGCGGCGTCGTGTCGTTCGAGCCGTCGAAAATCGCCATCGCCGTGACGAAGGCATTCCTGGCCGTCAACGGTGGTCAAGGCGCGGCTTCGGCGCGCGTGCGCGAACTGGTCGAGCAACTCACGCAGAGCGTGGTGCGTGCGTTGGTGCGCAGCCGCCCGAACGGCGGCACGTTCCATATTGAAGACATTCAGGATCAGGTCGAACTCGCGCTGATGCGCGGCGGCGAGCACAACGTCGCGCGCGCCTACGTGCTGTATCGCGAGAAGCGCACCCAGGCGCGCGGTCATGACGAGCAGATCGTCGCCAACACGCCGGGTCTGAACGTGACCGACAACGGCGTCACGCGTCCGCTCGACATGGCTGCGCTGCGCGGCGTCATCGAATCCGCTTGCGCGAATCTGGGCGACGCCGTGAGCGCCGACCCGATCATCGCGGAAACGGTCAAGAATCTGTACGACGGCGTGCCGATGACCCAGGTCTACGACTCGGCGATTCTGGCTGCCCGCACGATGATCGAAAAAGACCCGGCCTACAGCCAGGTCACCGCGCGCATCCTGCTGCACACGATCCGCCGCGAAATCCTCGAAGACGAAGTCACGCAAGGCGAAATGGCAGAGCGTTACGCCGAGTACTTCCCGCAGTTCATCAAGCGCGGCATCGGCGCCGGCCTGCTCGACGACAAGCTCCAGCAGTTCGACCTGAAGCGCCTGGGCGCCGCGCTCGACAACAGCCGCGACCTGCAATTCGGTTACCTCGGTCTGCAAACGCTGTACGACCGCTACTTCCTGCATCACGACGGCGTGCGGATCGAAATGCCGCAGGCATTCTTTATGCGTGTCGCGATGGGCCTGTCGCTGAACGAGATCGACCGCGAAGCGCGCGCCATCGAGTTCTACAACATTCTGTCGAGCTTCGACTTCATGTCGTCCACGCCGACGCTGTTCAACTCGGGCACGCATCGCTCGCAACTGTCGTCGTGCTACCTGACCACGGTCGACGACGACCTCGACGGTATCTACGAAGCGCTGAAGGAGAACGCGCTGCTGTCGAAGTTCGCCGGCGGTCTGGGCAACGACTGGACGCGCGTGCGTGCGCTCGGCTCGCACATCAAGGGCACCAACGGCAAATCGCAAGGTGTCGTGCCGTTCCTGAAGGTTGTCAACGACACGGCCGTCGCCGTGAACCAGGGCGGCAAGCGCAAGGGCGCGGTGTGCGCGTACCTGGAAACGTGGCACCTGGACATCGAGGAATTCCTTGAGCTGCGTAAGAACACCGGCGACGACCGTCGTCGCACGCACGACATGAACACGGCGAACTGGATTCCCGACCTGTTCATGAAGCGCGTGATGGAAGGCGGCGACTGGACGCTGTTCTCGCCGTCCACCTGCCCGGACCTGCACGACCTGTTCGGCGCGGAATTCGAAACGGCTTACACGGCTTACGAAGCGAAGGTCGCGCGCGGCGAGATCAAGCTGTTCAAGACGCTGCCGGCGGCGCAACTGTGGCGCAAGATGCTGGGCATGCTGTTCGAAACCGGCCACCCGTGGATCACGTTCAAGGATCCGTGCAATGTGCGCTCGCCGCAACAGCACGTCGGTGTCGTCCACTCGTCGAACCTGTGCACGGAAATCACGCTGAACACCAGCGACGCCGAAATCGCCGTCTGCAACCTGGGCTCGGTGAACCTCGTCGCCCACCTGAAGGAACAGGCCGACGGCACGCTCGTGCTCGACCACGACAAGCTCAAGCGCACCATCAGCGTCGCGATGCGCATGCTCGACAACGTGATCGACATCAACTACTACGCGGTCGCCAAGGCGCGTAACTCGAACCTGAAGCACCGTCCGGTCGGCCTCGGCATCATGGGCTTCCAGGACTGCCTGCATCTGCTGCGCACGCCGTACGCGTCGCAAGAGGCGGTGGCGTTCGCCGATACGTCGATGGAAGCGGTCTGCTACTACGCTTACTACGCGTCGACGGAACTGGCGCAAGAGCGCGGCCGTTACTCGAGCTACCGCGGCTCGCTGTGGGATCGCGGCATCCTGCCGCAAGACTCGGTGAAGCTGCTGGCCGACGCGCGTGGCGGTTACGTGGAAGTCGACTCGAGCGAGTCGATGGACTGGACCGAACTGCGTTCGCGGGTCGCCCAGTACGGCATGCGCAACTCGAACTGCGTCGCGATCGCGCCGACGGCGACGATCTCGAACATCATCGGCGTGTCGGCTTGCATCGAACCGACGTTCCAGAACCTGTATGTGAAGTCGAATCTGTCGGGCGAATTCACGGTGGTCAACGACTACCTGGTGCGCGACCTGAAGGCGCGCGGTCTGTGGGACGAAGTGATGGTCGCCGACCTGAAGTACTTCGACGGCACGTTGTCGCGCATCGACCGGATTCCGGCGGACCTGCGCGCGATCTACGCGACCGCGTTCGAACTCGATCCGGTGTGGCTGGTTGAAGCGGCTTCGCGTCGTCAGAAGTGGATCGACCAGGCGCAATCGCTGAACATTTACATGGGCGGCGCGTCGGGTAAGAAGCTCGACGAGGTCTACAAGCTCGCCTGGGTGCGTGGTCTGAAGACGACCTACTACCTCCGCACGATGGCGGCGACGCACGTCGAGAAGTCGACGGTGGCGCACGGTCAACTGAACGCGGTGAGTTCGGGCGGCGGCGAAGGTTCGGGTGGCGCGGCTGGCGGCGCAGCGGGTGGCTTCGGCGCGAACGGAGGCGGCGCAACGCCGGGCGGCTTTCAGGCTGCAGCGGCCACGTCAGCAGTCGTCGAAGCAGCGCCGGAAGCGGATGGTCCGGTCTGCATGATGCGTCCGGGCGACGCAGGTTTCGACGAGTGCGAAGCTTGCCAGTAAGCGTTGCCAACAAGCGCTGCGGGTGAGCGCGAAGCAGATAGCGGGAGCGTTGCTTGCTGACGGGTTGTAGGTAGTCACCCGAATGCGGCGAGCAACGCAGCTCGATGCGATGAAGCCGTGGTGACGCAGACGAGTGAAGTCGACGAGCGGTGCGGTGAAAGAAGTCGAAGTCGCGCCGCTCGTCGACGGGCAGTGAAGCAGGGCAGGCGACTGAAGTCGCGAGGCGCCGGGTCGGTGGAAACTCGGAGAGGCCTCAGTGGTAGATCAGCAGCCAGTAGTCAGCAGTCGGCAACACCCGACGAAGCGCGCGGCACAGCGCGCTTGAGCAAACGCTTCGATCGATGGGCCGATCAACGCAGCCGGCCCGATGCATCGCTCGACACGACATTGAACTTCACTTCGCTTGCGCTGACGAACAGACAGACGCGGGCGCGGACGCAAGCAGAGATAGACGAACGCAAGCGAAACGCAGACGCGTAGCAGACACGCCGAGCAGAGCGTCGCAGTAGTAACGCGGAGCACCGCGAGACCTCTGCGGAGCGAGGCGAAAAGCAACGCAACGAGCAACGCAGAGAGCAACGCGACACAGCAAAACGCAACCGCAAGATGCTGCAAACGCACTCCGCAATACAGATAGATAGAGCAGCGAAACGTCGCATCGACACGTTGCTCTTCGAGCTCGCGAAGCATCTCGACGACACACGTTCAACACGCTTCACGCGAGGCGACTCACACAGTCTGTTGAACAAAGTGTTGTATGAACGTAGCAACGCGAATCGAAAACAGGATTTTTCATCAGCGAACTCTTTTATCGCTCGTGAAAAGATGGTACAAACCGTTCTAAATTGATGGTGACATTTATGCTTAACTGGGATGACGAGATCACTGCCGTACCTCCCTCGAGCGGCGCGCAACAAGATGTGTTGCGCAGCGCTGCGGGATCGGCTGTCGGTTCGCAAGTCGGAATGCGTTCCGCTCCTCATGCTCCCTCGGATCGAAACGTCTTCGCTCCTCAAGATGTTTTCGAAAGCGGTATCGCCGCGGCTCATGCTGCTGGAACGGCTGCCGTTTCCGAAGCGCGGGTCAACGTCGCCGACAAGCGCATCATCAACGGCCAGACCGACGTCAATCAGTTGGTGCCGTTCAAATACAAGTGGGCGTGGGAAAAATACCTGGCGGGTTGCGCCAACCACTGGATGCCGCAAGAAGTGAACATGTCGCGCGACATCGCCTTGTGGAAAGACCCGAACGGTCTGACCGAAGACGAGCGCCGCATCGTCAAGCGCAACCTGGGCTTCTTCGTGACAGCGGATTCGCTGGCCGCCAATAACATCGTGCTGGGCACCTACCGCCACATCACGGCGCCCGAATGCCGCCAGTTCCTGCTGCGCCAGGCGTTCGAAGAGGCGATCCACACGCACGCTTATCAGTACATCGTCGAATCGCTGGGCCTCGACGAAGGCGAAATCTTCAACGCGTATCACGAAGTTGCCTCGATCCGCGCGAAAGACGAATTCCTGATTCCGTACATCAATGTGCTGACCGATCCGGGCTTCAAGACCGGTACGCTCGAGACAGACCAGACGCTGCTGCGCTCGCTGATCGTGTTCGCCTGTGTGATGGAAGGCCTGTTCTTCTACGTCGGCTTTACGCAAATCCTGGCGCTCGGCCGTCAGAACAAGATGACCGGCGCGGCGGAACAGTACCAATACATCCTGCGCGACGAGTCGATGCACTGCAATTTCGGCATCGACCTGATCAACCAGATCAAACTCGAAAACCCGCAACTCTGGACGGCTGAGTTCCGCGCGGACATCCGCGAGATCTTCAAGCAGGCGGTCGAACTCGAATATCGTTACGCGGAAGACACGATGCCGCGCGGGGTGCTCGGCCTCAACGCGTCGATGTTCAAGAGCTATCTGCGCTTCATCTGCAACCGCCGTTGCCAGCAGATCGGTCTCGATCCGCTGTACCCGAACGAGGAAAACCCGTTCCCGTGGATGAGCGAAATGATCGACCTGAAGAAGGAACGCAACTTCTTCGAGACGCGAGTGATCGAATATCAGACTGGCGGCGCGCTGACCTGGGAGTGATCCGGGTTCGTGCTGCAGATGCATTCATTGATGGGGATGCCGCAGGCCTTCGCCGCGGCAATTTTGGTTAGGAGCAGAACCGCCTGATGCAAAGCTTGCCCGGTGCGCCGCGTGCCTTCGCGGCCCACAAACATGACTGGCACTTTGCGAACCCTTCAGTGGGATGGGCAAACTTCCCCCCGGAAAAAGCCGTCGGCGTGATCGCCGGCGGCCCGATCAAGCAATTGCCGGCGTTGAGTTTCAACGCCGAACAGATCTGGCGCGCGGTGCCTTTCGGCACGGCGCGCCTTACCGCATTCATTAGCGTAAGCGCGCAGCACCTGCGTACGCCGATGAATAGCTCGCTTCGTAGCGCGCGCCCTGAGAAGCGTCCGCGGGAAGCGGGTTTTGACGAAGGGTGGTGTTTGAACTGACTCTCATCTGAAAACCTGAAGGAGAAAATGATGGCAACTATCAAGAAAGCAGTCGCTAAGAAACCCGCAGCCAAGAAGGTTGTAGCAAAGAAGGCTGCGCCGGCTAAGAAGGCTGCTCCGGCGAAGAAAGTCGCTGTTAAGAAAGTCGCAGTGAAGAAGGTTGCAGCGAAGAAGGCAGCACCGGCGAAGAAGGTTGCAGCGAAGAAAGCTGCTCCTGCCAAGAAGGTTGCTGCAAAGAAAGTCGCAGTGAAGAAGGTTGCAGCAAAGAAGGCAGCGCCGGCGAAGAAAGCAGCACCGGCAAAGAAAGTCGCAGTGAAGAAGGTTGCAGCGAAGAAGGCAGCGCCGGCCAAGAAGGCCGCAGCGAAGAAGGCTGCACCGGCTAAGAAGGCTGCTGCGAAGAAGGCTGCGCCTGCCAAGAAGGCTGCCGCGAAGAAGGCTGCGCCTGCTGCGAAGAAGGCTGTTGCCAAGAAGGCTGCGCCTGCTGCGAAGAAGGCTGCTCCCGCTGCCAAGAAGGCCGCTCCCGCGAAGAAGGCTGCACCGGCGAAGAAGGCTGCCGCTCCTGCGAAGAAGGCTGCTCCTGCGAAGAAGGCTGTCGCCAAGAAGGCTGCACCTGCACCCGCAGCGACGTCCGTCACGAGCGCAGCACCGGCAGCGACGGTGAAGACCGCGCTGAACCCGGCAGCAGCATGGCCGTTCCCGACGGGCAGCCGTCCGTAAGCGGTAGCTTGAGCTTGAGAAGTACTTCGACACATCGCGCGATGTGTCCGATGATCGAGTAGCGCTTAAGGTAGGTTGAGAGCGCTACTCGGTCAGGGTCCCGTTGCCGGTTTCCGGCGACGGGACTTTTTTTTGCCTGGCGTCTGGACTTGAAGCCTGCTGCCCGGCGCGCTGCGTTTGCCTGGCGTCGCTGGTCGAAGCTGAAACCTGCGGGCGAAAAAAAACGCATGCACAGGGGAGGGCATGCGTGTGAGGTCGCCGCGGCGGCGGCCTGAGCCTTGCCGCGCGAGAGGGGAAACTTTAGTGTGTGACGCGCGTCACGCCGCCGCTCGACAGGAGTCGCACGCGGTCGCCGGCACGGAAGATCTCGCCGGTGGCGCTCTGCGTGATGGCGCGCATGTCGCCGTTATCGAGTCGCACGGTGATCTCGAGGCCGTCATGCACCGCGACGCCGTTCTCGACCGCATTGCCGGCGACGGCACCCGCGAGGCCGCCGATGATGCCCGTGACGATCGAACCGCGGCCGCCGCCGAGCGCACTGCCGGCCACCGCACCCAACGCGCCGCCGCCGATTGCGCCAAGGCCGCTCGGCTGACCGTTGTTCGAACTGATCTTGACGGCGCGCACGCTGTCGACCGTGCCCATGCGGACCGTTTCTTCGCGCTGCGCTTGCGACGCCGTATAGACGTCGGCGGAACTGCTGTTATACGCACACCCCGACATGGCCAGTGAACCGGCGATCAAGGCGGCCACGACCAGGCGACTCGTTGTTCTCATTCCCTAACTCCAATAGCTTTCGGTATTACGGCAGGTCGTATCCGAACGCCTGCTTGAACCGTTCGTTGATCTCCGCCCGCGTGGGCGCGTAGTTTTGCGGGCCTTGGCATTCGATCTTCAGCGCGCCCATCAGGCTTGCCAGACGGCCGGTGGTTGCCCACCCGAGCTTGTTCTCGATGCCGTACAGCAAGCCGCCGCGAAACGCGTCGCCGCAACCGGTCGGATCGAGCACTTGCTGTGCCTTGACCGGCGGAATGTCTTCGACGCCGCCGGTATGATGGATCTGCGAACCCTGCTCACCGAGCGTGACGATCAGCGCTTCGACCTTGCCGGCGATCTCTTCGATCGACCAACCCGTTTTGTTGCTCACCAGTTTGGCTTCGTAATCGTTGACAGCTACATAAGTAGCAAGTTCAATCATGCGCCGCAGTGTCGCGCCGTCGAACAGCGGCAAACCTTGACCCGGATCGAAGACAAACGGCACGCCCGCCGCGGCCAGGTGCTCCGAATGCTGGACCATGCCGTCGAAGCCGTCGGGCCCGACGATCGCGAGCGTGATGCCTTTTGCTTCATCGGCGCGATTCAGATGCGACTGCATCATCGCGCCCGGATGGAACGCGGCGATCTGGTTGTTCTCGAGGTCCGTGGTGATCATCGCCTGGGCCGAGTGCGTGTCCGGCACCACCAGCACGTTTTCAGTCGACAGGCCGAGCGCCTTGAAGCGGTCCATGTACAACTGCGCGTCGACCGCGCCGAGCGTGCCCATGATGCGCGCGTCGCCGCCCAGCAGATGCAGCGCGTAAGCCATGTTGCCCGCGCAGCCGCCGAACTCGCGGCGCATGGTCGGCACCAGGAAACTCACGTTCAGGATATGGACCTGCTCCGGCAGGATGTGCTCCCGGAAGCGGCCTTCGAAAGTCATGATGTTGTCGTAGGCGAGCGAGCCGCAAATCAGCGTAGCCAAGGCGAGGGTTCCTGTGAAAACAATAAAGAAAGCGCGCGACGATACGACAGCGCCGCGCATGAAGCGCGGCGCCGGGGTTCGTGCGCGAAGGTTTTACTTCAGCGCGGCGAGGGCTGCGTCGTAGTTCGGCTCGTCTTTGATTTCACCGACCAGTTCAGCGTGCACGACCTTGTCGTTCTCGTCGACCACCACCACGGCGCGCGCCGTCAGGCCGGTCAGCGGGCCGCTCGTCACGTCGACACCGTACGCTTGCGCGAACTCGTGACCGCGGAACGTGGACGCCGTGACGACGTTCTCGATGCCTTCGGTCGTGCAGAAGCGCGACGCGGCGAACGGCAGGTCGCCCGACACGACGATCACGGCCGTGTTGGTCAGCTTCGCGGCGGCTTCGTTGAACTTGCGGGTCGACGTTGCGCAGGTCGGCGTGTCGAGGCTCGGGACGATGTTCAGCACCTTGCGCTTGCCGGCGAAATCGGCGAGCGACAGCGACTTCAGATCCTTGCCGACCAGCGAGAAAGCGGGGGCGTTCTGGCCCACCGACGGGAACGTGCCGGCTACGTCGATCGGGTTGCCACCCAGCGTGACTTGACTCATGTTCTTGTGCTCCGGAAATTCGTCAGTGTTGACGATAGATGCGACGGTGAATGCGCCCGATCATGGCCGGGCGCGCGAGGATGCGTTACGGATAAAAAATCTGTACGCGGAAATTGGAGGCGACCGCGTTGCCGGTGTCGAGATGCACGATCATCGTCTGCGTGCTGCGGGCCGGCAGGCCGGCCGCGATCGGAGTGCCGGGCGGGACGTAGTCTTGCGGCCACAGCACGCGGCGCACGGCGACGTTGTTCTGATCGTCGAGCAGCGTGAGTTCGATAGCGGGGTAGGCCAGCGCCACGTTGAAGCGGTTGCGCAGCGGCATCTTCAGTTCGAGCTTGTGCGGGCCGTCGATCTGCCGGAGATCGGACGGTTCGACCTGCAAGCCGTCGATGTCGTGCGGCGGCGTGACGAGGCAGCCGAGTTGCGCGCAAGCTTTTGCATAGAGCGTCTGCGTGCTCGGGAAGTAGACCAGCACGGTTTCGCGCTGCCACCAGGCGAGCTGCGCAAGCAGCGCCAGCACCAGCAGCACGGCCACCACCGAACCGGCGATGATCCAGCCCAGGCGCCGCGGCTCGGCCGGGCGGGTTTCGCGCACGACCGGGAACGGATCGACGCCGTCGTTCACCGGGTGAACGGAGAACGGCTCGCCACTGGATGCGGCCGCCGCGCCGGAGAAGGCAGTCGGGTCGTCGGTCGCGGAGGCGGAGGTGTTGGCGGTCGATGCGCCGAAGCGCGCCGTCGTGCCGCCGTCGGCATCGGCATCGGCGTCGGTTTCGGCTTCGGCGATAGCGGCGCCGGCCGCCACGCCTGCACCAGCTCCCGCAGCAAAACTGGCTGCGTTAAAACGCGGTTCATTATCCGGGATGCCATGCAGACTGGCCGACTCGGGCAGAACGGGTTCGTCCAACGAAGGTTCGGAAGACCGATCGGTCTTGTGCCAAACCCGCGGCGCGTCTTCAGCCGGCGGCTCGGTCCGGTAGGCGAACGGTTCGAGCGGTGCGTCGGCCAGCACCGGTTCGCCGTCTGGTGGAACCGGCGTGCTGAATGCGCTGGCAGGCAGATCGGGTTCGTGAGCGTGATGCGGCGTGACCGCTATGCCCGCGCTAGTGGAAACCGGCGAGAGCGGCACATTGTGGGTGTCGTGCAGCAGGCGATTGTCGACCGCGGCGTCGGGCGTTGGCGCCCACGGATCCCACGCTTCAGCGCTGAAATCGGGGCTCCTGGCGCGAACGCCGGATAACGCTTCGATCGCAGCAGCGGCTTCGACGGGTTTGGCGGTGGAGAAGTCGCCGCCTTCGGTGACGTCGAACAGACTGCTCGAGGCGTCGAATACTTCATGGCAATGCCCGCAGCGCACGAGGCCGCGGCGCAGCGCGAGCTGCGCCGGTTGCAGGCGGAAGACGGTTTCGCAGAAGGGGCAACGCGTTGCCAGGAGCATATTGAGCCGATAAGCCGAAAGGCCGTTGGTTGGACAATACGCCTTATTCTAATGGCTTTCGCGGCGCGTTCCCGACAGACATACCCAACCTTCGTGTTCGCGCCATACGCCGATATCGATCCACTGCGCGTAGACCTGCGCGACTTCGTCCGCCTGGCGCGCCAGAATGCCGGACAACGCGATCTTGCCGCCCGGCTTGACCTTCGACGCCAGCATCGACGCCATCAGCTTGAGCGGGTTGGACAGAATGTTGGCGACCACGATGTCGAATTCGCCGCTCGGGCAGGCGTCCGGCAAACCGTACGTGACGTCCGCGCGGTTGCGTTCGCTGTTCTGACGCGCCGACTCGACCGCTTGCGGATCGATGTCGATGCCGAACACCGGACTCGCGCCGCACTTCTGCGCGAGGATCGCGAGAATGCCGGAGCCGCAACCGTAGTCGAGCACCGACTGGCCGGCCTGCACCGATTGCTCGAGCCATTCCATGCACAGACGCGTGGTGGGATGGCTGCCGGTGCCGAACGCGAGGCCCGGATCCAGTTCGAGCACGAGCGCTTCGGGATCCGGCGCGTCATGCCACGACGGCACGACCCAGATGCGCTCGCCGATCTTGATCGGATCGAACTGCGACTGTGTGAGCCGCACCCAATCCTGGTCTTCGACTTCCCGCACCTTGAACGACGGCGCGTTCGCGAGGCCAATTTCGTTGGCTGCGGCGGTCAGCAGCAGCGCCGGTTCGTGTTCCGGCGCGAGCAGCGCGATCACGCGCGAACGTTGCCACGCGCTGCGATCCGGCGTGAGACCGGGCTCGCCGAACAGCGGCTGCTCGTCGGGCGTATCGGCGTCCGCATCTTCCACCGACACGGACAACGCGCCCAACTCGAGCAGCGCGTCGGAAAATTCTTCCGCGTGCTCGCGCGCCAACTCGACGATCAATTCCCGGTAGCTCATGACTTACGCTTCTTCCGGTGCGGCCTGCTGCTTCGCGGCCAACCGGTTTTCGAGGTAGTGAATGCTGGTGCCGCCTTCGACGAACTTCGCGTCCAGCATCAGTTCGCGATGCAGCGGGATGTTGGTCAGAATGCCTTCCACCACCATTTCCGACAGCGCGATACGCATCCGGTTGATTGCCTGTTCGCGCGTCGCACCGTAAGCGATCAGCTTGCCGATCATCGAATCGTAGTTCGGCGGGACGAAATAGCCGTTGTAGGCGTGCGAATCGACGCGAATGCCGGGACCGCCCGGCATATGCCACGAGGTCAACCGACCCGGCGACGGCGTGAACTTGAACGGATCTTCCGCGTTGATCCGGCATTCGATCGCATGACCCTTGAACACGATGTCGCGCTGACGGAAGGCGAGCTTCTCGCCGGCCGCGATGCGGATCTGTTCCTGCACGATGTCGACGCCCGTGATCAGCTCGGTCACCGGATGTTCGACCTGCACGCGCGTATTCATTTCAATGAAGTAGAACTCGCCGTTTTCGTACAGGAACTCGAACGTACCCGCGCCCAGATAGCCCATCTTCTTGCAGGCGTCGGCGCAACGATCGCCGATCCGTTCGATCAGGCGGCGCGCGATACCCGGCGCCGGCGCTTCTTCGATCACTTTCTGGTGACGACGCTGCATCGAGCAGTCACGCTCGCCGAGCCACACCGCGTTCTTGAACGAATCCGCGAGGATCTGAATTTCGATGTGCCGCGGGTTCTCCAGGAATTTCTCCATGTAGACCTGCGGATTGCCGAATGCGCGGCCGGCTTCTTCACGCGTCATGTTGACCGCGTTGACCAGCGCCGCTTCCGTGTGGACCACGCGCATGCCGCGGCCACCGCCGCCGCCGGCGGCCTTGATGATGACCGGATAGCCGACTTGGCGGGCAATCTTGACGATCTCTTTCGGATCGTCCGGCAACGCGCCTTCCGAACCCGGCACACACGGCACGCCGGTCTTGATCATGGTCTGCTTGGCCGTGACCTTGTCGCCCATCATCCGGATCGTTTCCGGGCGCGGGCCGATGAAGGTGAAGCCGGACTGTTCGACGCGCTCGGCGAAGTCGGCGTTTTCCGACAGGAAGCCGTAGCCCGGGTGGATCGCTTCGGCGTCCGTCACTTCAGCCGCGCTGATTAGCGCCGGCATGTTCAGGTAGCTCAGATTCGAAGGCGCCGGGCCGATACAGACCGCCTCGTCGGCGAGCTTCACGTACTTGGCTTCCTTGTCGGCTTCCGAATAGACGACGACGGTCTTGACGCCGAGCTCGCGGCACGCGCGCTGGATGCGGAGCGCGATCTCGCCACGATTGGCAATGAGGATTTTTTCAAACATAGCGGTTTTTCGACTCATCAATAGGCGCCCGGCCGGTCACGGTGCAGGCTGCCTCAGAGGATCGGTCGCGCGCCCCGGGAGGGCGGACGCGCGGGCGGCAGGCGCAAAAAGCGCAAAGCGTGCCGCGTTAGCCGACCACGAACAGCGGTTGGCCATACTCGACCGCCTGGCCGTTATCGACGAGGATTTCCTTCACCACGCCGGCCTTGTCCGACTCGATCTCGTTGAGCAGCTTCATCGCTTCGATGATGCAGATCGTCTGGCCTTCCTTGACCGTGTCACCCACCTGAACGAACGGCTCGGCGCCCGGCGACGGCGCGAGGTAGAACGTGCCGACCATCGGCGACGTCACCACGTGACCTTGCGGGACGACCGGCGCCGGCGTAGCCGGAACGCCTGCTGCGGCAGCGGCCGGCGCTTCGCCGCCCGGGAACGGAGCCGGCTGCGCGTATTGCGGCGCGTACGAGGCGGACGGTTGCACGTAAACCGGCGGCGCATTCTTGACGATGCGCACCTTGCCTTCGCCCTCGGTCACTTCGAGTTCGGAGATACCAGACTCCGAGACGAGGTCGATCAGAGTTTTCAGTTTACGTAGATCCATCAGGAAGCCCCTTTCAATGCGTAAAGTGCCGGCGCATACGCAGCCGGCGCAAATTAGACGTGTTTGGAATCAGCCGCGCGACGAACCGGCGGCGAGCCGGTCGAGCGCGAATTCGAGCGCGTACATATATCCCTTCCAGCCGAGGCCGCAAATCACGCCCTCAGCCTGGTCGGAGAAATACGAGTGATGCCGGAACGGTTCGCGACGATGCACGTTCGACAGATGAATCTCGACGAACGGGATGCCGACCCCCGCCAGTGCGTCCCGAATGGCCACGCTGGTGTGCGTGTACGCGGCGGGATTGATCAGTATGAAATCGGTTTTTTCAGTCCGGGCGGATTGGATGCGATCCACCAGAGCGCCTTCGTGATTGCTCTGGAACGACGCCAGTTCGACGCCTGCGTCCGCTGCGCGGTCCGCCAGCGCCTGATCGATCTGCGGCAAGGTCACGCGACCGTAGACCTCGGGTTCCCGGGTGCCGAGAAGGTTGAGGTTGGGTCCGTGCAGTACCAGCAGTCGCGTCATGGTCGCTTCTTTTTCCGTGGAATTGGGCGCACTTTAGCGCTGATTAGAGAAACTTGTCTAGGTTCCCGCACGTAACGAGCGACGCGGGCGGCAATTTGCCGTCGCGCCGGGCGCCCATCTTCTCTCAAATTCATGCGATTTGCGCGTATTTTTCCGCGTACCAGCAGGAATCGAGCGTCAAAAGAATGTGAGATTTAAAGCGCGTCGAGGGTCTGCCGGAGCGCTTCCGGGTTGATTTGGCCTAATTTTGTCGAGCGGACATTGCCTTTGGCGTCGATCACCACGGTGAACGGCAGGCCGCCCGCGTTGTTGCCGAAGGCCCGCGCCAGGTCGGCGCCGCCGAAGCCGGTAATGTAGACCGGGTACGCCACCTTCACCTTTTGCAGGAACGCCTGGACGTTTTTCTCCGAATCGACGCCAAGTCCGACGAACTGGATGCCTTTCTTCGCGTAATCGCGCTGAAGTTGCGACAGCGCCGGCATTTCCTCGACGCAAGGGCCGCACCACGACGCCCAGAAGTTGACGACGATTGGGTGCCCTTTCAGCAAACTTAGCGACTGCGGCTTGCCGTCGACGGTGGTGACCGGCGCGGCCCACAGTTGTTCGACCGCGCTCGGCGCGGCCGCGGTCTGCGCCGCGTGGGCGACTTCGCTGTCGCCGCTGAACCAGTGATTGGCCAGCACGCCGCCGCAGGCGGCAACGATCGCGACGAGCGCGCCTGTCAGAATCCGTCTCGTATTCATGGTTATCAGTCTAATTAGTAGAAGGGGTGGCTTCGCTGCTGGCGAGCAGCGTTTGAACCGCTTGCAGATTGGCCCGGGCCGTGCGGCCGCGCGCGTCGGCGCGCACCGCGCCGCGCAGGTCGTCGGTTTCGTAGAGTGCGACGTGAATGCCGACCGGCTCCGCCTTGCGCCCTTCGTTTGCCGGGCGCCACAGGAAGCTCAGCGTCTCGACGTAGCCGCGTCCAGCGAAATGCCGCGTTTCGGAGACGTCGTACTGGATGTTGGCGTTCAGGAAGTAGATCGCGACTTCTTTCGGGTTGTCGCAGAACACCTGCAGGTGAACGTCCGAGTGCTCACCGGCCGTGCCGCCGAGCACCGCGCCGGTCAGATACGGATTGAACGGCGCGAGCCGCTCCATCCAGTCGACCGCGACACGGCGGAAGCGCCGCAACAGCAGCGGCTGACTGTCGCCCTGAAAGAGCGACTGGTATTCACGGATTTCTTCTTCGATCTGGTCGTTATCGGGCAGCCATTCGCCGGCAACACGGCTCTCGCCGACTACCTGCCGGGCCGCTTTGCGCTTGGCCGTGGCGTAGTCGAGACCGTCTTCGGCGATCATCCTGGCAGCCGCGATAGCGATTTCTTCACGCACGCGCAGGGGATCGAAATGTGATTTGCGGACCATCCGGCAATCATACTAGAGATTGATGGCGCGACTTTCCGCCACCGGGCGCTACGCCCCGATGCTGGCCGAACGGCCGGCCCCGCATAGGGCGATCGGGAGCCGTCGGTTACAATAGCGTCCTTCGCAGACGGTCGCTTCGGCATCGTTCCGGCCGTTCTTCTGCACTCCCATCCCACGCAAAAAACGCCCGCGCGGCACGACAGGCTTATGCACATCCACATCCTCGGTATCTGCGGCACGTTCATGGGCGGTCTCGCGGTTCTCGCGCGCGGAGCGGGTCATACCGTGACGGGCTGCGACGCCGGCGTCTATCCGCCCATGAGCACGCAGCTCGAGGCGCAGGGCATCGGCCTGATCGAGGGTTACGACGCCGACCAGTTGAACGGCCTGAACGCGGATCTGTTCGTGATCGGCAACGTGGTCTCGCGTGGCAACCCACTCATGGAAGCGATTCTCGACCGCGGCCTGCCGTATGTGTCCGGCCCGCAGTGGCTCGGCGAACATGTGCTGAACGGCAAATGGGTGCTGGCGGTGGCCGGCACGCACGGCAAGACCACCACCAGTTCCATGCTGACCTGGCTGCTCGAAGACGCGGGGCTCAATCCGGGCTTCCTGATCGGCGGCGTGCCGTTGAATTTCGGCGTGTCGGCGCGGCTGACGGATTCGAGTTTCTTCGTGATCGAGGCCGACGAGTACGACACGGCCTTCTTCGACAAACGCTCAAAGTTCGTCCATTACCGCCCCAAGACTGCGGTGCTGAACAATCTGGAGTTCGATCACGCCGACATCTTCCCGGATCTCGCCGCGATCGAAACGCAGTTCCATCACCTGATCCGCACGGTGCCGGGCATCGGCCGGGTTGTGACGAACGGCCGTGAAGACGCGTTGGAGCGTGTGCTCACGCGTGGCTGCTGGAGCGAAGTAGAGCGTTTCGGCGTGCAGGGCGGCTGGGAAACCCTGCCGGCGGAAGACGGCGTGCCGGTCGACGAGCGTTTCGCCGTGTATCACAACGGCGCGCGCGTTGGCGTGGTCGAGTGGCAGGTGCAGGGCGAACATAACCGCATGAATGCGCTGGCCGCGATCGCCGCCGCGCGCCATGTCGGCGTGCCGCCGGCGCAGGCCGCGCAGTCGCTGGCGAGCTTTCGCAACGTGAAGCGCCGCATGGAAGTGCGCGGCAGCGTCGACGGCGTGACCGTCTACGACGACTTCGCGCATCATCCCACCGCGATCGATACGACCGTGGCCGGGTTGCGCGCGCGCGTCGGCCGCGACAATACGCGGATTCTGGCCGTGCTGGAGCCGCGCTCGAACACCATGAAGCTGGGCGTGATGAAAGCGCAATTGCCGGCCAGCCTTGCCGACGCCGACCTCGTATTCGGCTACGGCGCGGCCGCCGGTCGCGACGCGCTCGGCTGGAACCTCGGCGAAGCGCTCGCGCCGCTCGGCGGCAAGGCGCAGGCTTTCGACAATCTGGATGCACTCGTCAAAGCCGTGGTTCAAGCCGCGCGCCCCGGTGACCAGATTCTGGTGATGAGCAACGGCGGCTTCGGCGGCGTGCATCAGAAGCTGCTCGACGCCCTTTCCGCGCGAGGCGCTTCGTGATTCTTTATCTGCACGGTTTCCGTTCTTCGCCCAATTCGTTCAAGGCGCGCGTGCTGGCGGCACGTCTGGTCGAACTGGGCCGCAGCGACGAATGGTGCTGCCCGATGTTGCCGGTGTCGCCGTTCGAGACGGTGGCGCTGGTCGAATCGCTGGTGGCCGCGGCCGGCACGACGCGCGTGACGGTGATCGGCAGTTCGCTCGGCGGCTATTTCGCCACGTATCTGGCGGAAAAACACGGCTGGCCGGCGGTATTGTTGAACCCGGCGGTGGTGCCGCAGCGCGACCTGAGCGCCTATCTCGGCGAGCAGCCGTTGTGGCATGGCGGCGGCAGTATCGTCGTCGAGCCGCATCATCTGGACGAGCTGCGCGCGCTCGGTGTTGCGTCGATCACGCAGCCCGAACGCTATTATTTGATGGCGGCCACCGGCGACGAAGTGCTCGACTACCGCGAAATGCTCGCGCACTATCCGGGCGCACGCACTACGCTGATCGAAGGGAGCGACCACGCGATCAGCGAGTTCGCGCAATACGTCGATGAGGTGCTGGCCTTTTGCGGCGCGGAAGACGTCGAACCGCCGGCGCCGCGCGAGGCCGCCTGAGTCCGGACGGTCCGGCGAACCGGCGAACCGGCGAACCGGCGAACCGGCGAACCGGCGAACCGGCGAACCGGCGAACCGGCGAACCGGCGAACCGGCGTGCGACAGTAAGCCGCCTGCCGCGTTGCACAAACAGTTTCAACAGGATTCAACCCAGCTTCAACCCGCCGGCGCGCGCATCGCGCCGCGGATCCACTACCACGAACACGTTGCCGTGCCGCGCACGCAAGTCACCGATCGCCGAACCGGGTCGGAAGCGCCGGCAGATGCAAGTCAGAACGAGAGTATTGAGTGAACGTTTTCTTCGAGGAATCGGGCAGTTTCAAGGCGGGCAGCGTGCTGTCGCGCCAGGGCGATGCTTTTCAGGTCGAGTTGCCGGGCGGCCGGCGGGCCAAGGTGCGCGCCAAAGACGTGTTGATCGAATTCGAAAAACCGAGCGCGGCCGAGCTGATGCAACAAGCCGACACCGCCGCGCAGGAGATCGATCTGGACTTCCTGTGGGAGTGCGCGCCGGAAGACGAATTTCCGTTCGCCGCATTGGGCGCCGAGTATTTCGGCGGAGGCTTTGGTGCGATCGAGCGTGCCGCACTGGTGCTGCGCCTGCATGGTTCGCCGGTGTACTTCCGCCGCAAGGGCCGCGGCATGTATCAGCGCGCGCCGCAGGAACAACTGAAGATGGCGCTGGCCGGCCTCGAGCGCAAGCGTCAGCAGGCGCTGGTGCAAGCGGGCTACGAAGACGAGCTGAAGGCCGGCCGTCTGCCGGAAGGTTTCACCGGCAGCAAGGCGCTGGGGCTGCTCACCAAGCCTGACAAGAACACGATCGAATACAAGGCGCTCGAAGCCGCCGCTGCCGCGCGCGGCATTTCGCAGGCGCGTCTGATGCTCGACAACGGCGCGATTCCGTCGGCGCGCGCCTTGCACGAGGCGAAATTCCTGTCGGAATTTTTCCCGCACGGCACGGGTTTTCCGCCGGTCACGGTCGGCAGCTTGCCGGAAGATTTGCCGGAAGCCGACGTGCAAGCCTTCTCGATCGACGACATCACCACCACTGAAATCGACGATGCGTTCTCCGTCCAGCATCTCGCCGACGGCCGTTTGCGGATCGGCGTGCACATCGCCGCGCCGGCGCTCGGCATTCAGCGTGGCGACGAGGTCGACGAGATCGCGCGCACGCGCCTGTCCACCGTCTATATGCCGGGCGACAAGATCACCATGCTGCCCGACAGCGTCGTCGAAGCATTCACGCTGGCCGAGGGCGGCTTGCGTCCGGCGTTGTCGCTGTATGTGATCGTCAACCGTGAGACCCAGGAGATCGTCACGAGCGAAACGCGCGCCGAGCGCGTGTTCGTGAAGAACAACCTGCGTCACAACACGCTCGACGAACTCGTCACCGAAGAGGCGCTGGCCGCCGGCACCGGCGAGTATCCGCACAAGGACGACATCGCCGTGCTGTGGCCGTTCGCGCAGGCGCTGTTCGAAAAGCGCCAGGCCGCGCGCGCCGGTTACGGTCTGCGCCGCGAGGTGCAGCGCAATACCGACTTCAATTTTTACGTGGAAGGCGAGCACATCACGATCACGCCGCGTCGGCGCGGTTCGCCGCTCGACACGATCGTCGCCGAGCTGGCGATTCTCGCTAACTCGTCGTGGGGCGCGTACCTGCACGATCACGGCGTGCCCGGCATCTATCGCACGCAGCGCGCGTTCGGCGCGCCGACCGGCCCGAAGCGCACGCGCATGCAGACCAACGCCGCGCCGCACGAAGGCCTCGGCGTTACGCAATACGCGTGGAGCACGTCGCCGCTGCGCCGTTACGTCGACCTGGTGAATCAGTGGCAATTGATCGCCTGCGTGCAGCATGGCGTGACCGCCAAGCTGGCCGCGCCGTTCAAGCCGAAGGACGCCGACCTGTTCGCCGTCGTGCAAGGTTTCGACGACACCTACAGCGCGTATGCCGATCACCAGCGTCGCATGGAGTACTTCTGGTGCCTGCGTTGGTTGAAGCAGGAGAACCGCAAGCAGGTGGTGGCGTCGGTGGTGAAGGGCGATCTGGTGCGCCTCGAAGAGATTCCGTTGCTGCTGCATGTGCCGGGTCTTGGCGTGCATGCACGCGGTACGCGTCTGCAGATGGAAGTCATGTCGCTCGACGAATTGACCGTCGAAGCGTCCGTGCGTCTGCTGCACGTGCTCGATGCGCCGGCCGTGACGAGCGGCAGCGAGGCTGAAGAAGCCGAGGAAGCCGACGAGAGCGAAGAAGAGATCAACGAGGCGCCGGACGACAGCGCCGAAGGCGAAGCCGAGGCTCAGGCCGAAGCGGACCTCGACGGCACGGAGGCGAGCGCCGAGGGCGACAGCGACGCGCAAAGCGCGGATGGCGCCGGCACGACCGACGCAACCGATGCCGCCAATGCCGCTGCGGATCAGCACATCGCGGAGCCGGGACGATGAGCGCGACCGATTCGCTCGATCGTTACGCGGTGATCGGCAATCCGGTCGGCCACAGCAAATCGCCGTTCATCCACGGGCGCTTTGCCGCGCAGACCGGCGAGCCGGTCGAGTACGGCCACCTGCTCGCGCCGGTGGACGCGTTCGTGCCGCATGTGCGCGCGTTTGTCGAAGCGGGCGGACGCGGTCTGAACGTGACCGTGCCGTTCAAGCTCGACGCGCACGCATTCGCCGACACGCTGTCGCCGCGCGCGGCCGCAGCGGGCGCGGTGAACACCTTGCGTTTCGACGCAAACGGCGTTTATGGCGACAACACGGACGGCTTCGGCCTCGTGCGTGACATCGAAGTGAATCTTGGCGTGTCGCTGAAGGGCGCGCGCATTCTGTTGCTGGGCGCGGGCGGCGCCGCGCGCGGCGTGGTGCTGCCGATGCTGGACCGCGCGCCGCATACGCTGACCATCGTCAACCGCACGGCGGCCAAGGCTGAGGCGCTGGTCGACCAGTTCGGGCAGGCCGCGCGCGACGCCGCGTGCCGTCTGAGCGGCGGCAGCGCGCGAGCGATCGAGGCGGGCGCTTACGACGTGATCGTCAACGCGACGGCGGGCAGCCTGGACGCGTCGTTGCCCGAGTGCGACGACCGCGCGTTTGGCGGCGGCACGCTGGCTTACGACATGATGTACGGCGCGCAGCCGACGGTGTTCATGGAGCACGCGCGCAAGCTGGGTGCGCGCGGTGCGGACGGGCTGGGCATGCTGGTCGAGCAGGCGGCCGAATCGTTTTACGTGTGGCGCGGCGTGCGGCCTGACGGCGCGCCGGTGCTGGCCGAGTTGCGTGCGTTGTTGGGTGCGCCGTCGCACGCGTAGGGCGGGCGGATCACTTTGCCGAATTCACCGATTCGAGGACGGGAAGCACGATGACAGCGACGCGGCGCGTGAGCCGGCCAGGTCCGGTGCGATGGATGTTTTATCTGGGCATGGTGGTGGCGATTGCGTGGCTGGCGACGCAGGCGTTTTATTTCGCGCAGATCGCGGTGTGGAATTCCGTTAATCCTTCTTCGACGGCTTTTATGCGGTCGGATGCGTGGCGGTTGTCGCAGGATCGGCCGGATCTGGCCTTGCAGCATACGTGGGTGCCGTATGAACAGATTTCGCACAATCTGAAGCGGGCGATTATTGCTTCTGAAGATGCGAATTTTGTTAATAATAATGGTTACGAAACCGATGCTATTTTGCAGGCTTGGGAGCGGAATAAGGCTAAGGGTAAGATTGTTCGTGGTGGTTCTACCATTACTCAGCAATTGGCGCGGAATCTGTTTTTGTCTCGGGAGAAGAGTTATATCCGGAAAGGGCAGGAGCTTATCATTACCTGGATGCTCGAGACCTTGATGGATAAGCAGCGGATATTTGAGATTTATCTCAACTCCGTTGAGTGGGGGAATGGGGTTTATGGGGCTGAGGCCGCTGCTCATTATTATTATAAAACTTCGGCCAGTAAGCTGACCGCTGGGCAGTCGGCCAGGTTGGCGGTTATGCTGCCGCAGCCTAAGTATTTTGATGAGCATCGAGGGTCAGGGTATTTGGCGCAGCGGTCCAGGGTTATTGCTCGGCGTATGGGGGCTGCTGAATTGCCCGATTAATCGGGCTTTTTGCCTGCGCGGCGCTTTGGTGGTTTTTTTATGGTGTTGGCCTTTCCTTGGTTTGCTTCTGGTCTATTAGCGTTTGCCCTGTGCAGGCGGCACTCACTTTCTTTGCCGCCGCAAAGAAAGTAAGCAAAGAAAGCGGGCTCACACCGCTAATTCTTAAGCGGGTCTCCCGCACAGCCACGGTAGTGGTGCATCTGGAATCTGAATCCTCGCGCACTCCGCGTTCGTGACAAGGCCGTCATTCTTCCGGCGGCGCTTCGCGCGCCGTCGCGGTTGTTCACGCACAGCCCCTGCTAAGAGGGGCTCTCGCGCAGCGGCGGTAGTGGTGCATCTGGAATCTGGGTTTTCGCGCATTCCACGCTCGTGACACAGCAGTCATTCATCCCGCCTCGCGCTGCGCGCTCGCCGGAACGGTCCGCTGGAATAGTGGCCACGCTTGCATAGCGAGCGCTCTCGACTTCGACTCGACGAAGCGCCGTGAATGTACTTGGCGTCTTATATTCGGCGCGCACGCACGCACGTGCTTTGCGTGCAGAAGTCCGGGCGCACCTCACGCGCCGGAAATGCCGGTGTCGGAGTGGCGTAGCTTCATCAACACGACAAATAATCTGCGCTTGAAATTGTGCTGCGTTAATACCGAAAGCGACAATGCACATTCAGCAAATCGGGCACCCAAAAAGGCGTGCCCGTCTGTGTTTTCGAGTGCGGTTCATGATCGCGTCTTTTCCGTCGCGACAAAGGTGCCGCGAGTCACTGTCAGTGCGTAACTACCGGACGCCGCGATGATGTTTTCGAGCGAACTCGTTTAGTCGGCATCGACCCGGTTGCAGAATTACTCCTGCTAGCTTCCGATGCCTCTTGCGCGGTTTTTGTCAGGAGATCCGTTGCGTGGCGCGCCGTAAGTTGCATTTGAGGAACACCCTTCGAATCAAGCGCGATGATCCCGTACAACTCACGATCCACCTCGACCTCTTGACGGTATTCCTCGGCGGTTTCGACCCAAAGTCCGAGTAGCGTTCGCTGGCGTGTTCTCTCGTCGAGCGTGATGGCTGGGTTCTGGTAAATCGAGGTCGCCAAAGTCGACAGTGTGTTCAGTTGCGCTATTTGCCGTTCAATAAGCCGGAAAGCAGATAACGCCAGTTTCTCGTACTGAATCGCGTCAATACACGGCCGTGATGCGGTTCGAGAACTCTTGGGGGATTTACTCATGTGCGATCTCCAATGCTGACATGGATCGCCCGACACTAACTTGCAAAGAGGGTGAGCGGGCACATTGACGGGATTCGCAGACCGGTACGTAAAACCAAAAACCGGCGAGCCGTGAGGCTCCCCCACCAAGGCCCGCCCATTTTAGATAGACGCTCAAAGGCAGCCACGCACCTGCTGAAGCAAGCGTGTGGAGTTTTACGTAAGACAGGCCGCGAAACCTGTTTGTCGTGGCATGCACGACAAAACGAGTCTAAAACCTACTGCCCGGCGAGTGATCACCCGCGCAGGCTAAATAGAGCGCAGTGGCCTCATTTCCGAAATTTCCCAACAGCCTTGTCAGAGTTAAAAGTAATCAGCGATGCCGATTGAATCTGCGCTACTTGTGCGCGATGGCGATTGCTTGAGAGTTTGCGACAGCGTGCCTGCCACTGTCTGAAAACTGACGTCGTTTCGACGTCGGCCGTTCCGGCGAGCGCGCAGCGCGAGTCGGGAGGAATGACTGCTGTGTCACGAGCGCGGAATGTGCGAGAACCCAGATTCCAGATGAGCCACTACCGTGGCTGCGCGAGGAACCCGCTTAGCAGAGGCAGTGCGTGAACAACCGCGACGGCGCGCGCAGCGCCGCCGGAAGAATGACTGCCTTGTCACGAGAGCGGAATGCGCGAGAGCCCAGATTCCAGATGAGCCACTACCGTCGCTGCGCGAGGAGCCCGCTTAGCAGGGGTCGTGCGAGAACGACCGCGACGGCGCGCGGAGCGCCGCCGGAAGAATGACTGCCTTGTCACGAGCGGGGAATGCGCGAGAGCCCAGATTCCAGATGAGCCACTACCGTGGGCTGTGCGGGGGATCCGCTTATGAGCTGGCGGTGTGAGCCCGCTTTCTTTGCTTACTTTCTTTGCGGCGGCAAAGAAAGTGAGTGCCGCCTGCACAGGGCAAACGCTAATAGACCAGAAGCAAAGCAAGGAAAGGCCAACACCGCGAGAACCCAGCCCAAACCGAGCCCACGGCACCAAAAAATCCCATTATATGAATCCAACACTCACATATTGGAGCTTTCCAAAAACCGCCCTAGAATCCACCCCAACACGCACAGCGGCGACAAAAAAAAAGTCCCGCCCAAGCGACAGCAACAAAAAAAACCGGAGACAAACCAAACCATGCCAACCAATCGAAGGCAGCCCCACCACGCCAGTGGCAAAGCGTGCAAAGCGGGCAAATCAGGCCACCTCTCCGGCCCCGCGCTGTAAGCGCAAAAAACCATCGAAAAGCGAATCGCCATGAACAAAGCGATGCCAACCCACGACGCGAGCGCGTCCGAAGCCGACCTGGCGTTGCCAGCCGACCATGGAACGCATGCTGCCGAGCGTGAGCCGATCACGGCCAAACCGCCGCACGCAGCCAGTAATGCAAACGCAAAAGCGAGCGCAAACGCCAGCCCAAAAGCGACCGCGCCCACCCAGCGCCCAGGCGCCGACGAAATCGCCCTCCCCAGCACGCTGCTAGACATCACCCCACAACAAGCCGGCACGCAAACACTGCTCCGCGGTCTCGCGATTCTAGAAGCCGCCGCCGCCGGCGTACGCGATCTGCGCACCTTCGGCGCCGCGCTCGGCACGACCCGCAGCACCACGCATCGGCTGGTCAGCAGCCTCGTCCAGGCGCGCTACCTGCGTCAGGTGCAAGGCGGCTATCTGCTCGGCCCGAAGCTGATCGAACTCGGCACCATCGCGCTTGAACAGATGCCGCTCACGGCGGTCGCGCGTCAGCATCTCGAATCGCTCGCGGAACAAACGCTCGACACGATCCACCTCGGCGTACGCGACGGCGACGACGTCCTCTACATCGACAAAATCCCCGGCACCCGTGGCCTCGAAATGCGCTCGCGCGTCGGTCACCGTATGCCGCTGGCGTCGACGGGAATCGGCAAGGCGATGATGCTCGACCTCACGCCGGACGTGTGGCAGTCGCTGTTCGACGCGTCGCGTCGCGCGCTCGCCGGCGTCAGCTTCAAACCGGATAACCGTCCCGACGCGCAGACCTTCATGCAACGCATGACCAACTACGCAGCCGGCGGCTATACCTTCGACCTCGAGGAAAACGAGGCATCGATCCGCTGCGTCGCGGCGCCCGTGCGCGATGCGTCGGGCGCTGTCGTGGCGGCGCTTTCCGTGGCGAGCACGATTCCGTATATGTCGCTGGAACGCATGGATGAACTGATCCCGGTCGTGCAGCGCGAAGCGCGCGCAATCTCGGAAGAACTCGGCTGGCGTGCCCCGCAACCCGCAACTCGCAGGATCAAACGATGAAGTCAGCGGGTTCCTCCACACCGGCTAACCCTCCCGTCGCCGCACAAGCGGTAGAGGTGGCGGATGTCGTCGCGGCCAATTTCAGCCAGGCCGCGCTGATCGCGCTCGACTGGGGCACGACCTCGCTGCGCGCGTATCTCTTCGATGCCAGCGGTCACGTGCTGGCCACGCACGCATCGACGGCCGGCATCATGAATCTGCCGCGCCCCGCCGAACAGGGCGGTTTCGACGCAGCTTTCGAAGATGCCTGCGGCGCGTGGCTCAAGCAGGCGCCCGGCGTGCCGGTGATCGCAGCCGGCATGGTCGGCAGCGCGCAGGGCTGGGTCGAAGCGCCGTACGTCGAGGCGCCGGCGAGCGCCGAAGCGCTGGTGGCCGGCATCGTCCGAGTGAAAGCGGCATGCGGCGCGACGCTGCATATCGTGCCGGGCGTGCTGCAACGCGGCGAGTTGCCCAACGTGATGCGCGGCGAAGAGACGCAGATTTTCGGCGCGCTCGGCCAGGAAGCGAACGCGGAGAACGCCGCGAACACGGACACCGCCGCCAAACGCGCGCTGATCGGCCTCCCCGGCACGCACGCCAAATGGGCGATCGTGCAAGCCAACCGCATCGAACGTTTTCACACCTTCATGACCGGCGAAGTATTCGCGGCGCTGCGCGATCACACGATCCTCGGCCGCACGATGCTGACGCCGGACCATGCGGACACCGCCGCCTTCCTGCATGGCGTGAAAATCGCCCGCGACCGGGGTCAGGCTGGTGTGCTCGCCACGATCTTCAGCACCCGCACGCTCGGTCTCACCGGACAACTGTCGCGCGAACAGCAACCCGACTATCTGTCGGGCCTGCTGATCGGACACGAACTGGCCGGCCTCGAAGCCGTGCTGATGCAGCAACAGAATTCGGTCGCGGGACAAAGCCTGCGTCTGATCGGCAATGAAGCGCTGTGCGAACGCTATCGCCTCGCACTGGCGCAATTCGGCTGCACCCAGGCGGAACTGGTCAAGCACGCCACCGAGCGCGGCCTGTGGCGCGTCGCCTCGCAGGCGGGACTGGTCAATCCGGCCGCCCACGCGGCGCGCGCCGGCTAAACGGCCACGCCGCCGCTCACGAAACAAGGAATCGACATGCAACCTCATATCAAGCTGCCCGCACCGTACATGCCGCACGCGGGTCTGATCGCGGCCTTCGAGGCATGTCCGCTGATCGCGATCATGCGCGGCGTGACGCCCGCCGACGCGGCCGACCACGCTCAGGCGCTCTATGAAGCGGGCTTTCGCATCGTCGAAGTGCCGTTGAATTCGCCGCAGCCGTTCGACAGCATCGCCGCGATCCGCAAGGCGTTGCCGGCCGACGCGATCGTCGGCGCGGGCACCGTGCTGCATCCGAGCTTCGTCAACGAAGTGAAGTCGGCGGGCGGCGATCTGATCGTCATGCCGCACAGCGACCCGGAAGTCGTGATCGCCGCGAAAGCGCAAGGCATGGCCTGCGCGCCGGGCGTCGCGACGCCGAACGAAGCCTTCATCGCGCTGAAGAACGGCGCGGACGTGCTCAAGATGTTCCCCGCCGAACAGCTCGGCTGCCAGGTCGTGAAAGCCTGGCGCGCGGTGATTGCGGCGCAGGTGCCGCTGGTGCCCGTCGGCGGCATCACGCCGGACAACATGGGGCCGTTTCTCAGCGCCGGCGCGAACGGTTTCGGCCTCGGCTCCGCGCTGTACAAGCCGGGCCAGAGCGCGGCCGTGACGAGCTCGCACGCGAAGGCGTTCATCAACGGTCTGCGGATTGCCCGCGCCGGGGCGAAGAAATGACACGGCTCGCCGGCAAAGCCGCGTTGATCACCGGCGCTGGGCGCGGCATCGGCGCGGCGATCGCGCTCGCCTTCGCCCGCGAGGGCGCGGCGGTCGTGCTGGCGGAGCTGGATCTGGGCAGCGCGCAGCAGACGGCGGAACGCATCCGCTCGCAAACTGGCGCGCGCGTGCTCGCGGTGCGCACCGACGTGACCCAGTCCGCCTCGGTTCAGCACGCGGTGAGCGAGGGCGAACAGGCCTTCGGCCAACAACTGGACGTGCTGGTGAACAACGCCGGCATCAACGTGTTCTGCGACCCGCTGACCATGACCGACGACGACTGGCGCCGCTGCTTCGCGGTCGACCTCGACGGCGTGTGGAACGGTTGCCGCGCGGTGCTGCCGGGCATGGTCGAACGGGGCGCGGGCAGCATCATCAATATCGCGTCGACGCATTCGTTCAAGATCATTCCGGGCTGCTTTCCGTACCCGGTCGCGAAGCACGGCGTGATTGGCCTGACGCGCGCGCTCGGTATCGAATACGCGCCGCGCAACGTCCGGGTCAACGCGATCGCGCCGGGTTACATCGAAACGCAATTGACGCATGACTGGTGGAACGAACAAGCCGATCCGGCGGCGGCGCAACAGGCCACGCTCGATCTGCAGCCGATGAAACGCATCGGCCGCCCGGAAGAAGTGGCGATGACGGCGGTGTTTCTCGCGTCGGACGAAGCGCCGTTCATCAACGCCAGTTGCATCACCGTGGATGGCGGTCGCTCGGCGCTGTATCACGACTGATTTTTGCAGCACTGTTGCATCGGTTTCGTAGTACCCAAATTGCGCTGGGGCGCAATGAGTTCACCGGACGACGCGCTGGCCGCGTGTGTCATACCCGGTACAAGAAGACGCGGCCAATAACCTTCTCGTTATCAATTAATTAGTCAGGAGACACGCATCATGAAACGTAGAATTTTCCTCACGCTGGCAGCAGCGGCGACGGGTGTGCTCTTCAACGCACCGGTGGCGCAGGCGGCGGACCCGGTCAAGATCGGCTTCCTCGTGAAGCAGCCGGAAGAACCGTGGTTCCAGGATGAATGGAAGTTCGCCGAAATGGCCGCCAAGGAGAAGGGCTTCACGCTGGTGAAGATCGGCGCGCCGTCGGGCGAGAAGGTGATGAGCGCAATCGACAACCTGGCCGCCCAGAAGGCGCAAGGCTTCGTGATCTGCACGCCCGACGTCAAGCTCGGACCGGGCATCGTCGCGAAGGCGAAGGCCGACGGCCTGAAGATGATGACGGTGGACGATCGTCTGGTCGACGGTGCGGGCAAGCCGATCGCGTCGGTGCCGCATATGGGCATCTCGGCGTACAACATCGGCAAGCAGGTCGGCGACGGCCTGGCCGCGGAAATCAAGAAGCGCGGCTGGGACATGAAGGACGTCGGCGCGATCGACGTGACCTACGAACAACTGCCGACCGCGCATGACCGCACCAGCGGCGCGACCGACGCACTGGTCGCCGCTGGCTTCCCGAAGGCGAACATCGTGATGGCGCCGCAAGCGAAGACCGACACGGAAAACGCCTTCAACGCCGCCAACATCGCGCTGACCAAGAACCCGCAATACAAGCACTGGGTGGCCTACGCGCTGAACGACGAAGGCGTGCTCGGCGCGGTGCGCGCAGCGGAAAGCCGCGGCTTCAAGGCGGACAACATGATCGGTATCGGTATCGGCGGCTCGGACTCGGCATTGAACGAGTTCAAGAAGTCCACGCCGACCGGCTTCTACGGCACGGTCATCATCAGCCCGAAGCGTCATGGCGAAGAAACCTCGACGCTGATGTACGACTGGATCACGCAAGGCAAGGAACCGCCGGCGCTCACGCTGACCACCGGCATGCTGGCCACGCGTGACAACGTCGCCGACGTGCGCGAGAAGATGGGCCTCGCGTCGAAGTAAGGCGTCAGCAAAATCGCAGCAAACGCAGTGCGATGAAGTGAACTGCCGGTGCGTCGTTTCTCCAAGGATTGGGCGTACCGGCAGCAGCAATACAAGATAAGCAGGATGAGTAGTTGAGACAAACAGAGGAGGCGGAAGTGTCAGCGACGCTACGTTTTGACAATATCGGCAAAGTCTTTCCAGGCGTGCGTGCGCTCGACGGTGTGTCCTTCGACGTCAACGTCGGCCAGGTGCACGGCCTGATGGGCGAAAACGGCGCAGGGAAATCGACCCTGCTGAAGATACTCGGCGGTGAATATCAGCCCGACTCGGGCCGCGTCATGATCGACGGCAACGAGGTGCGCTTCACCAGCGCGGCTTCGTCGATCGCGGCGGGGATCGCGGTGATTCACCAGGAACTGCAATACGTGCCCGATCTGACGGTCGCGGAAAACCTGCTGCTCGGCCAACTGCCGAACTCGCTCGGTTGGGTCAACAAGCGCGAAGCCAAACGCTTCGTGCGCGAACGGCTCGAAGCGATGGGCGTGGCGCTCGATCCGAACGCAAAGCTGCGCAAACTCTCGATCGCGCAACGGCAGATGGTCGAAATCTGCAAGGCGCTGCTGCGCAACGCGCGTGTGATCGCGCTGGACGAGCCGACCAGTTCGCTGTCCCATCGCGAGACCGAAGTGCTGTTCAAGCTGGTGCGAGATCTGCGCGCCGACAACCGCGCGATGATCTACATCTCGCACCGCATGGACGAGATCTACGAGCTGTGCGACGCCTGCACGATTTTCCGTGACGGCCGCAAGATCGCGTCGCATCCCACGCTTGAGGGCGTGACGCGCGACACCATCGTCAGCGAGATGGTGGGGCGTGAGATCAGCGACATCTATAACTACTCGGCGCGGCCGCTCGGCGAAGTGCGCTTCGCGGCGAAAGCGATTGAAGGCCATGCGCTCGCGCAGCCGGCCAGCTTCGAGGTGCGGCGCGGCGAGATCGTCGGCTTCTTCGGTCTGGTGGGCGCGGGCCGCAGCGAACTGATGCACCTGGTGTACGGCGCGGACCACCGCAAGGCCGGCGAAATCGTGCTCGACGGCAAGCCGATCAAGGTGCGCAGCGCGGGCGAGGCGATTCGCCACGGCATCGTGCTGTGCCCGGAAGACCGCAAGGAAGAAGGCATTGTCGCGATGGCGACGGTGTCGGAGAACATCAACATCAGTTGCCGCCGTCACTATCTGCGCGCGGGCATGTTCCTCGACCGCAAGAAAGAAGCGGAAACCGCCGACCGTTTCATCAAGCTGCTGAAGATCAAGACGCCGAGCCGTCGCCAGAAAATCCGTTTTCTGTCGGGCGGCAACCAGCAGAAGGCGATTCTGTCGCGCTGGCTCGCCGAGCCGGATCTGAAGGTGGTGATTCTCGACGAACCGACGCGCGGCATCGACGTCGGCGCGAAGCACGAAATCTATAACGTGATTTACCAGTTGGCCGAACGCGGCTGCGCGATCGTGATGATTTCGTCGGAGTTGCCGGAAGTGCTCGGCGTGTCCGACCGGATCGTCGTGATGCGCCAGGGTCGGATTTCCGGCGAACTGTCGCGCAAGGATGCATCGGAACAAACTGTGTTGAGCCTCGCGTTGCCGCAAAGCTCGACCGCACTACCCGGAACCCAGACCGCCGCTCAGCAGGCAGCCTGACCATCATTTGGACGAAAGTCCGGCAACCCGTGGGGAACGGGAGGAGTCTTCAACATGCAAGCTAGAGAAAACCTTGCGCAACAAGCCGTCAAAGGCGCGGCCGATGCGCTGATTCCGCAGACCACCGACAAAACGAAATGGTGGCAACACGTCACCGAATACAGCCTGATCGTGATCTTCGTGGTGATGTTCGTCACGATGTCGCTGACGGTGGATCATTTCTTCTCGATCGAGAACATGCTCGGTCTCGCGCTGTCGATCTCGCAGATCGGCATGGTCGCCTGCACGATGATGTTCTGTCTCGCGTCGCGCGATTTCGATCTGTCGGTGGGATCGACGGTCGCGTTCGCCGGCGTGCTGTGCGCGATGGTGCTCAACGCGACCGGCAACACCTTCATCGCGATTATCGCGGCGGTGGCGGCGGGCGCGGTGATCGGTTTCGTCAACGGCGCGGTGATCGCGTATCTGCGCATCAACGCGCTGATCACCACGCTCGCGACGATGGAAATCGTTCGCGGTTTCGGTTTCATCGTGTCGCACGGTCAGGCGGTCGGCGTGTCGTCGGAGACCTTCATCGCGCTGGGTGGGCTGAGCTTTTTCGGCGTGTCGCTGCCGATCTGGGTCACGCTGCTGTGCTTCATCGTGTTCGGCGTGATGCTCAACCAGACCGTGTACGGCCGTAATACGCTGGCAATCGGCGGCAATCCGGAAGCGTCGCGTCTGGCTGGTATCAATGTGGAACGCACGCGCGTCTACATCTTCCTGATCCAGGGCGCGGTGACGGCGCTGGCGGGTGTGATTCTGGCGTCGCGTATTACGTCGGGTCAGCCGAATGCCGCGGAAGGTTTCGAGCTGAACGTGATTTCGGCGTGCGTGCTGGGCGGCGTGTCGCTGCTCGGCGGACGCGCGACGATTTCCGGCGTGGTGATCGGCGTGCTGATCATGGGCACGGTCGAGAACGTGATGAACCTGATGAACATCGACGCGTTCTATCAGTACCTCGTGCGTGGCGCGATCCTGCTGGCCGCAGTGCTGCTCGACCAGTTGAAGAACCGCGGCTCGCGGGATTAACTTACCTAGCTCTGAAAGGAATCGAACGATGTCGTCTCCGGCCAATGCAAACGCCCGTCTCGCGGACACCGCGTTCGCGCGCTATCCGAGTCTCGTCGACCGTACGGTGTTGATCACGGGCGGCGCGACCGGCATCGGCGCATCGTTCGTCGAGCATTTCGCGGCGCAGGGCGCCCGTGTCGCGTTTTTCGATATCGACGCGAGCGCCGGCGAGGCGCTCGCCGATGAACTCGGCGATTCGAAACACAAGCCGCTGTTCCTGCCCTGCGATCTGACCGACGTCGACGCGCTGCAAAAAGCGATCGCCGACGTCAAAGGCGCGCTCGGCCCGATCCAGGTGCTGGTGAACAACGCGGCGAACGACAAACGCCACCAGATCGGCGAGGTCACGCGCGAGTTTTTCGACGCGGGTATCGCGGTGAATATCCGTCACCAGTTCTTCGCGGCGCAGGCTGTGATGGACGACATGAAGGCCGCCAACAGCGGCTCGATCATCAATCTCGGCTCGATTAGCTGGATGCTGAAGAACGGCGGCTATCCGGTCTACGTGATGTCGAAATCGGCGGTGCAGGGTTTGACACGTGGTCTCGCGCGCGACCTTGGGCACTTCAATATCCGCGTGAATACGCTGGTGCCGGGCTGGGTCATGACGGAAAAGCAGAAGCGCCTGTGGCTCGACGACGCGGGCCGTCGTTCGATCAAGGAAGGCCAGTGCATTGACGCGGAACTGGAGCCGGCCGATCTCGCGCGCATGGCGCTTTTCCTCGCCGCCGACGACAGCAAAATGATCACCGCTCAAGATCTGATCGTGGACGGAGGCTGGGCGTGACGGCGAGTCCGCGCACGCAGCCGGCCGCGCTGCTGCTCGATACGCAATGCGCGCTCGGCGAAGGCGCGACGTGGTGCGCGAGCACCGGCCGCTTTTACTGGACGGATATCGAAGGCGCCTGTTTGTGGCGCTACGACCCGAGCGACGGCGACACGACGCAATGGCGCATGCCGGAGCGGCTCGCCACGTTCGCGCTGTGCGCGGATCCGCGCTATCTGCTGCTGGGTCTGGCCACGCATCTGGCGTTTTTCGATCTGACGACGGGCAAGACGCGTCCTATCGTCGACGTCGAACCCGGCATGAACACGCGCGTGAACGACGGTCGCTGCGACCGTCAGGGGCGCTTCGTGTTCGGCACGAAAGACGAAGGCTCGCCGTTGCAGGCGGTGGGCGGGTTTTATCGGCTGAATCACGATCTGTCGCTGGAGCGTTTGCCGTTGCCAGCGCCGGCGATCTCGAACAGCATTGCGTTCAGTCCCGACGGCGCGACGATGTACTACTGCGATTCGCCGACGCGTGAAATTCGTGCCTGCGACTATCGCGCCGACGGCAGCGTCGCGAACGACCGCCTGTTCACCACGCTGACCGACGCTACCGGCGAACCCGACGGCTCGACCGTCGACCGTGACGGCGGATTGTGGAACGCGCAGTGGGGCGGCCGGCGCGTGGTGCGTTACGGCCCCGACGGCGTGGAAACGGAGCGCGTCGACGTGCCGACCGCGCAGCCCAGTTGCGTCGCGTTGGGCGGCGCGTCACAGGGACCGACCGACGGGCGCGCGCAGCTCGATACGCTTTACGTCACCAGCGCGCGCATCGGTCTCGACGCTGCGGCGCTCGCGAACGACGCAGGCGCGGGCGGCGTGTTCGTCGCGCGTGTCGAAAGGGCGGGTTTGCCGGAAGCGGTGTTCCAAGGCGCGCCCGCATAGCGCAGAATGACGCAGCCGCTTTTTCATGGCGGCGGCTTGGGGCGGTAGCGTCGATTGCCGCTCAGGTATCTCGTCGCACGTACCAGGCATCACGCATCACGCAGTGACCTTGAAATCGATTCAGCAGTGAATGCCGCGATCCCAGTGCCCGCAAATTATTAGCCTGCATTGCAGGACCCAGAGGCGACCGGTTCAAGAAAATCGCCCAACAGCATCCGTCAGCGATGACGGCCATGTCCAACGCCTCTCGATGGAGTCAGCTATGACTGTTGCGAATCTTGTTTCCGCCGCCCCGCCGACCTCCCAGAGCCGGCGCTCGCGACTTGCCGCGGCGGCCAATCCGGTGCTGCCGGGGCCGAGCACGTCGGCGGTGGCAGTCGGCGAAAGCAGCGGCGGTGAACTCGCGTGCATCACGCTCGCCAATGCCCATTTGCGCCTCGACGTCGCGCCGACGCTCGGCGGCGGCATCACCCGTTTCGACTGGCGCAACGACGGCGCGCTGACGCCGATTTTCCGGCGCTGCCGCCATGTCGCGGCCGATACGCAACCGAACCAGTTGGCCTGTTATCCGCTGCTGCCGTATTCGAACCGCATCGGCGGTGGTCGTTTCGATGTGGCGGGACGGCGCGTGGACGTGCCGCGCAATCGCGCCGACGAACCGTTGCCGATTCACGGCGACGGCTGGCTGTCGGCGTGGCAGGTGGCCGAGTCGGCGCGCGAAAGCGTGCGCCTGACGCTCGATCGTCACGACGGCAAACCGTACGCGTTCCGCGCGGCGCAAACCTACACGCTGGACGGCCCGACACTCGCCGTCACGCTCGAAATCGAAAACACGGGCCGCGAGGCGCTGCCGTTCGGGCTCGGCGTGCATCCGTTCTTTGTACGCGACGCGGATACCGAGTTGTCGGCGGCGGCCGGCGGCTTGTGGTTGTCCGGCGACGACTGGCTGCCGGTGCGTCATGTGCCGGCGCCGCCCGCGTGGCAATTTGGGGTGGCGTATCCGTTGCCGGATACCGTCGTCAATCATGCCTTTACGGGTTGGAGCGGGCAGGCGGCCGTGGTGTGGCCGAAGCGCCGACTGTCGCTGAATATCTCCGCAGACACCGACTACTACGTGCTGTACACGCCGACGGGCGAAGACTTCTTCTGCTTCGAGCCGGTGGATCATCCGATCAACGCGATGAACCTGGCCGGCGGCGCGTGCGAAAACGGCATGACCTTGCTGAAGCGCGGCGAGCGGCTGACGCGGACGTTCCGGTTTACTGTCGAGCGGACGGGTTTGCGTTCGATGCCGGGCGCACGTGGGACGAAGCGGCGGCAATAACGAACGGGGCGGCCCCTCGCGCAGGACGGGTAAAATACGCGCCACTTCCGTTCATCTGCTCGCCGCGAGACCTCCATGTCCCATTTCATCCCGACACTCAACGACGCCTGGCAGCGCACCAACTCGCTGCTGTGCGTCGGCCTCGATCCCGAGCCCAGCAAATTCCCGGGTGCGCTCGCGGGCCGTCCCGAAGCGATTTTCGAATTCTGCCGCACGATCGTCGACGCCACCGCGCCGTACGCGTCGTCGTTCAAGCCGCAGATCGCCTACTTCGCCGCGCATCGCGCCGAAGACCAGCTCGAGCAACTGATCGCGCACATTCACGCAAATCATCCGGGCCTGCCGGTGATTCTGGACGCGAAGCGCGGCGACATCGGCAGCACCGCCGAACAATACGCGCGCGAAGCCTTCGAGCGTTATCAAGCCGACGCGGTGACGGTCAATCCGTACATGGGGTTCGATTCGATCCAGCCGTATCTGGAGCATGAAGGCAAGGGCGTGATCGTGCTGTGCCGCACGTCGAACCCGGGTGGCTCCGATCTGCAATTTCTGGAAACCGGCGGCCGTCCGCTGTATCAGGTCGTCGCGCAACTGGCGGCCGACAAGTGGAATGCGAGCGGCCAACTCGCGCTGGTGGTCGGCGCGACGTTCCCGAAGGAAATCGAAGTGGTGCGTGGGATTGTCGGCGATATGCCGCTGCTGATTCCGGGCATCGGCGCGCAAGGCGGCGACGTGCAGGCGACCGTCAACGCCGGCCGCACCGCGAATGGCACGGGCATGCTGATCAACTCGTCGCGTGCGATTATCTACGCGAGTAAGGGCGACGATTTCGCTGACGCCGCCGCGAAAGCCGCGATGGAAACGCGGGATCGGATCAACGCGTTCCGGTGAGATTGGCGGTGAGGTTTTCGGCGAGGAACGTGCTGCGGTTTCTGACGGCGGCGCGTTTCTGCTGAGACTGTTCCACCGCGTTCCACCGCATTTCGCCGGAGCGCTGTCTACGCGCTCCGCTCAAGCAAGGCCGGCTAAACCGCCGGCCTTGGCTTTTCAATGAAGCCCGCATGCTGAGGATGCCGCGCCTTCAACGCGTCGACATCCGCCAGTTCGAACTCGCTGAATTCGAATCCCGGCGCGACGGTGCAGCCCACCAGCGCGAACGTCGACGGATCGGCGCACTCCGCGGAGAACCACAAGCCCGCCGGCACCACGGCCTGAAACACGGCATCCGGATGCGTCAACGCATTGCCCAGCTTATGGGTGATCAGCGCGCCGTTTTCATCGAGCACGTGAACGTTCAGCGGCTCGCCGGCATAGAAATGCCAGACTTCGTCGGACTTGATCCGATGCCACGCCGAATGCGCGCCGTCGCATAACAGGTAATAGATCGCGGTCGACGCCGAGCGCGTCTCCGCCGGCTCACCATCGCGCGTTACGCGCCCGGCCGAGCGGTACGTCTCGCTGAAAAATCCGCCTTCGGGATGCGGCTTCAGATCGAAGCGGCGGATCAGTTCGTCTTTGGCCATGGCGGCGTGTGATTCGGACATGGTTTCGCGGCTCCCCAACGTTTCGCTTTGACGAACCATCAATGCTCGCGCTCATCGAGCAACGCCAGCACGCCGCGCAGCGCATGTGTGGCGGCCTGCACGCGAATCTGTTCACGATCGCCCTTGAAAACCTTCGTTTCCACCGACGTATGCAGCCGGTTGCTCCAGCCGAACGAAACCATGCCGACCGGCTTGGTCTCGGTGCCGCCGCCCGGACCGGCGACGCCGGTGATCGACACCGACACCTGCGCGCGACTATTGCGCAGCGCGCCCTCGGCCATGGCGCGCGCGACCTGCTCGCTGACCGCGCCGTGCTTCTCGATCATGTCGGCCGGCACGCCGATCATCTCGCTCTTCGCCTGATTCGAATACGTGACGAAGCCGCGTTCGAACCAGCCGCTGCTGCCGGAAATGTCGGTGATCGCGGTCGCCACCATGCCGCCCGTACAGGATTCGGCGGTGACGAGCATCAGGCGTTCGTCGCGCAGGCGGTTGCTCACGCGAATCGCGAGCTGGTGAACCACGGAATCGGTAGGCATGGCGTCAATCCGGAAAACGGGGGCCCGCGGGCGAGGTCCGGCGGCACAGGGCCGGCCGCCGGCGAGGATTAAACCGACATGCGCCAGAGCGCAATGACGAGCAGCGTGAAAAATGCGGCAACCAGGTCATCGAACATGATGCCAAAGCCACCTTTCAGACGGCGATCGAAATAACCGATGGGCGGCGGTTTCACCATATCGAAGAAGCGGAACACGATGAACGCCCACAACTGCTCGGTCAGCGTGGCGGGCGTGACCATCAGCAGCACCAGCCAGAACGCGACGATCTCGTCCCACACGACCGGCGACGGGTCGTCGATGCCCAGCCTCTTCGCGGTAAAGCCGCACAGCGCGATGCCGCCGACAAAACCGAACGCGATCAGCAGACCCCATTCGGTCACGGTCAGATAGCGACTCAGAACGATGAACGACGCCCACGCGAACAGCGTGCCGAAGGTGCCTGGCGCGATGGGCGACAAGCCGCTGCCGAACCCCAGCGACAGCATGTGCAGCGGATGCGACAGCATGAACCGCGCGCTCGCGCGGCGCGGCCGTGGGCGCGGATTGGGCGCGTTGGGCTCTTTCGGCGGCTGGCCGTCGATGAGTTCGTCGGCGGGGCCGAGCGGGGGATCAGTCTGCATGAAAGTGGTCGAAGCCTTGCAACGTCAGAGTGAGCGGCGCGCCGGCGGCGTCGCGCCAGCCGATCGCCGGGCGGTCGGCCGCCGTTTGGAGAGCGCTTATTGTACCGACGCGGGTGACCGGCACGGCCGCCTCGCGACCGGCGTTTTGCACTGCGGCGCGCGCGGAAGCCGGCGCGGTGAAGCACAGTTCGTAATCGTCGCCGCCGGCCAGCGTGCAGCGCTGCTGGATGGCCGGCGACAAACGCCGCAGCGCGGCCGAGCGCGGCACCGCGTCGACGTCGACGGTGGCCTGCAAGTTGGAGCGTTCGAGAATGTGCAGCAGATCGCCGGCGAGGCCATCCGACAGATCGAGCGCCGCGTGCGCGATGCCGCGCAGCGCCAGCCCGAGCGCGACGCGCGGCTCCGGGCGCTCGAGGGCGCGACGAAACGTCGCAGCGTCGTCGGCATCGGCCTGCCACTCGCCGCGCTGTACGCCGAGCCCGGCGCGTGCGTTGCCGAGGGCGCCGGAAATCCAGATGTCGTCGCCGGCTTGCGCGGCGTCGCGGCGCAGCGCTACTTGCGGCGGCACACTGCCGAACACGGTGATGCACAGATTCAACGGGCCGCCGGTCGTATCGCCGCCGATCAGCGCGCACTCGTAGCGCTCGGCCAGCGCGAAGAGTCCTGCGCTGAAGGCGGCCAGCCAGGTTTCGTCGGCTTTCGGCAACGAGAACGCCAGCGTGAACGCCTGCGGCCGCGCGCCCATTGCCGCGAGATCCGACAGATTCACCGCGAGCGCTTTGTGACCGAGCGCTTGCGGATCGACGTCGGCGAAGAAGTGGCGGCCTTCCACCAGCATGTCGGTCGATATCGCCAGCATTTCGCCGGGGCGTGGCGCGAGCAGCGCGCAGTCGTCGCCGATGCCGAGCGCGCCGCTCTCCGTGTCGGACGGTTGAGCGGCGGCGCGGCGCGCGAAGAAACGATCGATCAGCGAAAACTCGGAGAGCATGGCGGCGGTGCGTGAACAGTAAGTGAGCGGTGGATGAGCGGTAGGTGACCGAAAGCGAGCGATAGTTGAGCCAATAAGCGCCGCGAACGTCGGCTAACGGCGCGCATTGTACGAAGCGACCGCCGGTTCAATCCGGGTTCAATCCCTAATGCGCCGGCAACGCCCAAGCGAGTAGGCTGTACGGCACGTCAACGCTGCATTTCGACCGATGCACATTGCATCGACCTTTCGCACTGTTTCGGTCGCGGCAGTTGTACCCGTTTTGAAGGAATTGAGCCGGCAATTGGGGCTACAATGCCGTCGAACATCTATTCTAATCCGCACTTCGAAGCCCGCCTTATGTCGACTCCCGTCAATAGCAAACTCCGCGAAGCCGCCCTCGATTACCACGAGTTTCCCACTCCGGGGAAGATCGCGATCGCCCCGACCAAGCAGATGATCAACCAGCGCGATCTCGCGCTGGCGTATTCGCCGGGTGTCGCGTTCGCGTGCGAGGAAATCGTCGAGAATCCGCTGAACGCCGCGCGTTTCACCGCGCGCAGCAACCTGGTCGGCGTCGTCACGAACGGCACCGCGGTGCTGGGTCTGGGCAACATCGGGCCGCTCGCGTCGAAGCCGGTCATGGAAGGCAAGGCGGTGCTGTTCAAGAAGTTTGCCGGCATCGACGTGTTCGATATCGAGCTGAACGAGTCCGATCCGCACAAGCTGGTCGAGGTGATCTGCGCGCTCGAGCCGACCTTCGGCGGGATCAACCTGGAAGACATCAAGGCGCCGGATTGCTTCATCGTCGAACGCGAATGCCGCAAGCGCATGAAGATTCCGGTGTTCCACGACGACCAGCACGGCACGGCGATCGTCGTGGCGGCAGCCATCACCAACGGTTTGAAGGTGGTCGGCAAAGACATCAAGTCGGTCAAGCTGGTGTCGTCGGGCGCGGGCGCCGCGGCGCTGGCCTGTCTGGATCTTCTGGTCGATATCGGCCTGCCGCTCGAAAATATCACCGTCACCGATCTGGCCGGCGTGGTCTACAAGGGCCGCGTCGAACTGATGGACCCGGACAAGGAACGCTTCGCGCGTGAAACCGACGCCCGCACGCTCGCCGAAGCAATCGGCGGCGCGGACATTTTCCTGGGTCTGTCGGCCGGCGGCGTGCTGAAGCAGGACATGGTCAAGCAGATGGCGGACAGGCCGCTGATTCTGGCGCTCGCCAATCCGACGCCGGAAATCCTGCCGGAACTCGCACTCGAAGTGCGTCCGGACGCGGTGCTGTGCACGGGCCGCACCGACTATCCGAACCAGGTGAACAACGTGCTGGTGTTCCCGTTCCTGTTCCGCGGCGCGTTGGACGCGGGCGCGACGACGGTGACGCGGGAAATGGAAATCGCGGCGGTCAACGCGATCGCCGAACTGGCGCGCCAGGAGCAGAGCGATATCGTCGCGACGGCTTACGGCATTCAGGATCTATCGTTCGGGCCGGCCTATCTGATTCCGAAGCCGTTCGATCCGCGCCTGATCGTCAAGGTCGCGCCGGCCGTGGCGAAGGCCGCGATGGATTCGGGCGTCGCCGAGCGTCCGATCGAAGATATGGACGCGTACGAACAGCATCTGCAGCAGTTCGTGTATCACAGCGGCACGACCATGAAGCCGATCTTCCAGGTGGCGCGTGGCGTCGAACCGGAGAAGAAGCGCATTGTGTTCGCGGAAGGCGAAGAAGAGCGCGTGCTGCGCGCCATGCAGATCATCGTCGACGAAAAGCTCGCCAAGCCGATTCTGATCGGTCGTCCGGCGGTGATCGAGCAGCGGATCGCGCGCTACGGTCTGCGTCTGATCGCGGGTCAGGACTACACGGTCGTGAACACCGACCATGACGAGCGTTATCGCGACTTCTGGCAGGAATACTTCAAGATGATGTCCCGTAAGGGCATCACCGAGCAGATGGCCAAGCTCGAAATGCGCCGCCGCACCACGCTGATCGGCGCGATGCTGGTGAAGAAGGGCGAAGCGGACGGCATGATCTGCGGCACGGTCAGCACGACGCACCGTCACCTGCACTTCATCGATCAGGTGATCGGCAAGAAGGAAGGCCGCAAGGTCTACGCGGCGATGAATGGTCTGGTGCTGCCGAATCGGCAGATTTTCATTGTCGATACGCACGTGAACGTGGACCCGACGCCGGAGCAACTGGCCGAGATCACGATCATGGCTGCGGAAGAAGTGCGCCGTTTCGGTATCGAGCCGAAGGTCGCGCTGCTGTCGCATTCGAACTTCGGTTCGAGCAATGCGCCGACCGCGCAGAAGATGCGCGACACGCTGGCGATCCTGCGCGAGCGCGCGCCGGAACTGCAAGTGGACGGCGAAATGCACGGCGACGTGGCGCTCGACGCGAATCTGCGCCGCGAAGTGCTGCCCGATTCGACGCTCGAAGGCGACGCGAATCTGCTGGTGCTGCCGAACATCGACGCGGCCAACATCTCGTACAACCTGCTGAAGACTGCCGCGGGCAACAACATCGCGATTGGTCCGATGCTGCTGGGCGCGGCTCAGCCGGTTCACGTGCTGACGGCGTCGGCAACGGTGCGCCGGATCGTCAACATGACGGCGCTGCTGGTCGCGGACGTGATCGCGGCGCGCTGATCGGGCCTGCATCGAGTCTGTTGATCGAACCTCGTGTGGCGCAGGGGATCCTCGCCACACGAAAAACACGAAAAAGCGGAAAAAAAAGCGTGCCCGCAATGGGCACGCCTCGGGTGAACTGGGGAATAGTCACCCTGAAATGGCAAACCGCACGATCCAGCTTCCAACGAATTTAGCCCTCCGGGCGCGCGCCAGAAGGCGACGCACCCAAGCTGGCCGCATGCTGAATCTCACGCAACCAGCGTGCGATTGCTAAATCGAGCTAAAGTTTAGCTTGACTAAGCTAACAATTCTGTCAAAAGTCGTCAAAGCCACTCTGGTGGGCGTTTTCGCTTGACTGATAGCGAACGCCAGCCTGGCGAACGTTGATTCCAAAGGCTATTAGCGATACCCTTACGACTTTCATGGTCGTCAAACTCGTGATTTAACAGCGGGAACCCTGGTACATGGCACGCAAGTGGCTGCGCATGAAAGGCGTGCTGATCGGTGCTTTAACGCTGTGCGTGTTATCCGGTTCCGTGCCTGGCGCGTTGGCGCGCGACTATACGGCGCCCGCCGATGCAAACGCACAGGTGCAGGGCGTCGTCGCGCTGGCGCAGTTGCCGCGCGAAGCGGTCAATACATTGAACTTGATTGCCGCCGGCGGGCCTTACCCGTATGAGAAGGACGGCATCGTATTCGGCAATCGCGAACGGTTGCTGCCGGCCCATCGGCGCGGCTATTACCACGAATACACCGTTCCCACGCCTCGCGCGCGTAATCGCGGGGCGCGTCGCATCGTCTGCGGTGGTCCGCTACAGCGAACCGACAATTGTTACTACTCGGACGACCACTACACCAGTTTTAATCGTATTGTTGAATGACATCGGGATGAACGGCATGAGCGACAACGTCTACGCGCACGACTCCGGAGTCGCGACGGATCTTTTCGCGGCCGGCGACGGCAATTTGTTCCAACGCGTCATGCAGATGCGCGCCGGCGATCAGGGCCGCGAGAACCAGAGCGAAACAGGCACTGTGGTTTCATCGAACGAGGAGCCCATGAGTCTTTTCAAGACCGTACGACCGAACATCGTACAGTCGATCCGCGCGTTTCGCGTGCAGGATCTAGCTGACGAGGCCGAGCAACTCGGCCAGCATTTCCTCTATGCATATTGCGCGAACGCGCAGTCCAAGCAGGAAGTGCTCGAGACTATCGCGACATCGTTCCTGTTTCCGAAGCACTTCGGCAAAAATTACGACGCGCTCTACGATTGCCTGACCGACCTGGTTCATAAGGCCGGTACGCAACCCGGCTTCGTGATCGTGCTCGAACAATTGCCGGTCGCTCAGAAGTTCGACAAGGAAGGTCGTGAAACGCTGCTGGACGTGTTCCGCGAAGCGGCCGAGTTCTGGGCCGAGCGCAAGGTGGCGTTCCGGGTGTTCTACTCGTTTGCGTAAGGTTTGGCCGCGCAGCGCAGTCGCTGCCTGAGGCTGAGAAAAAAAAGGGCCCGCCGATTGGCGGGCCTTTTGCTTTTGGTGCGCGGCGTTGAGTGGGCCGCCGATGTCGACTTACCACCCACCCCAGCGCGCGGCCAGCGCGGAAAGCACGGCGATTCCGGCCGTTTCGGTGCGCAACACGCGTGGGCCGAGCCCAACCGCGGTAAAGCCGTGATCGGTCGCGGCGGCTTCTTCGGCGGCGGAAAAACCGCCTTCCGGGCCGACCAGCACGGTCACGCGTCCGAGCGGCGGCGTGGCGGGCAACGCCGTAAAGCTGATGCTCGCGCGCGGCGACAGCAGAATCCGCAGTTCGCTGTCTTCCGGCGTGCGCGGCAGCGCGCCGAGCCAGGTCGCGATCTCGCGCACCGGCATGACTTCCGGCAGACGATTGCGGCCGCACTGTTCGCACGACGCGCGTACGATCCCTTGCCAATGCGCATGCCGCCGCTGCGCGCGCTCGCCGGACAGGCGCACGACGCTACGCGTGGTGGTCAACGGCATGAAGCACGACGCGCCGAGTTCGACCGCTTTTTCGATCAGCCAGTCCATCTTGTCGCCGCCGGCGATGCCCTGCGCGAGCGTGAGGTGATACGGCGCTTCGATTTCGATGGCGCGGAATTCGCGCACCACGACCTTCGCCGAGCGGCGTTCGACCTCGACGAGTTCAGCGCTGTACTCGCCGCCTTCGCCGTTGAACAGCACGATCGAGTCGCCGGGCTGCAGGCGCAGAACGAGGATGTGACGTACGACGTCGTCCGGAAGCGGCAGGATGTCGTCGGAGTTGAGCGCCGTATCGACGAAGAAGCGAGGCATCAGAGAAATACTCATTGGTTCAGGAAAGGTGGCGAGCGAGCGCCCAACGGTAGCCGTCTAGGTCTTCGACCTGGGCGAAGCGGTCGCCCCAGAACTGATCCTGTGGCTCGCTCAACGATTTGGCGCCGGCGGCCAGCGCCCGCGTGTAAACCGCGTCGACGTCGTCGACATAGACATAGAACGATTGCGGCGCGATCGCGCCCGCGCTTTTGGGGGTTTTCGCCGCGGACCCGAACGCGCCTTCGGGCGCGAACATCACGATCAACTGGCCTTGATAGGTCATCTCGACATGCATGACGACGCCGTCGTCCTGCACGCTGTCGCGTACTTCGAAGCCGAACGCCGCCGAGAAGAATGCGCTCGTGGCGCCTGCGTCGCGTACTGTCAGATAGGGGGTCAACCAGGGCACACCGGCTGGGCGGGAGGCGGTCATGGGATTCTCCGGATCGAGAGGGGTTGGCGGGACGCAGGCTGTGCGATCAGCGGGACGACTGCGCAATCGGTGTGTCGATCGTGCGGCCCGGGCGAACCGTACATTGTGCCCACGCTTCAGTGTGTTGACGTTAAGAATTGACTTAGTTTATCGCGCACGGAGCGCGATGCCGAGAACAGTCCCGCGTGCAGGGCCGGGTCGTAATGCCTCAGCGAGGCGAGTTCGAGTCGGCGCGCGGCGAAACGTGCGGCGAGCGCGTCGGCGTCGAGGGCCGTGGGGTCGAGCGTGTCGCTGGCGGTGGCCATCATCCAGAGCGAGCCGTACAGCGGGATGAAGGCGCTCATCGTGCGGACAATCGCGAATGCCGTGCGCAAGCCGTCGAGCAGGCCGGCTACGCGCTGCGCATGAAAGTAGGGCGAGCCGAGATGCACGGAGAGCGCGGCGGTTGGGGTCATCGTCCGTTTGAGCTGCGTGTAGAAGGCCTGTGTGTACAAGCCCGCTGCGGGCGAGTCCGGCGGCGTCAGGTCGAATATCACCAGATCGAACCGTGTCTCCGCCGATGTTGCCGTCGCCGCAACGTAACCGGCGGCGTCGCCGATTACCAGTTCGACGCGCGGGTCGTCGAAAGCGCCGCCGTGTACGTCGGGCAAATGCTCGCGCGTCAGGCGCACCACTTCGGCATCCAACTCCGCCACCACGATGCGTTCGATGCCGGGATGCTTCAGCAGTTGCCGCGCGGCCCCGCCGTCGCCGCCGCCCAGCACCAGCGCGGACTTCGGCGCCGGATGCGTGAGCGCGGCTGGATGCACCATGCATTCGTGATAGATGAACTCGTCGCCGACGGAGGTCATCGGACGGCTGTCGAGCGTGAAGAGCCGGCCGAGCTGAGGCGTGTCCCACACCTCGATACGCTGATACGGCGAGTCGACACAGGCGATCCGTCGTGCGTGCGGAAATCCGTAGACGGCGTCGGGACTTGGGTGAAACAGCAGCGGAGCGCTCACGGCGGACGGGCTCCGTCGGGAGCGCGGTGGGTTCAGGTTGTCCAATTGTAAACCGCGAACCGAGGCGAACCGGGCCGAACCGGGCCGAACCGCAGCACACCCCAGCGCTCACGCGCGGCCTCGGGCCATGCGGGTTTCCGCTCGGGAGCCGCGCAACGTTCTGCTAGAATGTCACGCTTTCAGCCTTGTCCGTTTGCTCTGCCCGTTTCGCGTCTCCTGGCGCCGCACCGTGCGCCGAAGCGAACTGGCCGCCGAGCATCCGGGACTCAAGCGCACACCGCTTTCTGACTCTGTCTCCGGACTCGACATGACGACCCCGTCTCCCGCACCCACTTCCCTGATGGCCAACGCAATCCGCGCGTTGTCCATGGACGCCGTTCAAAAAGCGAATTCCGGTCACCCCGGCATGCCGATGGGCATGGCCGAAATCGGCGTGGCCTTGTGGTCGCGTCATCTGCGTCACAACCCGACGAACCCGCAGTGGTCGGACCGCGACCGCTTCGTGCTGTCGAACGGCCACGGCTCGATGCTGCTGTACTCGCTGCTGCATCTGACCGGCTACGATCTGCCGATCGAAGAACTGAAGAACTTCCGCCAGATGCATTCGAAGACGCCGGGTCACCCGGAATACGGCATCACGCCGGGCGTCGAAACGACCACTGGCCCGCTCGGCCAGGGTCTGGCGAATGCGGTCGGCATGGCGCTCGCCGAGTCGCTGCTGGCCACCGAATTCAACAAGCCCGACGCGAAGATCGTCGACCACCACACCTACGTGTTCGTCGGCGACGGCTGTCTGATGGAAGGCATCTCGCACGAAGCCTGCTCGCTCGCGGGCGTGCTGAAGCTGAACAAGCTGATCGCGTTCTACGACGACAACGGCATCTCGATCGACGGCGAAGTGGTGCACTGGTTCCACGACGACACGCCGAAGCGCTTCGAAGCGTACGGCTGGAACGTGGTCCCGAACGTGGTCGGCCACGACGTCGACGCGGTGGACGCGGCGATCAAACAAGCCAAGCAATCCGACAAGCCGACGCTGATCTGCTGCAAGACCGTGATCGGAGAAGGCGCGCCGACCAAGGCCGGCAGCCACGATTCGCACGGCTCGCCGCTCGGCGACAAGGAAATCGCGGCCACGCGTGAAAAGATCGGCTGGAAGTGGGAGCCGTTCGTGATTCCGCAGGAAGTCTATGCAGCGTGGGACGCGAAGGAAGCGGGCGCGCGCATCGAATCCGAGTGGGACAAGGCGTTCGCGGCCTATCAGGCCAAGTATCCGCAGGAAGCCGCCGAATTCACGCGCCGTATGGCCAAGCAGTTGCCGGCCGATTGGGCGGAACAGGCGAAGGCGATCGTCGCCGGCGCGAACGAACGCAAGGAAACCATTGCTACGCGTAAAGCGTCGCAACAGGCTATCGAAGGTCTGTCGGCCGTGCTGCCGGAACTGCTTGGCGGCTCCGCCGATCTGACAGGTTCGAACCTGACCAACTGGAAGGCCGCCAAGCCGGTGCGCGTGAACGCGGAAGGCCGCGCTGCCGGCAACTACGTGAACTACGGCGTGCGCGAATTCGGCATGAGCGCGGCGATCAACGGCATCGCGGTGCACGGCGGCTTCAAGGCCTTCGGCGGCACGTTCCTGACGTTCTCCGACTACAGCCGCAACGCGTTGCGCGTCGCCGCGCTGATGAAAGCGCCGTCGATCTTCGTGTTCACGCACGACTCGATCGGTCTCGGCGAAGACGGCCCGACCCACCAGTCGATCGAACACGTCGCGAGCCTGCGTCTGATTCCGCATCTGCAAGTGTGGCGCCCGGCCGATACGGTCGAAACGGCGGTGGCCTGGACCCACGCGGTCGAACATCACGGCCCGTCGGTCCTGATCTTCAGCCGTCAGAACCTGCTGTTCTCGGAACGCACGGACGCGCAGATCGCCAACATCGAGAAGGGCGGCTACGTGCTGCGCGACTGGAACGACGAAATCCCCGCGCGCAAGATCATCCTGATCGCCACCGGTTCGGAAGTCGAACTGGCGCTGAACGCGGTCGAGTCGCTGGCGCGCGAAGGCATCGGCGCCCGCGTCGTGTCCATGCCGTCGACCACCGTGTTCGACAAGCAGGACGCCGAGTACCGCGAACGCGTGTTGCCGCAAGGCGTGCGCCGCGTCGCGATCGAAGCAGGTGTCACGGATTTCTGGCGCAAGTACGTGGGTCTGGAAGGCGGCGTGGTCGGCATCGACACGTTCGGCGAATCGGCCCCGGCTGGCGTGCTGTTCAAGCATTTCGGCTTCACCGTCGAGAACGTGGTAGCGACGGCCAAAGCGGCACTCGGCTGATCTTCGGCAAGTCTGGCCGCATGCGTTGCGGTCAGACTGGGAAGCGCAGACGAATAGAGACGAATTTTTTTCAGCCATCAGGAGATAGACCATGACGATTCGCGTCGCAATCAACGGCTACGGCCGGATCGGCCGCAACACGCTGCGCGCCTTCTATGAAAACGGCAAGAAGCACGATATCGAAATCGTCGCCATCAACGATCTCGGCGATGCCAAGACCAACGCACACCTGACGCAATACGACACCGCGCACGGCAAGTTCCCGGGCGAAGTGTCGGTGGACGGCGACTACCTGGTTGTGAACGGCGACAAGATCCGCGTGCTGGCGAACCGCAACCCGGCCGAACTGCCGTGGGGCGAGCTGAACGTTGACGTCGTGTTGGAATGCACGGGCTTTTTCACGACCAAGGAAAAGGCGAGCGCGCACATCAAGGGTGGCGCGAAGAAGGTGATCATCTCGGCGCCGGGCGGTAAAGACGTCGACGCAACGATCGTCTACGGCGTGAACCACCATGTGCTGAAGGCATCGGACACGGTGATCTCGAACGCATCGTGCACGACGAACTGCCTCGCACCGCTCGTCAAGCCGCTGAACGACAAGATCGGCCTCGTGAACGGTCTGATGACCACGATTCACGCTTACACGAACGACCAGGTTCTGACGGACGTGTACCACGAAGACCTGCGCCGCGCGCGTTCGGCCACGCATAGCCAGATCCCGACCAAGACCGGCGCTGCGTCGGCGGTTGGCCTGGTGCTGCCGGAACTGAACGGCAAGCTCGACGGCTACGCGATTCGCGTGCCGACGATCAACGTGTCGGTGGTCGACCTGTCGTTCATCGCCGCGCGCGACACGACGGTCGAAGAAGTCAATGCGATCATGAAGGAAGCGTCGGAAGGCTCGCTGAAGGGCATCCTCGGTTACAACGAGGCGCCGCTGGTGTCGATCGACTTCAACCACAACCCGGCTTCGTCGACGTTCGACGCGACGCTGACCAAGGTGTCGGGCCGTCTGGTGAAGGTGTCGAGCTGGTACGACAACGAGTGGGGCTTCTCGAACCGCATGCTGGATACGGCTGTGGCGCTGGCCAACGCGAAGTAAGGTCGACAACGCATTGCGCTGCCGGCTCTGAGTCGGCGGGGCTGAAGCGTCAGAGGCAAAGAAAAGCCGCTCTTCGGAGCGGCTTTTTTACGCCTGCGTTCTGCGCCGGCGCGTTTGGCATGGCTGAGGCATCTGCCGCGTCTAACGCGTTTGCCTCTACGTTCGCGTCTACGGCGTCGGGAAGTACACGCCGGCGCGCTGCGCCGCGTTCGAGATATGCGTCTCGATCGCCTGGCCCGCCGCGATGGAATCGCGCGCCTTCAGCGCATCCAGAATCACACGATGTTCGATGTACGTGGACAGCACCAGCTCGCGTCGGTAGAACGGCATGCGCTGGCTTTCCTTCATGATGTCCGCGCTGCTGCTCAGGATCGATTCGATCGCCGCGTTGCCGGCAATATTCACGATCCGCATATGGAAGTCGTAGTCGAGGCGCGCGGCCTCGTCGAGTTCGTCGCACGCGAGCGCCGTTTGCATGGCCGTGATGTTGTGCTCGAACCAGGCGAGGTCGGCCTCGCTGACGGCAAGCGCCGCCATGCGCGCGATAAAGCCTTCCAGCGCATAGCGCATCTGGTACGTATCCGGCAGCGACGATTGCTCCGCGAAGCGCCACGATTGCGCGGCCACCGCCTGCGCGCTTTCCACGTAGACGCCCTTGCCGGGCCGGATCATCAGCAGACCGAGCGCTTCAAGTGTGGACAACGCCTCGCGCAACGAAGCGCGGCTGATCTCCAGTTCCTCGGAAAGCTGACGCTGCGCCGGCAGCAAACTGCCCACCGGATAGACGCCCGCTTCGATGCGTTCGCGAATGGTCGCGATGGCGGCGTCGGTGACGGTGTGCGGGGCGTTTTTCATCGTAACTCACTTGAAAGCGTGGTCAGACCAGCATTGTATTACGCGTGCCGAACGCTCATGCGGCACATCGTTGCGCATTCGCGATACGACCCGAAATGGCTGCAAAAACAACGGGTAAACACTGTTCCTTGAAACCTTGACGTCAGTATATCGGCTTCCTACTATCTGCCATAACAGTACTGGTCGGACCAGTCTGAACAGATCAGCATCTCAACCAGGAGAAAGCCGTGTTGAAGTTTTTCAATTCGCTGTTTGGCCGGGTCGTCATAGCGCTGGTGGCCGGCATTGTGATCGGCGCCGTGTATCCGCATTTCGCCCAATCGCTGCGTCCGCTCGGCGACGGCTTTCTCAAGCTGATCAAGATGGTGATCGGCCCGATCGTGTTCTGCGTCGTGGTGAGCGGCATGGCGCATGCCGGCGATCTGCGCAAAGTCGGCCGCGTTGGTTTGAAGGCGGTGGTCTACTTCGAGGTCATGACGACGATCGCGCTCGTGATCGGCGCGGTGCTCGCGTATGCCACACGTCCCGGCGTCGGCATGAACATCAATCTGCATTCGCTCGATCCTGCCTCGCTGGCCACGTACACCGAGAACGCCAAGAGCCTCAAGGACACCGCGGGCTTTCTGCTGAAGATCATCCCCGACACGGCGATCAACGCGTTCGCCACCGGCGACATCCTGCAAATTCTGGTGTTTTCGGTGCTGTTCGGCTCGGCGCTGTCGCTGCTCGGCAATAAGGCGCAGCGCGTCAGCAGCCTGATCGACGAACTGTCGCAAGTGTTTTTCCGCGTGATGGGTTTCATCATCAAGCTCGCGCCGCTCGGCGTGCTCGGCGCGATCGCTTTTACGACGGGCACCTACGGCGTCGAATCGCTCAAGCAACTCGGCTTGCTGGTGCTGGTGTTCTACGCGAGCTGCTTCGTGTTCGTGGTGGTCGTGCTGGGTGTAGTGATGCGGCTCGCCGGCTTCAGCATCTTCAAGCTGATCCGCTATCTGCGCGAAGAACTGTCGATCGTGCTCGGCACCGCTTCGTCCGACGCCGTGCTGCCGCAGATCATGCGCAAGCTCGAATGGATGGGCGTGAAGGATTCGACCGTCGGCCTGGTGATTCCGACCGGCTACTCGTTCAATCTCGACGGCTTCTCGATCTATCTCACGCTCGCGGTGATCTTCATCGCGCAGGCCACCAACACGCCGCTGTCCTTGCATGACCTGATCGTCGTGGTGCTGGTGTCGCTGGTGACGTCGAAGGGCGCGCACGGCATTCCCGGCTCGGCGATCGTGATTCTGGCCGCGACGCTGTCCGCGATTCCGGCGATCCCCGTGCTCGGCCTCGTGCTGATCCTGCCGGTCGACTGGTTCGTCGGCATTGCCCGCGCGCTGACCAACCTGATCGGCAATTGCGTGGCGACGGTGGTGGTCGCCGTGTGGGAAAACGATATCGACCGGGTGCGCGCGCATCGCGTGTTGAACCGCGATGCCGCGTTGCGCTACGTGCCGGCCGGTGAAGATTCGAGCGACGAATCGGCCGCGGGCGAACACGCGCCGGCCGTCTGATTTCCCGATTCCCCGATTCCCCGAATTCCGCGCGCCGACGCAGCGCGCTTCCAGCCTCGGCGGATGACGACAATCCGCCGACACTCCTTCACTTTTTCGTTGCCTGACCGAGACTATGGCCAATCCGATCCTCGACCCCAACGCACCCGCTTTCACCCGTCGCTACATGAATCTCGCCGACCCGCGACTGGGCGCGAAAGCGCTCCACGCCAGCGACGAATTCTTCGCGCCCAAGGAACGCATGCTGGAGCCGCAACCCGCGGTGTTCATCCCCGGCAAATACGACGACCACGGCAAGTGGATGGACGGCTGGGAAACTCGCCGCAAGCGCACCACCGGCCACGACTACTGCGTGATCCGCCTCGCGCGTCCGGGCGTCGTGCATGGCGTCGATCTGGACACGAGCCACTTCACCGGCAACTTCCCGCCGGCCGCATCGATTGAAGCCTGCTACGCGGACGGCGACGTGCCGTCCGATAACGCCGACTGGCAACCGCTTGTGCCGGCCACTACGCTGCAAGGCAACCAGCACCATTACGTCGAAGTGGGCGACGCGCGCGCGTTCACGCATCTTCGAGTGAATCTGTATCCGGACGGCGGCCTCGCCCGTTTGCGCGTGTATGGCCAGCCGAAGCGCGACTGGGAGCGCGTCGACAGCGGCACGCTGCTGGACCTCGCCGCCGTCGAGAACGGCGCGTATCTGGTCGCGGCCAACAATCAGCACTTCGGTCCCGCCTCGCAAATGCTGATGCCGGGTCGCGGCGTGAACATGGGCGACGGCTGGGAAACCCGCCGCCGCCGCGAGCCGGGCAACGACTGGGCGATCGTCGCGCTGGCGCGGCCGGGCGTGATCCGCAAAATCGAAGTCGACACCGCGCACTTCAAGGGCAACTACCCGGACCGCTGCTCGCTGCAAGCGGCCACGGTGACGGGCGGCACCGACGATTCGCTCATCACGCAGGCCATGTTCTGGCCGGTGCTGCTCGGTGAACAGAAGCTGCAGATGGATCACGTCCACACCTTCGCGGACGGCATCGCGTCGCTGGGTCCGGTCACGCATGTGCGTTTCAATATCTTTCCGGACGGCGGCGTGTCGCGCCTGCGCTTGTGGGGCGAAATCGCGTAACGGAGCTCGTCGATGAAAACATTGCAGATGGAGCGCCTGACGCGGACGGCCTTCGCGCCGTTCGGCGACGTGATCGAACTGGACGGCGCGCGCCACTTCGCGATCAACGGCGGTACGACCGAGCGCTTTCACGACCTCGCCAGCGTCGATGTGACGGAGCAGGGCGGCCGGCCGCTGATCAACCTGTTTCGCGCGCAACCGCGCGCGCTACCGGTGGAGATCACGATGATGGAGCGGCATCCGCTCGGCAGTCAGGCTTTCATTCCGTTGACGGCGGGCCGCTATCTGGTGGTGGTCGCGCCGGCGGGTGAATTCGAGCCGTCGCGGATGCGCGCATTCTGGACCGACGCCTGGCAGGGCGTGAACTACGCGAAGGGCGTCTGGCATCACCCGTTGCTGGCGCTCGATCGGGTGAGCGATTTCGTGGTGGTCGATCGCGGCGGTGAGCAGCCCAATTGCGATGAATTGTCATTGGCTGAGCCGTGGCGGCTGGTGTTCGAAGCGAGCGCGGAGTTGGTCGAATAAGGCCATACGCGCGCGTCGCGGATAGACCGCATCCCACCGCGCCGCAGAAGCAAAAAGACCCGGCCGATTCGCATCGGCCGGGTCTTTTTTTGCCTACCTGCCGGACCGCGCACCCCGCCGCGGCCGACTCTCGCTCACTACACCCGAAGGCGCGTCAATGCTTGCGATGCGGGCAATTTTCCTTGGTGCACGCACCGTACAGCGCCAGCGCGTGTTCCTGCAGTTTGAAGCCGCGTTCCTTCGCAATGGATTGCTGACGGCTTTCGATCTCGGCATCGAAAAATTCTTCGACGAGCCCGCAATCGAGGCAAACGAGGTGGTCGTGGTGCGACCCTTCGTTCAGTTCGAACACCGCTTTACCCGATTCGAAGTTGCTGCGCGACAGCAGGCCAGCCTGCTCGAACTGCGTCAGCACGCGATACACGGTTGCCAGGCCGATATCGAGTTCTTCGTGCAACAGGTTGCGGTACACATCTTCGGCGGTCAGATGACGCACCGGGCTGTGCTGGAATATCTCAAGGATTTTGAGGCGCGGAAGGGTCGCCTTGAGCCCGATATTCTTGAGATCGGTTGGATTGGTCATGACAAGGGATCCCTAGAGTACAATGCTGGGCTCTCATAGTAATGTGTTTTTGCCGTTCTGGTCATCTTCGATGGAATGAAACTCGCGCGGCTCGTCCACGGGCCCGCACGGTGAGTGAAATGATTTCAAAATCTCAATTGATCTACCGGGGGAGCCGCATGCGGGGTACCTTGATCGCTGTTGCGACTGTCGCGGTTCTTGCCGGATGTTCCACTTACGACAGCCTGACACAGCGCGTTGCCCAAAGCATCACGCCGTACCGCATCACGGTCGTGCAGGGCAACTTTGTTTCGAAAGAAGCGGCTGCGCAAATGCAGGCCGGCATGTCGCGCGCACAGGTGAAGCAACTGCTCGGCACGCCGCTGTTGACCGACATGTTCCACGCGGACCGCTGGGACTACGTGTTCTATTTCAAGCGCGGCTCGACCAACGTCGTGCAGCAGCGCGATTTCGTGGTGATGTTCTCGGGTGACCGGGTCGCAAGCTGGAGCGGCGGCGAAGATCTGCCGTCCAACCTCGAGTTGCTGGCTGAAATCGACGGCGACAAGCTCGGCAAGAAGAAGGCTGCGGCGTTGCTCAGCCCGGCCAGCGGCGCGAGCGCGCCGGCTGCTGCCGCTGCTGCACCGGCCTCGTCGACGGCTGTCGTCGGCGCTACAGCAGCAGCCGTGCCGTCCACGGACGCCAACGCGGAAGCGGCGCAAGCCGCCAATCGCGCGACTAACGCTGTGTCGTCGGGCAGTGGCTTGCGGCCGTCCGTGCCGAGCGCGCCGACCGCCAGCGGTGGTGGCATCCCGTCAACAGGGCCGACGGCCGCGGGTCAGCCGCAGTTCCAGTTCCACCGTCCGCCGCCGCCGCAAAATCCGAATACGGACAACAGCAATCCGGTCGGCCCGACGGGTCCGCAAAGCAGCAACGGCGGCCCGACGTACAACGCACCGCTGACCTCTTCTCCGTCGACTTCGGGAACGGGCGGCTAATCCCGCTGTCCGTGTCTTAAGACGGGCACAGGATCGGGCACCGCGCACGCGCCATCGCGTGGTGCGCGGCGCCGGTCCGGTTCTCTGCATTTTTCAGTGATGCGCGGCGCCCGGGCGTGCTGCTCGCCGCCGCTTCCCCCCGCATTTGCCGGGGTTTTTGCTTTTTCCGAACCCTCGAAGCCATGAAAATTGCCATTGCTGGCGCATCGGGCCGTATGGGCCGCATGCTCATCGAAACCGTCCTCAACGATGCCGGCGTCACGCTGTCCGGCGCGCTCGACCGGGCGGGCTCCCCGCAACTCGGCCAGGACGCCGGCGCGTTTCTCGGCAAACAGACGGGCGTGCTGCTCACCGACGACATCGAGCGCGTGTTCGCCGAGTCCGACTACCTGATCGACTTCACGCGCCCCGAAGGCACGCTGATGCATCTCGAAGCGGCGCGGCGCCACAACGTGAAAATGGTGATCGGTACAACCGGCTTCGACAACGAGCAGAAGGCGCAACTGCGCGCCGGCGCGGAGAAGGTCGCCATCATGTTCGCGTCGAACATGAGCGTCGGCGTGAACGTCACGCTGAAGCTGCTGGAGTTCGCGGCGAAGCATTTCGCGACCGGCTACGACATCGAGATCATCGAGGCGCATCATCGTCACAAGGTCGACGCGCCGTCCGGCACGGCGTTGACCATGGGCGAAACGATCGCCCATGCGCTCGGCCGCAATCTCGACGACTGCGCGGTCTACAGCCGCGAAGGCGTGACCGGCGAGCGCGATCCGTCCACCATCGGTTTTTCGGCGATTCGTGGTGGCGATATCGTCGGCGATCATACGGTGCTGTTCGCGGGCATTGGCGAGCGGATCGAAATCACGCACAAATCGGCGAGCCGTTTGTCGTATGCGCAAGGCGCGCTTCGTGCTGTGCGTTTCCTCGAAAGCCACGCAACCGGCTTTTTCGACATGCAAGACGTGCTCGGCCTGCGCGACGCGGGTTAAGCGCATTCGCAAGCCAGGCAGGCCGCAGGGGCAACGCTGCCCCTGTTCGCGGCCCTGAAATCACTTTCCCCCGGCGAGGTCAGATGGCAGGCAGCAGCGGCATCATCCATTACCTGCAAAGCAGCGACGCGATCACGCATGGCGTCGCGTATGTGCTGCTGGCTATGTCGATTGCGAGCTGGTGCTTTCTGATCGTCAAGAGCTGGATTCTCACGCGCGCCAAGCGCCAGGCGAACCGCGCGATCGCGCAGTTCTGGCAGGCGTCCACGTTGTCCGACGGCGTCGCCGCGTTAAAGCGCGTGGACCGCGAGCGCGTCTTCACGCCGCTCGCCGAGGCAGCGCTGCATGCGGCCGAGGTGGATATTCCGGGTGCGTTGCTGGCGCGCGTCGAACGTGGCGAGCGGGTGCTGCGGGCGTTGCGGCAGGCACTCAATGCGTCGCAGCGGCGGCTCGAATTCGGTCAGGTGCTGTTGGCCTCGGTTGGTAGCACGGCGCCGTTCGTCGGGCTGCTTGGCACCGTGTGGGGCATTTATCACGCGCTCGGCAGCATTGCCGCGAGCGGCCAGGCGCAGATCGAGAATGTCGCCGGTCCGGTCGGCGAGGCGCTGATCATGACCGCGTTCGGCCTCGTGGTCGCGATTCCGGCTGTGCTCGCGTACAACGTGCTGGGACGGATGGTGCGGCAATTGTCCGAGGAACTCGACGGCTTCGCGCACGACCTGCATGCGTACGTGTGTGCGCCGGCCGAGCAGCGCGAAGCGCCGTCGCGCGTCCAGCAGACCTCGACTCACTGATCCACCGGCGCGCGTCACGCGGCACTCAGGCAGAAGGAGGCGACATGGCATTCGGCGGACTCGAGAAAAAGCAGACGGCCGCGCCGATGGCCGAGATCAACATGACGCCGCTGATTGACGTGATGCTGGTGCTGCTGGTGATTTTCATCATCACCGCGCCTTTGTTCACGCACGCGATCCGGCTGGATCTGCCGAAAGTCGCGTCGGCGCCCGCGCGCCAGACGCCGCAGACCATTTCCCTTTCCATCGACGCCACCGGCAAGCTCTACTGGAACGCGAAGCCCATCACGCTGGAGCAGATGCGCGCGCAGTTCACGCAGGCGGGCAAGCAGGCGGATCAGCCGGAAATCCAGCTACGCGCGGAGCGCTCCACGCGTTACGAAGTGATCGCGCAGGTCATGGGCGCGGCGCAGCAGGCCGGGCTCGAGCGGATCGGCTTCGTGACGGACCCGCCGCCGCCGGGCGGATTGCCGCAGGGCGCCGCGCACTAGTCGCGCACTAGTCGCGACTCGGCCCGCACCAAGCGCGCACTCAGCGCCCACCAGGCGCGCGGGAACGCATCACCGCGCCTGACGCTGCGCGGCGTAGCCGCCCGCGAACGGTATAATCAGCCCTTTCCCCCGCAGAAGGGGAACGACGCCATTTCATCCAGCAGAGCACCAAAGCGGCCGGTGCGAAAGCACCGAACCCAGCGATCCCATCACACCATGCACGAAAAATACGTTCCCTCCGACGTCGAATCTGCCGCGCAAGGGCAATGGCGCGCCATCGACGCGTACAAGACATCGGAAATCACCGAGAAACCCAAGTTCTACTGCGTCTCGATGCTGCCGTACCCGTCGGGCAAGCTGCACATGGGTCACGTCCGGAACTACACGATCAACGACGTGATGTACCGCTATCTGCGGATGAACGGCTACAACGTGTTGATGCCGATGGGTTGGGACGCGTTCGGCATGCCGGCGGAAAACGCGGCAATGGCCAACAACGTGCCGCCCGCGAAATGGACCTACGACAACATCGCTTACATGAAGAAGCAGATGCAGTCCATGGGCCTCGCGATCGACTGGTCGCGTGAAGTCGCGACCTGCAGCCCCGATTACTACAAATGGAACCAGTGGCTGTTCCTGAAGATGCTCGAGAAGGGCATCGCGTACAAGAAGACCGGCACGGTGAACTGGGACCCGATCGACCAGACCGTGCTCGCGAACGAGCAGGTGATCGACGGCCGCGGCTGGCGTTCGGGCGCGCTGGTCGAAAAGCGCGAAATCCCGATGTACTACATGCGCATCACGCAGTACGCGGACGAACTGCTTAACGACCTCGAAGGCCTCGGCTGGCCCGAGCGCGTCAAGGTCATGCAGCAGAACTGGATCGGCAAGAGCTTCGGCGTGAACTTCGGGTTTCCGTACGAGATCGACGGTGAACAGAAGCTGCTGCGCGTGTTCACCACGCGCGCCGACACGGTCATGGGCGTGACTTTCTGCGCGATTGCCGCCGAGCATCCGCTCGCCACGCGTCTCGCGAAAGACAAGCCGGAACTGCTGCCCTTCATCGAAGAATGCAAGCGCGGCGGGGTGGCTGAAGCCGACGTCGCGACCATGGAAAAGAAGGGCATGGGCACCGGCTTCACCGTCACGCATCCGCTGACGCAGGAACAGGTCGAAGTGTGGATCGGTAATTACGTGCTGATGAGCTACGGCGAAGGCGCGGTAATGGGCGTGCCGGCGCACGACGAACGCGACTTCGCATTCGTGAAGAAATACGACCTGCCGATCAAGCAGGTGGTGGCCGTCGAAGGTAAGGAATTCTCGACGGAAGCCTGGCAGGATTGGTACGGCGAGAAGACCGGCACGCTGATCAACAGCGGCAAGTACGACGGCCTCGCCTACGAGCCGGCGGTCGACCAGATCGCCGCCGACCTGAAGGAACTCGGCCTCGGCGACAAGCAGATCACGTGGCGTCTGCGTGACTGGGGCGTGTCGCGCCAGCGTTACTGGGGCACGCCGATCCCGATCATTCACTGCCCGAAGTGCGGCGACGTGCCGGTGCCGGAAAAAGATCTGCCGGTGGTGCTGCCGGAAGACCTCGTGCCGGACGGCACGGGCAATCCGCTCGCTAAATCCGAAGCGTTCGTGAACTGCACCTGCCCGACGTGCGGCAGCGCGGCCAAACGCGAAACCGACACGATGGACACCTTCGTCGATTCGTCGTGGTACTTCTACCGCTACGCGTCGCCGAATGCGAAGACCATGGTCGACGAGCGCACCGATTACTGGGCGCCGATGGATCAGTACATCGGCGGTATCGAGCACGCGATTCTGCACCTGTTGTACTCGCGTTTCTGGGCGAAGGTGATGCGCGACCTGGGCCTCGTCAAGTTCGGCGAGCCGGCGAAGAACCTGCTCACGCAGGGCATGGTGCTCAACGAAACGTACTACCGCGAAAGCGATGCCGGCAAGAAGACCTGGTACAACCCGGCCGACGTCACGGTCTCGTTCGACGACAAGGGCCGCCCGGTCGGCGCGATCCTGAACGCGGATGGCCAGCCGGTCGTGCTCGGCGGCATCGAGAAGATGTCGAAGTCGAAGAACAACGGCGTCGATCCGCAATTGCTGATCGACCAGCACGGTGCGGACACCGCGCGTCTGTTCGTGATGTTCGCCGCTCACCCCGAGCAGTCGCTTGAATGGTCCGGTTCGGGCGTGGAAGGCGCGAGCCGTTTCCTGCGCCGCGTGTGGAGCTTCAGTCAGGCGAACGAAGCCGCGTTGCGCTCGGGCGGTACGTTCGACGCTGCAAAACTCGGCGACGTCGACAAGACGCTGCGCCGCGAGATCTACAGCGTGCTGAAGCAGGCTGACTTCGACTATCAGCGTTTGCAGTACAACACGGTGGTGTCGGCCGCGATGAAGATGCTCAACGCGCTCGACAGCGCGAAGGGTGCCCAGCCGGCCGTACTGCGCGAAACGTACAGCGTGATGCTGCGCGTGCTGTACCCAGTGGTGCCGCACCTCGCGTTCCAGTTGTGGCAGGAACTCGGTTTCGCCGACGTCCACGGTTCGCTGCTCGACGCGGCATGGCCGAAGGTCGACGAGCAGGCGCTGGAACAGTCGGAGATCGAACTCGTGCTGCAGGTGAACGGCAAGGTGCGCGGCGCGATCACCGTGGCGAAAGACGCCACGCGTGAAGCAATCGAACAGCTCGCGGCCGCTCACGAAATGGTCGCGAAGTTCAGCGAAGGCAAGGCCCCGAAGAAGATCGTCGTGGTGCCGGGCCGACTCGTGAACGTGGTCGTTTGACTCGAGACGAGAACATGACAGCGGACAGGGTCGGTCGCGCACGGCGGCGCCTGTTTCTCGCTGCGGAATCTACTGCGAACCAGGAGCCAATGTGACTCGCAGAATGGTATTGACGCTGGCTTGCAGCGTGCTGATGTTGTCCGCTTGCGGCTTCCAGTTGCGTGGCCAGCAGGACTACGCGTTTAAACGCCTCTATGTCGCCGGCGGTTCGCCGGCGGCCAGCGCGCGCCTCACGCGCATGGTGCAAGGCGGCAGCGATACGGTGGTGGTCACCTCGCTCGCCAATTCCGACGCGACGCTGACGATCGGCGAAGGCCGTGGCGTCAGCACGCTGACGCTGAATTCGCTGGGCGTGGTCGAGGAGTATCAAATGAACCTCTCGATGACTTACTCGCTGGTCGGAAAAGACGGCACGGTGCTGATTCCGCCGAGCGTGATTTCGTTGAATCGCGCGATGACCTATAGCGACCAGTATTCGCAAGCCAAGGCGGCGGAAGCGGACATCCTGTACGCCGACATGGAAAACGACGCGATCGACCAGCTCACGCGCCGTCTGTCGATCGTGCGCTCGCTGCATCCGGCGCCGGGTCAGGAAGTGCCGGCGGTGGCGCCGCGTGCGCCGTTGCCGCCGCCGCCGCTGTGACCGTGGTGCTTCGTTCAACTTTGCCGGACGGTCCGCATGCAACTGCGACTTGACGCGCTCGAAGCGCATCTCGCCAAGGGACTCGCCGGCCTCTACGTCGTGTTCGGCGACGAGCATCTGCTCGCGCAAGAAGCGTGCGACCGCATTCGTGCGACGGCGCGCGCGGCCGGCTTCACCGATCGCTCGGTGTTCACTGTCGAGCGCGGTTTCGACTGGAGTTCGCTGCTGGGCGCGAGCCAGTCGATGTCGCTGTTCGGTGACCGTCAACTGGTCGAATTGCGGATTCCATCGGGCAAGCCCGGTAAGGAAGGTGCGGATGCGTTGAAGGCGCTTGCTGCTGCCGTCAACGACGACGTGCTGACCATGGTCACGCTGCCGCGGCTCGACGCGGCCACGCAGAAATCGGCGTGGTTCATGGCGCTGGCCGATGCGGGCGTCGCGTTGAAGATCGATCCGGTGGAGCGCGCGCAGTTGCCGAACTGGGTGGGCCAGCGGCTCGCGGCGCAGGGCCAGCGGGTAGCGGCCGGTGAAGAAGGGCGGCGCGCGCTGGCCTTTATCGCCGAACGGGTGGAAGGCAATCTGCTGGCGGCGCATCAGGAAATTCAGAAGCTCGGGCTGCTGTATCCGGCGGGCTCGTTGAGTTTCGACCAGGTTCAGGACGCGGTGCTGAACGTCGCGCGTTACGACGTTTTCAAGCTGAACGAGGCGATGCTCGCGGGCGATGTCGGCCGTTTGTCGCGCATGCTCGACGGGCTGCGTGGCGAAGGCGAGGCAGCGGTGCTGGTGCTGTGGGCAGTCGTCGAAGAAGTGCGCACGCTGCTGCGGATCAAGCGCGGCGTCGAGGCGGGCAAACCGCTCGCGATGCTGGTGCGTGAGAACCGTGTGTGGGGGCCGCGCGAGCGGTTGATCGGGCCGGCATTGTCGCGCGTCACCGAAGGCGCGCTGGAGAAGGCGCTTGCTTTGGCGGCCAAGCTGGATCGGCAGGTGAAGGGTTTGTCTGGCGGTACGCGGGGGAATCATCGCAACGATCCGCCGCCTGATCCGTGGGACGGTCTGTTCGAGCTGGCGATGACCGTGGCGTCGCCGAAGACGGCGGCCGTGCCGCCGTCGCGGCCTCGGACCGGAGCCGCTGCTGTGCCCGCGCGCCGACCGGTTTGAGCGGCCTGAGCGCCTCTGATTCGCTCAAACCACCGCCTCAAGCAGATCACCTCCACCCGTCTTACAATCTTTCGATGTTTCGCTAATTCTGTCCGTCCGCTGCGCCTAAGCGTGCGCTGCACCAAGAGAATCTCCATGGATATCGACCAGTACATGACCGACCTCGGCCGCCGCGCCCGTCACGCATCGCGTGCGATGGCGCGGGCGTCGACGGCGGCGAAGAACGCCGCGCTCGCGGCTGTCGCTCACGCGATCGAACGCGATGCCGCGCTGCTGAAGGAAGCCAATGCGCGCGATCTGGCCAAGGCGCGCGAGAAGGGGCATGACGCGGCGTTCATCGATCGTCTTACGCTGTCGGACAAAGCGCTGAAGACGATGGTCGAAGGCCTGCGGCAAGTCGCCGGGCTGGCCGATCCGATCGGTGAGATCAGCAACATGAAGTATCGGCCGAGCGGGATTCAGGTCGGCCAGATGCGCGTGCCGCTGGGCGTGATCGGCATCATCTACGAATCGCGGCCGAACGTGACGATCGACGCCGCCGCGCTTTGCCTGAAATCGGGCAACGCGACGATTCTGCGTGGCGGTTCGGAAGCGCTCGAATGCAATACGGCGCTGGCTAAGCTGATCGGCGAAGGGCTGGAAGCGGCCGGGTTGCCGCAAGACGCGGTGCAAGTGGTGGCCACGGCGGACCGCGCGGCGGTCGGCAAGCTGATCACGATGACCGAATACGTCGACGTGATCGTGCCGCGTGGTGGCAAGAGTCTGATCGCGCGTTTGATCGAAGAAGGCCGCGTGCCGATGATCAAGCACCTCGACGGCATCTGCCACGTGTACGTGGACGATCGCGCGGATCTGACGAAAGCGCTGACCGTCTGCGATAACGCGAAGACGCACCGCTACGGCACCTGCAACACGATGGAAACGCTGCTGGTCGCGCGTGATATCGCGGCTGAGGTGCTGCCGGCGCTGGGCAAGCTGTATCGCGCGAAGGACGTCGAATTGCGCGTGGATGCGGCGGCGCGAGCTGTATTGTCCGACGCGGGCGTCGCGCCGCTCGTCGACGCCACCGAAGAAGACTGGCGCACCGAGTATCTCGCGCCGGTGCTGGCGATCAAGGTGGTCGACGGTCTGGATGCGGCGATCGAGCACATCAACGAATACGGCTCGCATCACACCGACGCGATTGTCACGGAAGACCACGACCGCGCGATGCGCTTCCTGCGCGAAGTGGATTCGGCGAGCGTGATGGTGAATGCGTCGACCCGTTTCGCCGATGGTTTCGAATTCGGCCTGGGCGCGGAAATCGGCATCTCGAACGACAAGCTGCATGCGCGCGGGCCGGTGGGTCTGGATGGGCTGACGTCGCTGAAGTACGTTGTGCTCGGGCACGGCGAAGGCCGTCAATAAGCGCTGCGCCGCCTCGGCGGGCGCATGACACAAGTGCGGCTGTGCAACGCGGTCGCGCTTGTTCCCCAATCAACGTAGTCAACAATCGCACAGCTACAGGTACCGCCGATGCTCTGGGTCAAAACGTTTCACATCGTCCTGATTGCTTCCTGGTTTGCCGGCCTGTTCTATTTGCCGCGCATCTTCGTCAATCTGGCGATGGAAACGGAGCCCGCCGCGACGGCGCGTCTGCTGACGATGGCGCGCAAGCTGTTCCGCTTCATGACGTTTATCGCGGTGCCGGCGCTGGCTTGCGGTATCTGGCTGTGGCTGGTGATCGGCATCGGCCGCGGCCAAGGCTGGATTCACGCGAAGGTCGGCGTGGTGGTGCTGTTGATCATCTATCACGCTTACTGCGGTGTGCTGTTGCGCACTTTTGAGCGTGGCGAGAATAAGCGCTCGGATAAGTGGTATCGGATGTTCAATGAATTGCCCGTTCTGGGCATGCTGGCAGCGGTGGCGCTGGTGGTGATCAAGCCGTTTTAAGCTTTTGATAGGAGCGCAACGCTCCACACTGTTAGACGTTATGCACCGACCCGAGAGTCGTATGTGACGACGCGACACGCCAGGTGTCGCCACGTCGCACATACAGGTCGGTGAACGCGTAATCGATCGTTTTCAAACCCGATGCCGGCGTGTAGTGATTGACGCCGGACACCATCGCGACATTTCCCAAAACACGTACTTTCAGATCGCCGAGCGACTGCGCGGCGCCGGGTGGCAGCGCGGGGGCGAACAGCAGGTCGGCTTTGCTGCGGCGCGCGCCGTTGGGCATGGTTTCGATGAACGAGTTGTCGAGGAGTTGGTCGAGTGTGGCGCGGTCGCCGCGAGCGGCGGCGTCGACCCACATCTGTTCGATTGAAACCAAGGTGGCTTCGGCTTGGACCTCGGTGTGAAGGCCGACGGCCAGCACGCAGGTGGATAGGCCAATGGTGGCCAGGAAGGATAGGCGTTTCATGTTCAGTTCCTGATTGAATGGATAACTTGGGCGGTCGCGCTAGCAAGAACCCTGTCAATACGAGGTCGTGATATTTCTTGCGCGCGGCTGGGGTTTGCCGCGCGTTTGAGATTGCTGCCGGGGTTGCTTTCTTGTTCTCGGCCTGGTTCTGCTGACACGACTACTTGCGCGTTATTTGCGCTGAAACTGCGCGCCAGTCGCGTTCTTTGCGGACGAAGACATCGGTGAACGAGTAGTCGCTTGGCTGGGCGTTCGGGCCAAGGGTGAAGTGGTTCGTGCCGGTGACTATGGCTGTGTCGCCGTTTACGCGGACCTCGAGGTTCGTCAGGGTCTGCGTCGAACCCGGCGGTGGAGGCGGCGCGAGAAGCACGTCGCTTTTACTACGGCGTGTGCCGCTCGGCGTGGTGTCGATGAAGGAGTCGTCGAGCAGGCTGTCCAGGGTGACGCGGTCCGTGTTCGAGGAGGCTGTGATCCACGTTTGTTCGATGGTCTTAAGGGCGTCTTCGTCACGGTCGGCTGCGTATGCGGGGATTATTGCTGCGAGTGCTAGTGAAACGACGGCGGCTAGTCGGAGAATGTGTTTCATTGCGATTCCTTTGAAATTGATTGAAGACGTGCTTATGCGGAGTTGCTTAATTGAATCCGGATCAGTCGGTGTAATTATTTAATTTGCTAAAAATATATAAATGTGTTTCCCAATAGTGTTGGGATGATATTTATTCGTAAGGCGGATGAGAATAATTTTAAAATCAATGATCTGATTTTGATCTGGGAAAATTCTTAATTATGAGGATTGAAATTAGGGGTTGTTCTGAAGCCTTGATATTGCGACGACTGCATATAAAATATTTTGTTCGGATAATTCATAAAGTGCTTGCCTCATGCCTGTTTTTGATAGTGAAATTTCTGCGCTTACAAGAAGCGTTTTCCCCATTTTTAAGGGAAAACGGTTATGAGTTGGATAAATTAAGGTCAATCTGATCTATTTTAAGAGTTCTCCTATTAAACCCTGATGCTCCTAAATCTATATTCGGACGGTCAGCCGAAGGGTTAGTGAGATAGTTCGGAAGTTCTCATTTTGTACGACCACTTTTTTCATTCCTTCGGTAACCACTGATATGCGTGCTGTGCCCATCTGGCCCTCGCAGAGCAGAAGCAGTTATCACACATTCAACAGGATGAAATCGTGAACAAGTCGTATAAAACCATTTGGAATGAAACTACAGCGACGTATGTGGCTGCGCCGGAAGTAGCGAAGGGGCGGGGGAAGAAGAGTAAAAACAAAAAAATGTTGATGATTGCGATGCTCGCTGCGAGCGCCGGGGCATCGCTTGACGCCAGCGCTAGCGGTTTAGACGGTGGGACCGTGGCAGTGTCGACTCAAGTCGCCATTGGAAGTGGTGCGCAGGTTACACCAGCATCTGGTGATGGCGGCAGAGGGGTTGCCATTGGCTCCAACGCAAAAAGCACCGACGTGTTCGCCGTTGCCGTGGGCGGAGACTCCAGTGCGGCGGGACTGCAGTCCACTGCGTTAGGCGTCTATGCGAACGTAGCCTCCGGCACAGTTAACGCTACGGCGGTCGGATTTAACGCATCTGCGAGCGGCTCGAGTGGCACCGCCCTGGGCGCCCAGTCGGTCGCGTCGGCGAACCTGAGCATGGCGTTGGGCGTGTTCAGCCAAGCGACTGCCTATAACGCCGCCGCGATTGGCTTTGGGTCCATCGCAGATCGCACCAGCACGGTTTCGGTCGGTGCGGTCGGCTCAGAGCGTCAGGTTGTAAACGTGGCCGCGGGTACGCAGGACACGGACGCAGTGAACGTCAAGCAGCTGAAGAACGCTGGCCTGAGCACGGACACGTCAGGCAACGTGACGAACGCATTCGTGGCGTATGACAGCACGACGAAGGACAAGGTGACGCTGGGCGGCGGCGCTACTGGCACGACCGTCACAAATGTGAAGGCAGGCACGCTGTCGGCATCGAGCACGGATGCGGTCAACGGTTCGCAGCTGTACGCGACGAACAGCAACGTGACGACCGCACAGGGCACGGCAGACGCGGCGAAGACGGCAGCAGCGAATGCGGTGCAGTTCAGCGCAACGGGCGGCAATGCGGATGTGAAGAACAAAAAGCTGGTGAACGTGGCAGCAGGCACGGCCGACACGGATGCGGTGAACGTGAAACAGCTGAAGGCAGCAGGTCTGTCGACGGACACGTCAGGCAACGTGACAAACGCGTTCGTGGCGTATGACAGCACGACGAAGGACAAGGTGACGCTGGGCGGCGGCGCTACTGGCACGACCGTCACAAATGTGAAGGCAGGCACGCTGTCGGCATCGAGCACGGATGCGGTGAACGGTTCGCAGCTGTACGCGACGAACAGCAACGTGACGACCGCACAGGGTACGGCAGACGCGGCGAAGACGGCAGCAGCGAATGCGGTGCAGTTCAGCGCAACGGGCGGCAATGCGGATGTGAAGAACAAAAAGCTGGTGAACGTGGCAGCAGGCACAGCCGACACGGATGCGGTGAACGTGAAACAGCTGAAGGCAGCAGGTCTGTCGACGGACACGTCGGGCAACGTGACAAACGCGTTCGTGGTGTATGACAGCACGACGAAGGACAAGGTGACGCTGGGCGGCGGCGCTACTGGCACGACCGTCACAAATGTGAAGGCAGGCACGCTGTCGGCATCGAGCACGGATGCGGTGAACGGTTCGCAGCTGTTCGCGACGAACAGCAACGTGACGAACCTGAGCACGACTGTCAGCAACATTACCAACGGGAATGCCGGCATCAAGTACTTCCACGTCAATTCTTCTGGCGCTGATTCGTCAGCTACAGGTAGCGATGGGATCGCAATTGGTTCCAAGGCCACGGCCAAAAGTACCAATGGCGTAGCGATCGGCAACACGGCAAATGCGCAGGACGGATCGACCGTTGCAGTGGGTGCCAACAGCAATGCGACGGGTTCGTGGTCGGTTGCGCTCGGTGCCAATGCCATGACCAGCCTGGCCAATTCGGTGGCGCTGGGTAGTGGTGCGTCGTCGACGGCAACCAACGCCGTTGCGCTGGGCTATAACGCGCTCGCGGACCGTGCCAACAGTGTCTCGGTGGGCAAGGCCGGCGCTGAGCGCCAGATCGCAAACGTGGCAGCAGGCACAGCCGACACGGATGCGGTGAACGTGAAACAGCTGAAGGCAGCAGGTCTGTCGACGGACACGTCGGGCAACGTGACAAACGCGTTCGTGGCGTATGACAGCACGACGAAGGACAAGGTGACGCTGGGCGGCGGCGCTACTGGCACGACCGTCACAAATGTGAAGGTAGGCACGCTGTCGGCATCGAGCACGGATGCGGTGAACGGCTCGCAGCTGTACGCGACCAACCAGAACGTCAGCAACGTCACCAGCACGGTGAACAACATCACCAACGGTGGCGGCATCAAGTACTTCCACACGAACAGCGCGCTGGCCGATTCCACCACGAAGGGAGCCGATTCCATTGCGATTGGGGGCGGTGCGAGCTCAGACGGCAAGTGGGGCATGGCGCTCGGTACGAACTCGAGTGCGACGGGCGACAACAGTGTCGCGCTGGGCAACAGTTCGGTGGCCGATCGTGCGAATACAGTCTCGGTGGGTTCCGCGACCGCACAGCGCCAGGTCGTGAACATGGCCAAGGGTACGGCCGACACGGACGCAGTGAGCGTATTGCAGCTCAAGGGTGTGACGAGCGCACTTGGCGGCGGTTCGACGGTGAATGCCGACGGCACGATCAAGGCGCCGACCTACACGGTGCAGGGCCAGACGGCGACTGACGTTGGCACGGCGTTGTCGAAGATCGACAGTGCGACCACCAAGAACACCGGCGACATCACCACGATCAACACTAACATCAACAACGGCACGGTTGGTCTGGTGCAGCAGGCATCGAAGGGCGCGAAGCTGACGGTTGGCAAGGCCACCGACGGTTCGGTAGTGGACTTCCTCGGCACGGCCGGCGCACGTCAGTTGACGAACGTCGCGAAGGGCGCCGTCAATGCCACGAGCGTCGACGCGATCAATGGCTCGCAGCTTTACAGCACGGCACAAAGCGCTGCCGACGCATTCGGCGGCGGCACAACCGTTGACGCGAACGGCAAGATCACGAAGCCCAAGTACAGCATCGATGGCACGGACTACAACAACGTCGGCGACGCGCTGAGCGCGGTTCAGTCGACGGCCTCTGGTACGGACGCGATGGCGGTCAAGTACGACACGGCAGCCAAGACCAAAATCACGCTGGCGGGTCAGGCCGGCACGACGCTGGCCAACGTGGCGGCCGGCAAGGCCGACCTGGACGCGGTCAACGTCAAGCAGTTGAAGGACGCAGGCGTCATTGACGGCAACGGCAACTCAGTGAAGGCTGTGCTGTTCAACGGTCCGAACGGCGAAGCTAGCGTAGCGGGCAAGAAGATTGTGAACGTGGCAGCCGGCACGGCGGCAACCGATGCGGTGAATTTCGGCCAGTTGACGGCAGCATCGACAAGCGAAGCCGCAGCACTGGGCGGCGGCTCGACGGTGAACGCCGACGGCACGATCACCAAGCCGAAGTACAAGGTCGGCGGCAAGGACGCCGTGGGTGTTGACGGTGCGGTCACCGCACTGGACGGCCGTATCGACGGCGTAGCTGGCGATGTCAGCACCATCACCAACAACATCAACAACGGCACGACTGGTCTGGTGCAGCAGGCATCGAAGGGCGCGAAGCTGACGGTCGGCAATGCCACCGACGGTTCGGTAGTGGACTTCCTCGGTACGGCTGGCGCACGTCAATTGACGAACGTCGCGAAGGGCGCGGTGAATGCCACGAGCGTTGACGCGATCAATGGTTCGCAGCTTTACAGCACGGCACAAAGCGCAGCAACGGCCTTGGGCGGCGGTTCGGCGGTCAACGCTGACGGCACGATCAAAGCCCCGACCTACACGGTGCAGGGCCAGACGGCGACTGACGTCGGCACGGCGTTGTCGAAGATCGACAGTGCAACCACGAAGAACACCGGTGACATCACGACGATCAACACCAACATCAACGGCCTGCAGAAGGATTCGCTGCAGTGGGATGCGACGGCAGGCTCGTTCACAGCCAAGCACGACACGTCGGAGACGAACAAGATTGCGAGCGTGGCAGCCGGCACGGCAGCGACCGATGCAGTCAACTTCGGCCAACTGACGGCAGCATCGACAAGCGAAGCGGCAGCACTGGGCGGCGGTTCGACGGTCAACGCCGATGGCACGATCACGAAGCCGAAGTACAAGCTGGACGGTGGCAAAACGACCGCGGACAACGTTGGCGACGCAATCACCAACCTCGACGGCCGTACCACCGACAACAGCTCGGCGATCACCAACATCACCAACAACATCAACAGCGGCACGGTTGGCCTGGTGCAGCAGGCGGCAGCCGGCGAGACGCTGACGGTCGGCAAGAACACCGACGGCACCGAAGTGAACTTCACCGGCACGGCGGGCGACCGCATGCTGACGGGTTTGGTGGCTGGCACGGTTGACAACGCAGCAGTAAACGTCTCGCAGCTCAAGGGCGTGGCCGATACGATTGGCGGTGGCGCCGGAATTGATCCGACCACGGGCAAGGTTATCAACCCGACCTGGATCATCAACAAGCACACCGACGGCACTGGCGGTACGACGGTCAGCAACGTGGGCGACGCGATCACCAGCATCGACGATCGTGTAACGACTGTTCAGGGCGATGTCACGAACATCACCAACCAGATCAACGACGGCACGATCGGTATGGTGCAGCAAGCCGCAGCCGGCGAAAAGCTGACGGTCGGCAAGAACACCGACGGCACCGAAGTGAACTTCACCGGCACGGCGGGCGATCGCATGCTGACGGGCGTAGCGGCCGGCACGGTCGACAACGCGGCGGTCAATCTCGGTCAACTCAAGGGGGCGGTTGACGGTCTGGGTGGCGGTGCATCGATCGACTCGACCACTGGCGCAGTGACGGGCCCGACGTACAACGTCACCAACATCGACGGTACGACGACCAAGGTTCACAACGTAGGCGACGCGGTTACGATGATCGACGGCCGAGTGACCAACATCGACGGCCGCGTGACGAACGTGGAAGGCGATATCACCAACATCATGAACGGCACGACCGGGATGGTGCAGCAGGCCTCCGCCGGCGAGAAGCTGACGGTGGGCAAGGACACGAACGGTAAGGTGGTCGACTTCACGGGTACGGCAGGCGAGCGTCAACTGACGGGCGTCGCAACGGGCGCGGTGAATGCGAGCAGCGTCGACGCGATCAACGGGGCACAGCTGTTCGGCGTGTCGCAGAGCGTAGCGGATGCAATGGGCGGCGGGTCGACCGTGAATCCGGATGGCACGATTGCGGCACCGTCGTACACGGTGGCCGGCACGACGGTCAACAACATCGGTGACGCGATCACCAACATTGATGGCCGTGTCACGCAGAACGCCGGTGACATCAGCTCGATCAACAACACGTTGAATAACATCACCAACGGCGCTGGCATTACGTACTTCCACGCCAACTCGACGCTGGCGGATTCGCAAGCACTGGGTATGGAGTCGGTAGCGATCGGCGGTAACGCGCAGTCGCGGGCAGCGAACTCGGTTGCGCTGGGTTCCAACTCGGTGGCTGATCGTGCGAACTCGGTGTCGGTGGGCTCGGCAGGTAACGAACGCCAGATCACCAACGTCGCGGCGGGTACGGCTGACACGGACGCCGTGAACGTCGCGCAGTTGAAGGCGTCCGGCATCATCAATCCGAACGGTACGACGAACACTGCGGTGACGTACGACAAGAGTCCGGATGGTACGACCAACTACAACAGCATCACGATGGGTGGTGGCGTTGACGGCGGCACGACGATTCACAACGTGGCAGGCGGCACGGCCGGTAACGACGCGGTCAATGTGAACCAGATGAACCAGGCGATCTCGAGCGTCACGAACATTGCTCAAGCGGCGAACAATCCGATGTTCTCCGCCGACGGCAACCGTGACACGGAAGGTGCGATCGCATCGGGTTCACACGCTACGGCGATGGGCGCAAACGCCAAGGCCAGCGCAGCTAACTCGGTGGCGATGGGTGCGAACTCGGTGGCGGATCGTGAGAACACGATGTCGGTGGGTTCTGCCGGTAGCGAACGCCAGATCACCAATGTTGCGAACGGTACGGCGGCGACCGATGCGGTCAATGTCGGCCAGATGAACGACTCGATCGGTGCGGCTGTCGGCAACCTGCCGGGCGGCATGACGGCCAAGGACTACACGGACCAGCAGGTCAAAACTGTGCAGTCGGGCGTGAATCAGGTGGCGCGAGGTGCGTACAGCGGTGTGGCAGCAGCGACCGCGTTGTCGATGATTCCGGATGTCGACCTGGGCAAGACCATTGCAGTCGGTGTCGGCACCGCGAACTACAAGGGCTACCAGGCTACGGCAATCGGCGCGTCGGTTCGTATCACGCAGAACCTGAAGGCCAAGCTCGGCGCGGGTATCAGCGCAGCGGGCACCACCATCGGCGCGGGCGCATCGTACCAGTGGTAATGGCAAGGGCGGGACTTCGGTTCCGTCCGCCTACCGACCTGATCTGACTCAACGGGAAGCGCGCCTCTTGTCGGCGATTCGTGCCGCGGGGTGCCGCTTCCCGCAACTGAATATTTGAAAATGAACACGACTCTGGTCAAATATCTCCGCGCGCCGTTGCTCGGTGCGTTTGTGGGCTTCCTTGCTGCGTGTACCTCGCAGTCCAGCCCGACCTACAAGCTTCACGCGATCACCGTACCGAACCAGACAGTACCCGTCTACCGCGTCAGCTGTGACGGACTTCTGGAAAGCTCGAATAGCTGCGTCCGCGTTGCTGAAGAGACCTGCAAAGAAAATGGCGTGACGCTGCTTGAATCGATCGACCGCGTTGACGCTACCGTGCCGAAGGCGGATCCGCGCGAATTGACCTTTACGTGTGGCAAGCCGGCCGTGCAACAGCCGGCCTCGAACGCCACGGCTGAAGGCCGCGCACAGAACCGCCGTGTCGAAGCCAGCGTACCTGTCGAATAAATCGCAGCACACATCGTTTTGACCTCAAAGGCCTGCCATCGAGCAGGCCTTTTTCATTTTCAGCGGGTCAACCCTCGCCGTCGATCCTCAACCGCCCAATCACTCCCTTCGCCTGCCCCAACCGCTCAACAAGCTCGGGACCACGACTCAGCGCCACCCCCACCGCCAGAATGTCCCCGATCGCCAGATGCGACATGCGCGACGTCATCGGCGAAAACACATCGGTTTCTTCCACCACGTTGGAGAACAGACAGATCGTCGCCACACGCGCAAGCGGCGAGCTACCGTGTGTGATCGCGATCACCTTCGCGCCACGACCAAGCGCCGAGCGCGCCGCTTCGATGATGTCACGCGTGCGGCCCGTATTGGATACCGCCACCACGACATCGCCGGGTTCAAGCAACGCGGCCGACATCGAATACGTATGCGGATCGGAGTACGCGACGCTCGGCATACCAAGCCGGAAGAACTTGTGCTGAATGTCTTGCGCGGCAATCCCCGAGCCGCCCGCACCGTAGAACTCGATACGCGCCGCGTTCGCTAACAACTCGATAGCCGACTCGACGCTATCCGGCGACAGGTTATTGCGCACCTCGATCAACGTCCCGATAGTCCGGTCGAACACCTTCGCAATCAGTCCGGGCGCTCCTTCATCCGGCCGCACGTCCCGATAGACAGTCGGCACGCCCGCCGCGATCCCCTGCGCCAGGCGGATCTTGAACTCCCGAAACCCCGAAAAACCGAGCGCATGACAAAACCGCGCGATAGTCGGCTGACTCACGCCCGCGCGGGCGGCCACTTCCGTCATCGACAGATCGAGCACCTCGCGCGGCGCCTCGATGATGTAATCGGCCAGCTTGCGCTCGGACGGGCGCAACTGGTCGCGCATCTCTTCCACCTGGGACAGCATCATCGGAAAACTCGCACTATGCTGAAGAATGCGTGGACTATAGCTGATCGCAACAAAAGGTACAAAAACTACAAATTGACGCGTAGGTGTAATCCCTAAGTTTTGCAGATGCCCTGCACACAGGCCACCAGTACGGCTCAAGGCCTATCTGCGGAATGTGGCAGCGCAGCACGAACCCACATTGCGATCGTGTAGTTTTTCTACTAAGATGACGTGAGTCGGCTGATCCGACATCCCCCGCGATACCTACCTGGCTCGGCGCGTATGCGTCCCTCAAAGCCAGCGACGAAGGAGCTCCGATGGTTTCCCCGCATTCGCAATTGTTGAAAGTCACGCAACGTGTGATCGAGCGCAGCAAGCCCACGCGCGAGGCCTACCTGGCCCGCATCCATCAGGCGCAGGGCAAGTTCCCGGCGCGCGGCGCGCTCTCATGCGCCAACCTGGCTCACGGCTTCGCGGGTCTGGAAGGCAACGACAAGCTCGTCATCAAGCAGATTCGCGAGCCGAACATCGGCATCGTGTCGTCGTACAACGAGATGCTGTCGGCCCACGCGCCGTACAAAAACTACCCGGACATCATCAAGCAGGCCGCGCGCGAAAACGGCGGCGTCGCGCAATTCGCGGGCGGCGTGCCGGCCATGTGCGACGGCATCACGCAAGGCAACGCGGGCATGGAGCTGTCGCTGTTCTCGCGCGAAGTGATCGCGATGAGCACGGCGGTGGCGCTCACCCACAACATGTTCGACGCGGCGCTGTGCCTCGGCATCTGCGACAAGATCGTGCCGGGTCTGCTGATCGGCGCGCTGCAATTCGGCCATCTGCCGACCATCTTCGTGCCGGCCGGCCCGATGGGCAGCGGCCTCTCGAACGACGACAAAGCCAAGACGCGGCAACTCTTCGCCACCGGCCAGTGCGACCGCGGCGCGCTGCTCGAAGCGGAAGCCGCCGCGTATCACAGCCATGGCACCTGCACCTTCTACGGCACCGCGAACAGCAATCAGATGCTGATGGAAGTGATGGGCCTGCATCTGCCGAGTTCGGCCTTCGTGCATCCGCACACGCCGCTGCGCGACGCGCTGACCGCGCAAGCCGCGCGCCGCGTGCTCGACCTGACGGTGGAGCGCGGTAACTACACGCCGATCGGCCATGTGGTCGACGAGAAGGCAGTCGTCAACGGCATCGTCGCGTTGCTGGCCACGGGCGGTTCGACCAATCACACGCTGCACCTGGTCGCGATTGCACGCGCGGCGGGCATCGTGATTGACTGGGACGACTTCGACACGCTGTCGCAAGCGGTGCCGCTGCTCGCCAAGATCTATCCGAACGGCAAGGCGGACGTGAATCACTTCCACGCCGCGGGAGGCGTCGCGTTCCTGGTGCGCAATCTGCTGGAAGGCGGCTTGCTGCACGAAGACGTCAACACCGTCGCGGGCAAGGGCCTGCATCACTACACCGAAGAGCCGAAGCTGCTCGACGGCAAGCTCGAATGGGTGCCGGGCGCGCAGGTGAGCGAAGACACGACCGTGCTGCGCGGCATCAAGGAGCCGTTCCAGCCGGACGGCGGCTTGCGTCTGATGCAAGGCAAGCTCGGCCGCGGCGTGATCAAGATTTCGGCGGTGGCGGCGCAGCATCGCAAGGTCAAGGCGCCGGCGATCGTGTTCGATTCGCAGGAAGCGGTGCAAGAAGCCTTCGACAAAGGCGAACTGAAGCGCGACTTCATCGCCGTGGTGCGCTTCCAGGGCGCGCGGGCAAACGGCATGCCTGAGCTGCATCGTTTGACGCCGCTGCTCGGTGTGTTGCAGGATCAAGGTTTCCATGTCGCGCTGGTCACCGACGGTCGCATGTCGGGCGCGTCGGGCAAGGTGCCGGCGGTGATTCATCTGTCGCCGGAAGCGCTGCTGCAAGGGCTGATCGGCAAGGTGCGCACAGGCGACATGCTGGTGATCGACGCCGATGCCGGCGTGCTCGACGTCGAGATCGACGCAGCCGAATGGGCGGCGCGTCCCAATGCCGTGCCGCAACATCAGGCGGAAAACGAAGTCGGCTTCGGCCGTGAACTGTTCGGTGTGTTCCGTGCGGCGGCCGCGCCGGCGGAGCAGGGCGCTTCGGTGTTCGGCGCGATGGTGGGCGAGCGTCCGGCTCACCACGCCGCCCACGCGAAAGTGCACAGCGAAACCCATACAAGCACCACTCAAGCCAGCTAAATGCTGCAGAAACAAGGAGTCTGACTATGACATCGAAAACAGTAAGCGATATCGTGCGCCTTGGCCCGGTGATTCCGGTGCTCGCATTCGACTCGGCCGAGCAGGGCGAACACGTGTCGCGCGCACTGCATGCGGGCGGCGTGAAAGTGCTTGAGATCACGCTGCGCACGGCGGCCGGGCTGGCCGCGATCGAACGCGCGAGCCAGCTCGCGGACGACATCGTGGTCGGCGTCGGCACGATCACGAAGCCCGAACACTGCGCGCAGGCGAAGAAAGCGGGTGCGCAGTTCGGCGTCTCGCCGGGCCTGACCAAAGACATGCACAAGGCCGCGCAGGACGCCGGCCTGCCTCTGTTGCCGGGTGTGATGACGCCGAGCGACATCATCCAGGCGCTGGAACTGGGCTACGAGATCGTCAAGTTCTTCCCGGCGCAGCAAGCCGGCGGCGTGCCGATGCTGCAGGCTTTTCATGGTCCGTTCCCGACGCTGAAGTTCTGCCCGACCGGCGGCATCACGGCTGAAACCGCGACGCATTTCCTGTCGCTGCCGAACGTGGTCTGCGTGGGCGGTTCGTGGCTCACGCCGAAAGCCGCGCTGGCCGCGCAGAACTGGGACGAAGTCACGCGTCTCGCGCGTGCCGCGAGCCAGTTGGCCGCGCCGGCGCATTAAGCTCACCGGGCCGCTCGCGCTTTAGTCGCGCTGCAGTCCGCGCTTTTGTCCGAGCCTCAGGCCGACACAAAGGAGCCTCGTCGATGCAGCCAGCCAGGCTGTCGCGGCGAGGCTCCTTTTCGATATCCACGCCCGATTGGCGGGCGTTTTGCGGCAACAGACAGTAAAATTCAGCGTCCGCGCGGTCAGCCCGGTTTTCAGGCGTCGCGCAGGTCGCCGTGAGACGAAGTGCCGGCCGCTTGTCCTGCACTCAGAATGAATAACGCAAAGGAGGAGCTTCATGGGAGCTACCCACGGCAGCCTGCTGCTGGTCTTCGGCGTGATCGCCATCGCCTTGCTGATCCTGCTGATCACGCGCTACAAGGTTTATCCGTTCCTTGTCCTCATTATCGTGTCGCTGCTGCTGGGGCTCGCCTCCGGCATGCCGATGGCGACCATCGTCAAATCGTTCGAAACCGGTAACGGCAATACGCTCGGGCACATTGCGATCGTCGTCGGCCTGGGCACCATGCTCGGCAAGATGATGGCCGAATCGGGCGGCGCCGAGCGCATTGCCACGACGCTGATCGACTGGTTCGGCGAGAAGCATATTCACTGGGCGATGATGGTCGTCGCGATCATCGTCGGCTTGCCGGTGTTCTTCGAAGTTGGCTTCGTGCTGCTGATTCCGATCGCTTTCAATGTCGCCAAGCGCACCAATAAATCGCTGCTGCTGGTCGGCCTGCCGATGGTCGCGGGTCTGTCAGTCGTGCATGGTCTGATTCCGCCGCACCCGGCCGCGATGCTCGCGGTGCAGGCGTATCACGCGGATATCGGCAAGACGATTGCCTATGGGCTGATCGTCGGCATTCCGACGGCGATCGTCGCGGGTCCGTTGTTCGCGTTGCTGATCAGCCGTTATATCAAGCTGCCGAAAGATAATGCGCTTGCCGCGCAGTTTCTCGGCGGCGGAGCAGCAGCAGGTGCGGTTGCGGGCGCAGGTGCCGGCGCCAACGACACCGCGAAAACCGGCGCACAGAACACCGCGCCGAAACGCGAACTGCCGAGCTTCGGCATCACCCTGTTCACGGTCCTGTTGCCGGTGATTCTGATGCTGATCGGCAGTTGGGCCGATCTCATCACCGAGCCGAAGACCTTGCCGAACGATCTGCTGCGCTTCATCGGCAATTCGGATGTCGCGCTGTTGATCGCCGTGCTGGTCAGCTTCTGGACTTTCGGTGCGAGCCGTGGCTTCACGCGCGAGCAGATCCAGAAGTTCTGCGGCGACTGTCTTGCGCCGATCGCGGGCATTACGCTGATCGTCGGCGCGGGCGGTGGTTTCGGTCGCGTGCTGATGGACAGCGGTATTTCCAAAGAGATCGTCAATGTGGCCACGTCGGTCCATATGTCGCCGCTGCTGTTCGGCTGGCTGGTCGCCGCGCTGATCCGTCTCGCGACGGGTTCGGCCACGGTCGCCATGACCACCGCGTGCGGCATCGTCGCGCCGATCGCGGCGGCGGGCGGCGTGCAGGTTCAGCCGGAATTGCTGGTGCTGGCCACCGGCTCGGGGTCGCTGATCTTCTCGCATGTGAACGACGGCGGCTTCTGGCTGATCAAGGAATACTTCGGTATGACGGTGGGGCAGACCTTCAAGACATGGTCGCTCCTCGAGACCATCATCTCGCTGATGGGGTTGGGTTTGACCTTCGCACTCGCGGCGGTCGTGTAAGGAGTTTTTGATGATTCTGATCGCAATGGGCGTGTCGGGCGCTGGCAAGACAAGAATTGGCGAAATGCTGGCGGAGCGCCTGCAATGCCCGTTCACCGACGGCGACGCGTTTCACAGCGCCGCCAACAAGGAAAAGATGCACCACGGCATTCCACTCACCGACGAAGATCGCTGGCCGTGGCTGCAAACCATCCGTACCGCGATCGTGGAAAAGCAGACGGCGGGCGAAACGGCGGTGTTCACGTGTTCGTCGCTGAAGCGTTCATACCGGGACGTGCTGCGCAACGGCGATAAAGACGTGTGCTTTGTTTATCTGAAGGGTTCGCGCGAAGTGCTGGAAGAGCGGCTGACTACGCGCACCGGGCACTTCTTCGATCCGTCGCTGCTGCAAAGCCAGCTCGATACGCTGGAAGAGCCGGGCCCGGATGAAGCGATCACGGTGAGCATCGAGCTGACGCCGGAACAGATCGTCGAAGAAGTGTTGAAGCAGGTGGAGACGCGCTAACACGAGCGTAGCGTGTCGTGTCGTGAATGGATGTTTCGTAGTTCAACCGCCTCGCCTCGACAGGCGAGGCGGATTGCCCCAGTTGGTCCTCCCTCCCCCTCGTATCAGTCCAGACCGATACAGCGCCCGCAGGCGACAAACGTGCGCGCGCTTCTGACGTTTCCCAACCCTGCCAGGCTTCACTAGCCTTACATTCCACCGCTGATTTCGCGCCATCCGGCGCGGTGTGTTGATCAGTGGATGAAAAGTGCAGGCTGCAGAGAATTCCCCCAAACCATTTGCCTTGACCGGCAGAGAACTTCGCGCGCGCTTATCGGTATCCGGGCCGGCGCGTGGTGGCGCGACGCTGGCGTCGATGACTTGCGCCGGCGCGTTGCTTGCCGGCGCAACTGGCTCAGCGTGGGCATTCGATCCGGTCGACCCCGCCAATCACGCGATCCTGGATCAGCAGCAGCAACGCCTGCTCGATCAGGCACGTGAACAGCGCGACGGTCTCAGCACGCGCGAGCCGGACGCATCCGCCGCGGCGCCGCGAGCCTCCGCCGCACAAACCCAGGACGCCCTCGCCGGGCAGAAGTGCGTGCTGGTCGACAGCGTTGGGTTCGCGGGCGCTGCGCTATTGCCGGATGCGCTGAAGCAGGAGATTGCGTCCGGCGCGACGGGTCATTGCCTCGATGACGCCGCGCTCGCCCGCATCCTCGACAAAGCCAACGATTGGTACGTCGAGCAGGGTTACGTGACGAGCCACGCGTGGCTGCCGAAACGTGAAAGCAACAGTCGGGTGCTGCTGATCGAAGCGGTAGAAGGGCGCGTGTCGCGCGTCTATTTCGCCGACGGTAATGGCACGACTCGCGCTGACAGCGCAGCGCAGATGGCATTCGCCGGCATGGCGGGCGAGCCGCTGAATTTGCGTGACGTCGAGCAGGGCGTCGATCAGATCGACCGGCTAGTGCCTGGCGGCGTAAAGGTTGCGGTGCGCGCCGCGCCGCAACCGGGATACTCGGACGTGGTGCTCTCGGGCAAGCCGATGCGCCTGCTGAATTTTGCCGTGAGCGCGGACAACAGCGGCCAGAAGTCCACCGGCCGCGACATGCTCGGTGCCGGCGTCACGATCAACAATGCGATGGGCCTCGCGGAGCAGGTCGGAGCCTCGATATCCACCACGCCGGCATTGCACGGCAATCGCTTTCGCCGCACGTACAACGCCTTTGCGACGCTGCCGCTCAACGCCTGGACCTTCAGCTACGCGGCCGCGGCCGGCAGCTATGCGGTGCCGTTGAACGCTTACGGCGCGGCCATGCGCTACCACGGCAGCAGCCTGCAAAACCGCTTCACCATCACCCGCACGCTCGCGCGCAATGCGTCGCGCAAAGTGGACGCGTTCGTGTCGCTGTCGAATTACACCGGCAACACCTACCTCGAAGAATTCCAGCTTCAAAACAGTTCCGAGCGCACAAGCACCGCGCAGGCCGGCCTGAACTTCGCGACGCGTGTCGGGCGCTCGGGCTACTTCACCTTCAGCCCGGCGGTCAGCCAGGGGCTGCCGTTCGCGACCCGCGATATGAGCCAGGGCGGTGGACCGTCGTCCAGTTTCACGAAGCTGTCGGCCAGCGCGAGTTTCTACCTGCAAGCCTCGCAGAACGTGGCGCTGTTGTCGTCGGCTTATGCGCAGGTGGCGCCCAAAGCGCTCTATAGCAGCGAGCGCGTGCTGGTCGGCGGGGATACGTCGGTGCGCGGGTTTCGTGATCAGTACCTGTACGGCAACACCGGCGCTTATCTGCGCAATGAAGTGAACTGGACCGTGCCGCTGCCGGCACTCGGCACGCGCGTGACGATGATGGCCGGCATCGACGCGGGCCGGGTCGTGCCCGTCGCGGGCGAACCCAATTCAGGCGGCAACGTGGTGGGCGCGGCGATCGGCGCGTCGACGTCGTGGAAAAGCGTTGCCGCCTCAATTTCGGTCGGTACGCCGTTGTTTGCTCCCAAACAACTGAATGCCGATCCGATTGTCCTCAACCTTCGGTTGAGTTCTTCTTTTTGACCATAGGTTATTTTTAATGAAGCAATATCGTCTCCACATGATCAGCGTTGCCGCACTCGCCGCACTGGGTGCGACCGGCAGCGCGATGGCCGGCGGCATCGTCGCAACGGGCGGACAGACTCAGGTCAGCACGCCGGGCAACACGCCGATCGTCAATATCGCCGGCGCGAACGCGGCGGGTATTTCGCGCAACACGTTCAGCAACTTCGACGTGGACAAGAATGGCGTGGTCTTCAACAACCTGACCGCGGCAGGCGTCAGCCAACTGGCCGGGCAACTCGCCGCCAACGCGAACCTGAACGGTACCGCTGCTAAGGTGATCGTCGCCGACGTCAACTCGGTACAGGCTTCGCAACTGAACGGCGCAATGGAAGTGGCCGGCGCGCCTGCGCATCTGATGATCGCGAACGCGGCAGGCATTTCGGTGAACGGCGCCACGACGATCAACGCGCCGGTCCTGACGCTGGCCGCCGCGAACTTCAACCCCACAGCCGCGAGCCCGCTGGGCGTGATGGTCGATACGAACCGCGCGACCCCGTCCGCGATCGAGATCAACGGCGCGGGCCTCGACGTTGGCGCGGGTCAACTGAACCTGCTGTCGCGCGCGACGATCGTGAATGCCGCAGTCAAGGGCTGGAGCATCAACTCGCAGAACGGCACGCAGTTCGACGGCGACGCGAACGGCAATTTCACCGGCAAGCTGACCTCGAACGCAGCGGGCGCAAAACCGGCGGTGGCGCTCGACGTGTCGGCGCTGGGCGGCATGTACGCGAACAAAATTGTGCTCGAGGGTTCGGAGCACGGTCTCGGCGTGAACAATGCGGGGGTGATTCAGGCCGGTAACGGCGGCTATGCGGTGCAGATGTATGGCGCGGACATTCAAGGGCAGCCGGGTGGCATCCTGGCCTCGCAGGGTTCCAGCTACACCGTGCGTGCTGCCGACATGGCGGCCACGCCGGACATGTGGCGGCCGGAGCAGTATCGCGGACTCGACGAAGCGCAGATTTTCCAGTTGGAAAAGCAGGAATTCAAAGCGGCAGCGGATAAATCTAACGCGTACAACCAGCGTTTCGCTGAAGACCCGGCAAAACTGAGCGATTCGGACAAGATCGCGCAGGTCGGCGGTCTCTATGAGCAGATTCAACTGATGCGGGCGCAGCAGAATTCGGACACCGATCCGGATGTGATCGCCCGCAAGGCAGCGGATGCGGCTCAGCAAGCGGAAATCGCCCGGCAGAACGCGGCGCGCGCGGCCGAACAGGCGGCAGAGCAGCAAGCCGCAGCACAGGCCGCGCAACAGGAAGCGCAACTCGAAGCAGCGCGCGAAGCCGACTACCAGGCCATGATCGCGGCACGGCAGGCGGAAGCCAAGGCACGCTGGGAAGCGGATCAGGCTGCTCAATCGGCAAACACCGCCGACGCCCAGCAGCAAGCCGCAGCGCAGCAAGCCGCGTTCGAGCAGCAAAAGGCCGCGGACATTGCGCGTCAGCAGGCCGAACAGCAAGTCGCGGCACAGATTGCGCAGCAAGACGCGCAGCGCGAGGCCGCGCGCGAAGCCGACTACCAGGCCATGATCGCGGCGCGCCTGGCAGAGGCCAAGGCGCGTTGGGAAGCAGAGAACGCGCAGTCAGCGGCTCAGGCGACCCAGCAAATCAGCTATGCGCCGCAAGCGCAGCCGGTCACGCTGACGGCGCGCTACGCCGAATAAGCTGCACGTCGAAAGTCCTCTAGGGGACTGCGGGGCGCTCAGCAAGCAGCCAACAAAAAGGGCTCGCGCAAGCGAGCCCTTTTCCTATTTCCTATCTACCGCGCTAACCGGTCGAACCGGCAAGCGTCGTTGATCCGCCGGTTTGCCTCAAGCAATCCGCTTCGCCAGTTCCACGGCCTTGCCGATATACGAACCCGGCGTCATGGCCAGCAAACGATCTTTCGCGTCTTGCGGAATCGCCAGACCGCTGACGAAGGTTTGCAGCGCCTCGCGCGTGATCCCCTTGCCGCGCGTCAGTTCCTTCAACTGCTCATACGGGTTCTCGATGCCGTAAACGCGCATCACCGTTTGTACCGGCTCCGCCAACACTTCCCAGCAATTGTCGAGGTCTTCGTTCAGACGTTGCGCGTTCACTTCGAGCTTGTCGAGACCGCGGATCAGCGAGTCGTACGCGAGCAGCGAGTAACCGAACGCGACGCCGATATTGCGCAGCACCGTCGAGTCGGTCAGGTCGCGCTGCCAGCGCGACACCGGCAGCTTGTCGGAGAGGTGGCGCAGCGTAGCGTTCGCCAGACCCAGGTTGCCTTCCGAGTTTTCGAAATCGATCGGGTTGACCTTGTGCGGCATGGTCGACGAACCGATCTCGCCGGCCTTCGTGCGTTGCTTGAAGTAACCGACCGAGATGTAGCCCCACACATCGCGGTCCAGATCCAGCAGGATCGTGTTGGCGCGCGACACCGCGTCGAACAGTTCGGCCATGTAGTCGTGCGGCTCGATCTGGATCGTGTACGGATTGAACGTGAGCTTCAGGCGCTGTTCCACCACGTCACGCGAGAAGCCTTCCCAGTCGAACTCCGGATACGCGGACAGATGCGCGTTGAAGTTGCCGACCGCGCCGTTCATCTTGCCGAGCAGTTCGACCTTCGCGATACGGTCGATCGCGCGTTCCAGACGCGCGGCGACGTTCGCCATTTCCTTGCCGAGCGTGGTCGGGCTGGCCGGCTGGCCGTGCGTGCGCGACAGCATCGGCTGTTCCGCGTGCGCATGCGCCAGCGCGACGAGGCGCTGATGCACCGAGCGCAGCGCCGGCAGGATCACGTGTTCGCGGGCGCCGGCCAGCATCAGGCCGTGCGACGTGTTGTTGATGTCTTCCGACGTACATGCGAAGTGGATGAACTCGCTCGCACGTTCCAGTTCTTCCTGACCCTTGACCGATTCCTTCAGCCAGTATTCGACGGCCTTCACGTCGTGATTCGTCACGCGCTCGATGTCTTTGATGCGCGCGGCGTCGTGCGCGGTGAAGCGCTCGGCCAGTTGCAGCAGGAACTGTTCGGACGCTTCGGAAAAGCGCGGCACTTCGGCGAATCCGGCGTGCGACAACGCGATCAGCCAGTGGATTTCAACCGTGACGCGATTGCGCATGAAAGCGGCTTCCGAGAGCCACTCGCGCAGGGCTTCGGTTTTCGACGCGTAACGGCCGTCGAGCGGGGAGAGCGCGTTCAGCGCGAAGAGGGTGTCGGGGCGGGTGTCGGACATGATGGGGGCGTGACGCAAGGGTGAAGACGCGGAGGAAACTGCGGGAACCGCGAATTTTACCACCGGACGCCGCCTGGCTCGGGTCGCCGGGGGTTGTGCCGCCGCCCGACGCGCCGCAGCCACTAGAATGCTGACTTCTTCCCACTTGCCGGCAGCAGACCTCGCATGGAACTGAAATGGCTCGAAGACTTCGTTTCGCTCGCGGAAACGCGTAGTTTCAGTCGCTCGGCCGAATTGCGGCACGTCACGCAGCCGGCTTTCTCGCGACGGATTCAGGCGCTCGAAGCGTGGCTCGGCACCGAACTGATCGACCGTTCGGTTTATCCGACGCGGCTCACGGCGGCTGGCCAGGTGTTCAACGAGCAGGCGCTCGCGATGCTGTCGCAGTTCCACGAAGCCCGCGCGCTGCTGCGCGGGCACACGGCGACGCCGCAGGCGACCATCGAATTCGCGGTGCCGCACACGCTGTCGCTGACGTACTTTCCGCGCTGGCTGCAGCGCATCGAAGCGCAGATGGGCCCGATCCACACGCGGCTGCGGGCGCTGAACGTGCATGATGCGGCGTTGGCGCTGGTGGAAGGCGGCTGCGATCTGATGATGGGTTATCACCATCCGAGCCATCCGGTCGCGCTCGACCCTGGCCGCTACGACATGCTGACGCTCGGCAACGAGCCGATCAGCCCGTTCTCCGCGCCGGGCCGCGCCGGCCGGCCGCGCTACACGCTGCCGGGCACGCCCGAGACGCCCGCGCCTTACCTGTCCTATACGCCGAATGCGTATCTGGGCCGCATGACCGAGGTCATTCTCGCCAACGCGCCGGAGCGTCTGCATCTGGACCGGCTGTATGAAACCGACATGGCCGAAGGACTCAAGGCGATGGCGCTGGCCGGACACGGCATCGCTTTCCTGCCGCACAGCGCGGTGGAAGACGCGGTCGCCGACGGCAAGCTGATCCGTCTCGATCGCGCGACGCGCGGCACGCCTGAAGGGCAGCTCACGCTCAGCATGGAGATTCGTCTGTATCGCGACAAGCTCGCGGCGAAGAGCGACGATGCACGGCAGATTCTCGTGCGACAACTGTGGGACGTCGTCTCCGAAGAGCTGGCGCAGCGCAGTGCCTGAGCTCGCGCGGTCCTGCCTGCACGCGACGCAAATTTGCGGCTTTTTGAGGGTTATGCAAAAAAAACATAACGGGATAATGAAACGGCATTGGATTTCAAATCGGCGTTTTTCGACAATGCTGGTATTCGATCAACGCCGGAGCGTTCATGTCTTCCCAGCAACAAATCGCACAATCCGCATCAACGTTGCACTCGGTTCCCTCCTACCTGAATAAAGACGACCTCGGCCCGTGGGGCAACTACCTGCGCCAGGTCGACCGCGTCGCGCCGTACCTCGGCTCCCTGTCCCGCTGGCTCGAAACCCTGAAGCGCCCGAAGCGCATTCTGATCGTCGACGTGCCTATCGAACTCGATAACGGCACGGTCGCGCACTTCGAAGGCTATCGCGTGCAGCACAACGTGTCGCGCGGTCCGGGCAAGGGCGGCGTGCGTTATCACCAGGACGTGACGCTGTCGGAAGTGATGGCCTTGTCGGCATGGATGTCGGTCAAGAACGCGGCCGTGAACGTGCCGTACGGCGGCGCGAAGGGCGGTATCCGCGTCGATCCGCGCACGCTGTCGCGTGGTGAGCTCGAGCGCATGACGCGCCGCTACACCAGCGAAATCGGCATCATCATCGGACCGAATACCGACATCCCCGCGCCGGACGTGAACACGAACGAGCAGATCATGGCGTGGATGATGGACACGTACTCGATGAACCAGGGCCAAACGGCCACGGGCGTCGTGACTGGCAAGCCGATCATCCTCGGCGGTTCGTTGGGCCGTCGTGAAGCGACCGGCCGCGGCGTGTTCGTGGTCGCCAGCGAAGCGGCACGCCGCATCGGTGTCGATATCGAAGGCGCGCGCATTGCGGTGCAGGGCTTCGGCAACGTCGGCGGGATCGCCGCGCGTCTGTTCCAGGAAGCGGGTTCGAAGCTGGTCGCGGTGCAGGATCACACCGGCTCGCTGTACAAGTCGACCGGTATCGACGCAGTTGCCTTGCTCGATCACGTCGCGAAGACGGGCGGCGTGGGCGGTTTCCCGGAAGCGGACGCCGTCACGAACGAAGAATTCTGGAACGTCGAATCGGACATTCTGATTCCGGCCGCGCTGGAAAACCAGATCAACGAGAAGAATGCGGCCAAGATCAAGACGAAGATCGTCGTGGAAGGCGCCAACGGCCCGACCACCACGGCAGCGGACGACATCCTGCACGATCGCGGTATTCTCGTGATTCCGGACGTGGTGGCCAACGCCGGCGGCGTGACCGTGTCGTACTTCGAATGGGTGCAGGACTTCTCGAGCTTCTTCTGGACCGAAGACGAGATCAACCAGCGTCTCGAACGCGTGATGCGCGAAGCCTTTGCCGCCGTGTGGCAAGTGTCGAGCGAGCAGAAGGTGTCGGTGCGGACCGCGGCGTTTATCGTCGCGTGTAAGCGGATTCTGGAAGCGCGTGAACTGCGCGGCCTGTATCCCTGATCGTTCCGCGTGAAACGGCGGGCTTGCGTTCTCGCGGGTCCGCTGGGCGTTTCAGCTTCAGTTTCAGCGTCAAATCGTTAGCTTCAACGCGGTCCACAAGACGGCGTGTTTGACCCGGCGGGCGGCATCGTATCGATGCCGCCCGCCTTTGCATGTCCGGCAGCGGCAGAACGCCGCTGCCGCAAGCGCCGCAAAACGTAGCGGCGTAGGCACAACACCATGGTTTATCGCCATACTTTCAAAATAATTACTTTGCTAAACTGGCGCCGGTTCTTGCCAAGGAGATCACCACATGAAGGTTAAAAAAGCTGCGCTGCTGCTCGCGACTCTCGGACTGTTTACGGTTGGCGCGCATGCGCAAGACGCTGGCACGCTGAAAAAGATCAAGGACACGGGCGTCATTTCGCTGGGTCACCGCGAATCGTCGATCCCGTTCTCGTATTACGACGACAAGCAGAACGTCATCGGCTACTCGCAGGAATTCGCGCTGAAGGTGGTGGAAGCCGTCAAGCAGAAGCTGAACATGCCGAACCTGAAGGTGAAGCTCACGCCGGTCACGTCGCAAAACCGTATTCCGCTGGTGCAGAACGGCACCGTCGACATGGAATGCGGCTCGACCACCAACAATGCTGAGCGTCAGCAACAGGCTGCATTCTCGAACACGATTTTCGTGATCGGCACGCGTCTGATGACCAAGAAAGACTCCGGCATCAAAGACTGGGCCGATCTGAAGGGTAAGACGGTCGTGACGACCGCCGGCACCACCTCCGAGCGCCTGCTTCGCAAGATGAACCAGGACAAGAGCATGGGCATGAACATCATCAGCGCGAAGGACCATGGCGAGTCGTTCCTGACGCTCTCCACCGGACGCGCCGCTGCGTTCATGATGGACGACGCGCTGCTCGCGGGCGAGCGCGCCAAGTCGAACACGCCGACTGATTTCGTGATCGTCGCCACGCCGCAATCGCATGAAGCGTACGGCTGCATGATTCGCAAGAACGATCCGGAATTCAAGAAGGTCGTGGACGACGCGATCGCGAAGGTCGAAACTTCGGGCGAAGCCGATGCGATCTACAAGAAGTGGTTCGAATCGCCGATTCCGCCGAAGGGCCTGAACCTGAACTTCCCGGAAAGCGATGACATGAAGGCGCTCTTCAAGAGCCCGAATGACAAGGCAATCGATTAAACCTTAGCTGTTTTTTTGAAACGCTGAACGGAACGGAAGGGGCCACGCGCTTCTTCCGTTTCTTTTTGCTGGAGTCTTGGTCATGTCATATCACTGGAACTGGGGCATTCTGCTGAGTCCGGTCTCCACCGGCGAGCCGACCACCTACCTGGGCTGGCTGCTGTCCGGCTTCTGGGTGACGATTACCGTGTCGCTGTCGGCATGGGTGATCGCGCTGATCGTCGGATCGTTTTTTGGCGTGCTGCGTACGGTGCCGAACAAATGGGCGTCGGGTGCGGGCACGGTTTACGTCGCGGTTTTCCGCAATATCCCGCTGATCGTGCAGTTCTTCATCTGGTATCTGGTGATACCGGAGTTGCTGCCCGTTTCCATCGGCAACTGGTTCAAGCAACTGCCGCCGGGCGCGCAGTTCTTCTCGTCGTCGATTCTGTGTCTGGGGTTGTTCACCGCCGCGCGTGTTTGCGAGCAGGTGCGCTCGGGCATCAACGCGTTACCGAAGGGTCAGCGCGCCGCAGGTCTGGCCATGGGCTTCACGCAATGGCAGACGTACCGCTACGTGCTGCTGCCGGTCGCGTACCGCATCATCGTGCCGCCGCTCACGTCCGAGTTTCTGAACATCTTCAAGAACTCGGCGGTCGCTTCGACGATCGGTCTGCTGGATCTGTCCGCGCAGGCGCGTCAGCTGGTCGATTACACGTCGCAAACATATGAGTCGTTTATCGCGGTCACGCTGGCCTACGTGCTGATCAATCTGGTCGTAATGCAACTGATGCGCTGGGTCGAAGCCAGAACCCGGTTGCCTGGCTATATCGGAGGCAAGTAATGCACCATTTCGACTGGAGCGGTATTCCGGGCGCACTGCCTACGCTGTGGACCGGTGCGATCGTCACTTTCCAGATCACGCTGATCGCGATCGTGTTCGGCATCATCTGGGGCACCATTCTCGCGATGTTGCGGTTGTCGTCGTTCAAGCCTTTCGTGTGGTTCGCGAAGGCCTACGTGACGATCTTCCGCTCCATCCCGCTGGTGATGGTGCTGCTGTGGTTCTTCCTGATCGTGCCGCAGGTGCTGCAGAACGTGCTCGGTTTGTCGCCGGATATCGACATTCGCCTCGCGTCGGCCATGGTCGCGTTCTCGCTGTTCGAGGCGGCCTATTATTCGGAGATCATCCGCGCCGGCATTCAGGCGGTGCCGCGCGGCCAGGTCAACGCGTCGTTTGCGCTCGGTATGAACTATTGGCAGGCCATGCGTCTCATTGTGCTGCCGCAGGCATTCCGCGCCATGGTGCCGCTGCTGCTTACGCAGGGTATCGTGCTGTTTCAGGATACGTCGCTCGTCTACGTGATCAGCCTCGCCGACTTCTTCCGCACCGCCACCAATATTGGCGACCGTGACGGTACGAATATCGAAATGGTACTGTTCGCGGGCGCATGTTACTTCGTGGTCTGTGTGATCGCGTCGAGCCTCGTCAAAGGTCTTCAGAAAAAGGTCGCAAGATGATCTCAATCAAGAATGTTTCGAAGTGGTACGGTCAATTCCAGGTGCTGACCGACTGCACGACGGAAGTCAAAAAAGGTGAAGTGGTGGTGGTGTGCGGACCGTCGGGTTCGGGCAAGTCCACGCTGATCAAGACCGTCAACGGCCTCGAGCCGTTCCAGAAGGGCGAGATCATCATCAACGGCGAATCGCTGACGGATAAGAAAACCAATCTGTCGAAGCTGCGTTCGAAGGTCGGCATGGTGTTCCAGCATTTCGAGCTGTTCCCGCATCTGTCGATCGTACAGAACCTGACGCTCGCGCAGGTGAAGGTGCTCGGCCGCTCGAAAGACGAAGCGAACGCGAAGGGCCTGAAGCTGCTCGATCGCGTGGGCTTGCGTGCGCATGCGGATAAGTTTCCGGGGCAGTTGTCGGGCGGTCAGCAACAGCGTGTGGCAATTGCGCGCGCGTTGTCGATGGATCCGATCGCGATGCTGTTCGACGAGCCGACCTCGGCGCTCGATCCGGAAATGATCAACGAAGTGCTCGACGTGATGGTCGAACTCGCGCAGGAAGGCATGACCATGATGTGCGTGACGCACGAAATGGGCTTCGCTAAGAAGGTCGCGCACCGCGTGATCTTCATGGACCAGGGCTTGATCGTCGAAGACGACCGCAAGGAAGACTTCTTCGCGAATCCGAAGTCGGATCGTGCGAAGGATTTTCTGGCGAAGATTCTGCACTGAGTTGCCGTCGGGCCCCGCGGGTTGGATCGCGCGCGGCTTCGTCGGCTGGAAACAGAAAAGCCGCTCCGGGGAGCGGCTTTTCTGTTTCTGTTTCTACTTCTACTCAGCGGATAGGCTTAACGAGACCGGCGCGATCAGGACTCGAACGCGGCCGTGTCGTCTGCGGCCTCGAGATCGAGTTCGACCAACGCCGGTTCTTTTGCATCGTCAGCCGCCGCAATCGTCGTAGCCGACGCAGACGCATCCAGCGCCGGGTTCCGCAACTTCTCAAGCACCGAAGCCGGCACCGGCACGTTGACGCGGCCGATTACTTCGCCGTGCTGGAACATCATCAGATCGCCCGGTTTGAACGCGGTCCAGACTTCGTTATCGGTCAGCGGCTTGGTCGCGATCACCGCGACGCGGTCTTCCGGCGTCGTGTATTTGGCGAAGTCGATCGACACGTCCGCATCGACCAGATGCGCGGTGGAAAACGGCCAGCGCCGCACGATGTAGTGCAGATGCGTCGAGCAATGCGAGAACAGCGCCTGGCCATTCGACATCAGGAAATTGAACACACCGAACTGCGTGATTTCGCGCGTGAGGGTTTCGAGCGCGGCGAACAGTTCGTCGAGCGGCGGCTGTTGCGCGCCGGGGAAGGCCTTGCGCAAGCCTTCGAGCAGCGCGCAGAAAGCGAGTTCGCTGTCGGTCGTCCCGACCGGTTGATACACGCCCGACAACACCGGCGAATAGTCTTTCAAGTCGCCGTTATGCGCGAAGATCCAGTGACGCCCCCACAATTCGCGCATGAACGGGTGGCAGTTTTCCAGCAGGATGTGCCCTTGCGTCGCCTTGCGAATGTGCGCGATGGTGTTCTTCGATTTGATCGGATAGCGCTTGACCATCTCGGCGATCGGCGAGGTGGCCGACGATTGATGGTCGATGAACAAACGGCACGCTTTATCTTCGAAGAAGGCGATGCCCCAGCCGTCGGCATGGTGATCGGTGACGCCGCCGCGGGCCGCAAAGCCGGTGAACGAGAACGTGACGTCCGTCGGCGCGGCGCAGTTCATTCCGAGAAGTTGGCACATGTTGCGGGTAAGCCTGTGAACGGGGCGAGCCGTTACAATGATGATTTTCCAAGCATATCACCGAGCCAGAAGCGCCAAATAGCAAAATTGACGTGGGTTTGTGCCGCAAATGACGGTTTGACCGCATCAATTGGCTTTTTTCGCTGAGCCTCGTCCCCACTCGCCATGACCGCATCCAACGCTTCCATCGACTCCATCACGCTCGCCCGCCCGGACGACTGGCACCTGCACGTTCGCGACGGCGCCATGATGGCCGCCGTTCTGCCGGACACCGCGCGGCAGTTCGGCCGCGCGATCATCATGCCGAATCTGAAGCCGCCGGTGACCACCACGGCCATGGCCGCGGCGTACCGCGAGCGGATCGTCGCCGCGATTCCGGAAGGCGCGAAGTTCGAACCGCTGATGACGTTGTATCTCACCGACAACACTCCGCCCGACGAAATCCGCCGCGCGCGTGAAAGCGGTTTCGTGCATGGCGTGAAGCTGTATCCGGCGGGCGCAACGACCAACTCGGACGCGGGCGTCACCGACATCATGAAGTGCGCGAAAACGCTCGAAGTCATGCAGGAAGTCGGCATGCCGCTGCTGGTGCATGGCGAAGTGACGGACGCGTCGATCGATCTGTTCGACCGCGAGAAGGTGTTCATCGACCGTGTGATGACGCCGCTGCGCGCCGCGTTTCCGGCGCTGAAGGTGGTGTTCGAGCACATCACCACGAAAGACGCGGTCGACTATATCCGCGAAGCCGGCGTGGCGCCGGGGCTGCTGGGCGCGACGATCACCGCGCACCATCTGTTGTACAACCGCAATGCGATCTTCCTGGGCGGCATTCGTCCGCATTACTACTGCTTGCCGGTGCTGAAGCGCGAAACGCATCGCGTGGCGCTG